>JBEKQG010000069.1:0-16721 GCA_049519955.1 Terriglobales bacterium
CGCACCCGTTCCTCCGGCGACAAGTAACTGAATATATGGTTCTGCTGATCGTCTGCTCCTCGCATGCTTCTTCGTAACATACACGGCTGTGGATTGGGAGTAGTTTTTCAGCAGCGTGCTAGGACATTCTCTGCAACCATGCATGTCTTGTGATCTTCAAGAACGCGAGTCAACTCGACGTCTGATACCCGTTCTAGTTTCGGTGAGAGCGCCCTCAATACCATGAACATCGCCCTGTCGATATTGGCATCCTTGTTTTTTGGAAGCGAAAACTTCGCTATGTCACGGTGATACCCGGCGATATTTTTTTTGAGATAGGCCGTGACCTTTTTATCGTCCCTTTCCAGAACGCTCTTGCCAGAAAACAGCCTGGGGTTATCGCAGCACGCTTCGAGAATCAAGCGTAGGCTGGGGTCTAAGTCGCCATTCACAGCCACGTTAAGTTCGCTCGCGACCTTCTTTGCCAACGCAAGCACGGTTTCTTTCGACTGTGTCAATATGGTTCCTGAGGAAATTAAATTCTTTCCATTCCGAGACACGCCAACTACTGAGCTTAACTACAAATCATGCTCGGGGAATCCCAATACTGACAGGTTGGCACCAACGTAGTCACTGGATGGCCTTTTTCATCACAAACAAACTGCAAGGCGGACGACCGTTCCCAACCCGCTCTAACCCTAGATGGTGCCGATTCGACCGCCGCGAAGCACCGCCAATCCCCACTTGACACCGGAACGTATAATAAGAACAGCGCTTCAGCCCAGCGTGGCCGTGGCCGCATTTGGCCCTAAGTTCTTTGAAATCTAGACTTTGTGCGATCTGCCAAGCCGCAACTCTTTGATTCTAAAGGAAAAGCCTTTCCGCGCTTCTTGGAGAATATCCCACAACTCCTTATTCCGCAATACTTTACCTATAACTCATTATTTTTGAATACTTTGCGGAGACTACATCGCTAACTCGATGATTCTAATAGATGGATTACAGCTAACTCTTTATTTTTGAATACTTTAATTTAACTCGTTTAGAAACAATACTTGTCATGTCCGCCTCTTCCCAGCTTATCCAGATCGACCTCGGACCCGCCGTCCGCACCCCGAAACCCGCGTGGCTCAAGGCGCAAGCTCCCGTTGGCGACAATTTTCACAACTTGAAAAAGCTGGCGCGCGGCATGGGCCTGCACACGGTTTGCGAGTCGGCGCAGTGCCCGAACATCGGAGAATGCTGGCATCATCGCACAGCAACCTTCATGCTGCTGGGCGATATCTGCACTCGCCGCTGCGGCTTTTGCGCCGTTCCCAAAGGCCGTCCCGAGCCAATCGATTGGGACGAGCCCCGCCGCGTCGCCCAAGCCGTCGCCACGCTGGGCCTGCGTCATGCCGTCGTCACCAGCGTAAATCGCGACGACGACAACGTGGGCGGCGCGAAGATTTTTGCCGAGACCATCCGCCAGATTCGCGAGCTTGTGCCCGAATGCCGCGTCGAGGTGCTGATCCCCGACTTTCAAGGTCTCGAAGAACCGTTGCGCATCGTGCTCGAGGCCAAGCCCAACGTGCTCAACCACAACACCGAAACCGTCCCGCGGCTCTACCGCGCCGTACGTTCGGGCGCGCGTTACCAGCGCACTCTCGACTTACTCGTGAACGCCAGGAAATGGGACCCAGCAACGGTCACAAAGAGCGGCGTGATGGTGGGCATCGGCGAGGAGACCGCCGAGCTGATCGAGGTTTTCCGCGATCTGGGCGAGCGCGGCGTGGATATTCTGACGATTGGCCAGTATTTGCGCCCGTCAAAAAATCACCTTCCGATGACGCGCTATTACTCGCCCGCCGAGTTCGTCTCGCTCAAAGAAGAAGCCATGAAATTTGGCTTCAAACACGTGGAATCGGGCCCGCTCGTGCGCTCGAGTTATCACGCCCACGAACAGTCGGCAGTCGTTAGTCGTTAGTCGTCGGCAAGACAGTCGTTAGTCGTTAGTCGTTAGCAACCCCAGTCCTTCGCAATTCTTTTTACGATTGTCATCCCGAGCGAAGCGAGGGATCTGCACTTGCCAACGACCAACGACTATCGACCAACGACCGCTCGCTCTACCAAACCCGACACGCGTTCTGATTCACCATTGGCGCGGTCGCGGGGCAGTGATACGCTTCGCGGAATTCCGGCATATTGGAAATCGTTCCGTTCACCCGGTACTTTGACGGCGAGTGCGGATTCATGGCAACACTCATGCGCGTCAAAGCGTCGGTGCGGCTCTCACACCACACGTTCGCCCATCCCAGGAAGAAGCGCTGCTCGGCGGAGAGACCGTCGATCGGCGCCGGTTCCTTGCCGCCAAAGGTGCTGAGCAAGGCCATGTAGGCGATGCGCAGTCCGCCATTGTCGGCCGTGTTCTCGCCCAGCGTGAGCTTGCCGTTAAGCTTCAGGTCGTCGACGGCGACGAAGTTCGCGTACTGGTCGCGAATGCAGCCGGTCCGCTCCTCGAATTGCTTCTTGTCGTCCGCCGTCCACCAGTCGCGGAGATTGCCCTCGGCGTCGAACTGGCTGCCCTCGTCGTCGAAGCCGTGCGTGAGCTCGTGGCCGATCACGGCGCCGATCCCGCCGAAGTTCATCGCGTCGTCGGCGTGGTTGTCATAGAACGGCGGCTGCAAAATTCCGGCGGGGAACGTGATGTTGTTCTGGGTCGGGTCGTAGTTCGCGTTCACCGTCATCGGCGGATAGTCCCAATCCCTCTTGTCGAGCGGCTTGCCGATCTTGTTCAGCCGCCGCTGCATGTCGTTCTGGTTGGCGCGTTGCGAGTTGCCCAGCGCATCGCCACGCGCGATCTGGAGCCCCGAGTAGTCGCGCCACTTGTCGGTATAGCCAATGCGGTTGCTGATCGCCTGTAGCTTTACCAGCGCCTGCGTCTTCGTTTCCGCGCCCATCCACGGCGCGCTCTTGATGTCCGCGCCCAGCGCCTTTTCGAGGGCTCCGACCATCGCCTGAGTCCGCTCCTTGCCTTCGGCCCCGAACGTCTGCTCGACGTAAACCTGGCCGACCAGGTCGCCCAGATCTTCGTTCGCGTAGCCCACGCAACGCTTCCAGCGGGGACGCAACTCCTTGGCGCCCCGCATCGTCTTGCCGAAGAAATCGAAATTCTCGTTGACGAAGGCCGCTGGCAGCGCCTGCACGCTGTCATGAATCGCGTGCCAGCGCAAGTATATTTTCCACTCCTCGAGCGAGTGCGCTCTTACTACGGCCTGCATGTTCTTGACGAACTCCGGTTCCGCCACGTTGAGCGCATCGAACTGCGGCGCGCCGACCCCTTCGAAGTACATGTTCCAATTGAACGCCGGACTCAGAGCCGCGAGGTCCTTCGTAGTCAGTTTGTGGTAGACATTCTGCGGATCGCGGCGGCCGGTCTGGTCGAGCGCGCCTTTGGCCAAGCCGGTCTCAATTTCCATGACGACTTTGGCTTCCGCCGCGGCTTTCGCCTCATCGTCGCCCAACAGCGCAAACATCCTCGCCACATGCGCGACGTATTTCTTCCGCAGCTCGACCGATTTCTCGTCGTCCTTGAAATAATAATCGCGGTCGGGCATGCCCAGTCCGCCCTGATCCACCTGGGCAATGATCTCGCTCGCGTTCTTGAAGTCCGATCCGGAATCGAAGTTGAACAGCACATTGACGCCTTCGCGATGCAGCCGGACGATCTCTTTCGGCAGATCCTCTTTGGATGGGATCGCCGCGATACTGTGCAAGTGCTGCTCCAGCGGCTTGGCGCCCGCTTTTTCGATGGCAGTTTCGTCCATGCAGCTGGCATAGTAATCGCCAATCTTTTGCTCGTTGGCGTTGCGGCCCGCCCGCTCGACCGCTGCCTTTTCGAGAATGTCGCGCACGATGTATTCGCCGCGCTGCTCCAATTCGTCGAAGCGTCCCCAGGACGAGCGGTCGGCCGGAATCGGGTTCTTCGCCAGCCATCTGCCGCACGCGTAGGTGTAAAAATCGTTGCAGGGATCGATGCTCTTATCGAGCATGCCGATGGAGAAGCGCACGTCGGCAGGTGGTTTCGCGGCTTCGGGTTTGGCTTGGGACGGCTTCTCTTGGCCAAACAAGGCAGGCACAAGCATCATGGAGACGGTCAACACTTTCAAGAAATTGCGCATGAGGTCCTCGAATCGAATTGTGGAACTTCTGCAAGAAGCCGATGGCCATTAGTCGCTGTTCGTAAGCCAACACTCGGGGCCCGCGATGAATCCCAAACGGCCAGCGGCCAGCGACCAACCACCGATCCCATCAGAAGATCTTCATGTGGATCGTTAGATACTTCTTGGGGTTTTCGCGGATCGCCTTGACCAGATCCCGCGCCTCGACCAGCATCTGGTTGCTGTTGTTGTAGAGGGTGGGATCCTTGAAGAACATGCCCGCCGTGCCCTCGCCTTTTTCCAGGCGCGCGGAGAGTTCCGACAGGTTGCTGATCAGCGTGTGCAGCTTGTCGGCGAATTCCTGGTCGCGCGTCAGCTTGCCCAGCGCGCCCTTGCCCGCGTTGATTTCGTCGGTCAACTCGCGAACATTAGCCATCGTCTTATTGGCGTTGTCATACAACGCAGGGTCCTTGAGCAGCTTGCCGGCCGAGCCTTTGCCCTGCTGCAAGTCGTCCACCACCGCGTTGAGCTTGTCGAGAGCGGCGATCGCTTTCTTGTAGGCTTCGTCGCTCGTGAGCAACGGGCCGAGCGAGCCCTTGCCGCTCTGGATGTCATCCATCAATCCTTTGAATTCGGCCACCGTCGAGTTCAGCCGGTCGTACAAAGCCGGATCGTAAATCACCTTGCCCAGCGAACCCTTGCCGCTTTCGATAAACGCGACGATGTGGTCCAGCCGGCTGATCAGCGCGTCCATGTTCTGCAGCGTGCCCTGGCTGGCGCGCATCACGTCCTGGAGCTGGGGCTGGTCGCGGCCTGGCAGCGTATCACCGTCGGCCGCTTCCGGCCCTTTCGCTTCCGAACTGTCGATGTTCACAAAGGTCTCGCCCAGGACCCCGACCGTGCTTAACAACGTCACCGAATCTTTGCGCAGATTGAACCTGTACTTGGTGTTGACCTTCATGGTGACTTCGACCGGCGTAAGCGGCTTGCCGGGCACGACCCGGATCGTCGTCACGTTGCCGATGTCCACGTCCGACAGCCGCACCGGCGCGCCTTCGCGCAGTCCTTGGGCATCATCGAAGTACGAGCGCAGCGTGATCTTGTGGGTGAACCATCCGCCCGTGCCGCTCATTAGGAAAATCAGTACGGCGAGCGTGGCGCTCGCGATCAGGACGGTGAGTCCCACGCGCAGCTGCGACCATTTCAACTGCTTCTGGCTAGGCAAGGTAGTCCGTAAACGACAGAAGCATCATAGCAAACGCGGCGGAATTTCACTCGTCCTGAATCGGCAAATCGGCAGACTCCTCCCCAAACCACGCAGGGACAACCGCTCCGGCTGTCCCCACTCGGCGGACGACCGAGAGCTGACGGCTGGACGCTGAAAGCCGGCAGCTAATTTTCCAGAATGACGTGGGCCAGCGCTTCTTCGGATGTGTGCGTGAGCGAGAGGGCGATGTTTTTCGCGCCGAGCTTGGCTGCGATGACTTCCGCTTCGCCATGAAATTGAATGGTCGGACGCTGGCCTTTCGGGCGCACCACTTCGATATCGCGCCAACGGACGCCGCCGCTCCAGCCCGTGCCCAGCGCCTTCATCCCCGCTTCCTTGGCGGCGAAGCGCGCCGCATAGCTTTCAAAGCGGCGGGCCCTCTGTTCGCAGTAACCGATTTCGCCGTCGGTGAAAATGCGGCGCAAAAAGCGCTCGCCATACCGCTCGATGCTTTCGCGGACACGAGCAACTTCGGCGACGTCCATCCCGGTGCCGACAATCATGGAAGCATTGTGAATGGGTAATTTATATTTTGCAATTTGGAAGTGAGGCAAGTTCTCAGTTCTCGGTTCTCAGAAAATCGGCTATGCGCGGTTGCCGCCGCTTCTGCGATGTCGTAATCAGCGCTGAGGCCTCTCACTAAGAGTTGGAAACCGGGAACTGAGCACTCCTACAGCGTGTGCATATACGCGAGCAGGTCCTTAATCTGCGCGTCGCTCATGACCTGCCCAAAGCCTTCCATTTTGGCTCGGCCGAACTTCACGATGTCGGTCATGCGCTCTTCGTTCGCCGGCAGTCCACTCAGCGACATATATTGACGCTTGAAGACACCTTTCAGGCTCGGCCCCTGCTTGCCGCGCGACGAGTACGGTTCGTGGCAGCGGGCGCAATAGTTGTCGTAGAGTTTTCTGCCTGCGGCCTGCTGCGGGTCAAGGCCGAGTTCGGCGTCGGACTTGCGCCGCTCGACAGCGCAGCCGGCGAGCGCGAGCAGCGCAAGTATCGCCACCAAGGCACGGAGGCACGGGGAAATTGAGTTCGGGAAGTTCATAATGATGGCGAGTTTGGCTGGCGGCGTTGACTGCAAGACCACGCTCTAAAGTAGGATAATACGGAAGTCATGGCCATTGCCGTCAAACGCATTTACGAGGCTGCGTCTCCGGCGGACGGAGTGCGCGTGCTCGTGGACCGATTGTGGCCGCGCGGGTTGACCAAAGATGCCGCTGCGATCAAGTTCTGGCTGCGTGACATCGCGCCTTCGAACGAACTGCGCCAGTGGTCCCACGCCCGTCCCGAAGCCTGGCGCATGTTCCGCAAGCGCTATCTCAAGGAGTTGGCGAGCGAGGAAGGTTCCGCGGCCGTGGAGAAGCTGCACCATCTTGCAGAAGGCAAACGGCGGGTCACTCTGTTGTATGCCTCGCGAAACGTGGAGCGCAACAACGCGACAGTGCTGAAGGAATTGCTCGAAGGGATGAAGAAGCCTCCGTCGAGCGTAGGCCGCGCCGCGCTTGGCCGGGGAAGGATTCGGAAGGCGAAAAGGCAGTAGATAATTCTCAGTTCTCAGGAAGCTTGCGCCGCTGGTTTTACTGCGAACTGAGAACCGGGAACTGAGAACTTCTATAATTCCTCAACCATGTCCACCTCCGCCATCGAAGCCCTGCGCGAGAAGATACGGCACCACGAATATCGCTATTACGTGCTGGACGGTCCGGAGATTTCCGACGCCGAATTCGACGCGCTCATGAACGAACTCAAGCGGATCGAGTCGGAGCATCCCGAACTCATCACGCCCGATTCGCCGACGCAGCGCGTAGGCGGCAAGCCGCGCGAGGGATTTGTCAAGGCGAAGCATTCCTCTCCGATGCTCTCGCTCGACAACGCCTACAGCGAAGAGGAACTGCGCGACTGGGAGCGGCGCGTGCACGAGTTGAGCGGGCGCAATTCCAAAGACATCGAGTACATGTGCGAGTTGAAAATGGACGGCATGTCAATAGCCGTCAGTTACGTAGGCAATAAGCTCACGAAAGGGGTCACTCGAGGGGATGGTTCTACGGGAGAGGACGTCACAGATAACCTCCGAACGATTAGGAGCGTGCCCCTCACAATTAAGCGACCAGCCCCGACACGCGTCAAGCTCCCGAATGACTTTGAGGCACGGGGAGAAGTCATCTTTCCCATTCACACATTTGAGCGATTAAACCAGGATCGTGAACGGGAGGGTTTGCCCACATTTGCGAACCCCAGAAACGCAGCAGCAGGGACGATGCGGACTCTGGATTCCATGGCGGTCTCTAAGCGGCGGCTCGATTTCATTGCTTACTCCCTGCTGGTAGATGGAGAATCCTACCTGGAAACTCAAAAGGCAGCTCTCGATGCTCTGAGAGCCGCGCGATTCATGGTTGTAGAGCATTCACTAGCCAAGAGTTTTGAGGACATCCTTCGATTTATCAAGCGATGGGGCGGTAAGCGCCGTTCACTCAAGTATCAAATCGATGGTGTAGTCATCAAGGTGAACAACGTCAGTCTCCAGCAAAAACTAGGGTACACGGGGAAATTCCCTCGATGGGCTATCGCGTACAAGTTTGAGGCAAAGTTTGGCAAGTCACAGGTGGTACATATTGGCGTTCAGGTAGGAAGAACTGGGAAACTGACACCTGTTGCGGAGATTAGGCCGGTTTCTATCGGGGGGACAACCGTAAGAAACGTGACACTCCACAACGCCGACGAGATCGCTCGCCTCAAACTACAAATCGGCGACTGGGTTAGGGTCGAACGTGGTGGCGACGTCATCCCTAAGATCGTTGAGGTCATCAAGCCGGAGCCGACCACCGGATCGTTATTCGACGAAAGTGTTGTGCGGCGCCCCTTCGAGATGCCGGAGGTATGTCCCGAGTGTCACACCACGGTCGTCCGCACGGAAGGCGAAGTCGACTACCGCTGCGTGAACGCCAATTGTCCGGCCAAACTGCGGGAGACGATTCTCCACTTTGCTTCCCGCGGAGTCATGAACATCGAGGGCATGGGCGACGCGCTGGTCAACCAGCTTACTGAGCGCGGCTTGGTGAAGGATATTGCAGATATTTACAAACTGACCAAGGAAGACCTGCTTACGTTCGAGCGGAAAAACAAGAAATCCTCCCAGAGAGAGGTGGGCGGCAAAAAGCAGAAGAAAAAAGAGAGCGGGAAGTTTGCGCTCAAGCTGCTTCAGAAGATCGAGGAGTCGAAAACTATGCCCTTCGAACGCGTCATCTTTGGGCTTGGGATACGCTTCGTGGGCGAGCGCACTGCACAATTGCTGGCCGAGCATTTCGGTTCCGTTGATGCCCTGATAAATGCACCTGAAGAAGAACTCCAACAGGTAAATGAGGTAGGCCCAATCGTCGCACAGAGCGTCGCTGAGTTCTTCAAGGAACCGAAGAACCGAGAGCTAGTGGAGCACCTGCGCGAAGCCGGCCTGACTCTTAAGGGAGACAGGAAGGAGCGCGGGACCAAACTCGCCGGAAAGACATTTGTCCTGACAGGCACACTGACTCGCTACACTCGTGCTGCGGCGAAAAAACTGATCGAAGACGCCGGAGGACGAGTGTCGGGCTCCGTTAGCAAGGCGTCCGACTATGTGGTCGCCGGGGAAGGAACCGCAACCCGTTCCAAGATGGAGAAAGCGAAGGCACTCGGAGTGCCGATCATCGGCGAGAAGGAACTGGAAGGGATGCTCGGCTCTGAACCACGCCTCCTGGGATGACCGCAGACCGCCATGAGAAGGAATCGCGCGTGGACTTCATAGCGATTGATGTAGAAACGGCTAATCCGGCCCTCTCTAGCATCTGCCAGATCGGTCTTGCGTCCTTCCGAGACGGTCGCCTGTATGGTTCGTGGGAGTCGCTGATCAATCCTGAGGACTACTTTCACCCGATCAACGTTTCCATTCACGGGATCGACGAAGGCGACGTTCAATCTTCTCCAATTTGGACCGAGGTGTACCCGACAGTGTGCGCTGCACTGCAGGACAGTATTGTTGTCAGTCACACTGCATTTGACCGAGTTTCCATCCTCCGGGCGTGCGAGAAAGACGGCCTGCCATGTCGCGAGTTTCGTTGGCTTGACTCTGCAAAGGTAGTGAGGCGGGCATGGCCGATTTTTTCCAAGAGAGGTTACGGGCTGGCAAATGTGGCGGCTCACTTTGGCATCGAGTACAAGGCACACGATGCGCTGGAAGACGCCCGCTGCGCAGGCGAAATTATAATTCGGGCAATGACTGAAACCGGTTTGAGTGTCGACCAGTGGATCGAGCGGGCAAGACATCCAATCGATCCATTCGCAGGTGCGGCAGTAACGCGCGCCGGGGATGCGGACGGCCCCCTCCACGGCGAAGTACTAGTGTTCACAGGCTCACTATCAATGCTACGCCGGGAGGCAGCTGATGCAGCATCAGCCGCCGGGTGTGAGGTCGATGCCGGGGTGACAGGACGGACAACGATGCTGGTTGTCGGTGATCAAGATATAAGCAAACTCGCTGGTTACCCCAAGAGTACAAAACACCGCAAAGCAGAGAATCTAATCGATCGAGGCCAAAAGATTCGTATTATCGGAGAGACCGACTTCCAGAGGATTGTGGGGCTGTAGGTCTGTAGTAAGTGTGGGGGGACTGGCACCGCCCCAGGGACGGGCGAGTCGCCCGTCCCCACACAGCTCACCACACGGGCACCTTGCGCTATCCTGATATCATGCACGCGCACAGCGCACACGGACATTCTCGTTCTCCCGCACATGGCACGCGCCGGGTGCTGCGCATCTCGCTGGGCGTCACCATGCTTTATGTCGTGCTGCTGGTGGTGGCTGGCATACGCGCGCACTCGCTGGCCTTGCTTTCCGAGGCGGGACATAACCTGTCCGACTTTCTGGCGCTGCTGTTGTCGCTGGTGGCGGTGTATCTGGAAGGGCGTCCGCCGAGTGCGACCCATACTTATGGATACCGGCGCGCGGGAGTTCTGGCGGCGCTGGTCAATGCGCTGTCGCTGGTGCTGGTGGCGTTTTTTATTTTCTACGAGGCGTTCCAGCGCTTGCAGCATCCCGCGCATGTGCGCGCCGGGGTGATGATTTGGGTGGCGGCGGCGGGCGTGGCGATGAATGGCGCGATCGCGCTGCTGCTGTGGCGTTCGGGGCGGGGTGTGGGTGTGGACGTAAATGTGCGCAGCGCGCTGCTGCACGAACTGGGCGACACGCTCTCGACCGCGGCCGTGATTGCCGGCGGATTTGCGATTCTGTGGACGGGGCAATACTGGATTGACGCGGCGCTGTCGTGCGGCATTGGCGCGCTGATTTTGTGGTCGAGCTTCGGCATCGTGCGCGAGACGCTGAATATTCTGCTCGAGGGCGCGCCGCGCGGCATCAGCCTGGAGGCGGTGGAAGCGGCGGTGCGGAAGATCGCCGGCGTCAGCGAGGTGCACGATCTGCATCTGTGGAGCATTGGCTCGGAAAATCACGCGCTCTCGGCGCACGTGAAGATCGCGGACATGGCGACATCCGAGAGCGACACGATTCTGCGCGAGATCAACGAAAAACTCGGGCGCGGGTTTGGCATCCACCATACGACGATCCAGTTGGAGCACATGGCGTGCGAGACGGCGCATAATTGCGCGATCGCGGCGGGAGAGGAAGAGCGGGAGGAAGTACGCGAGCACGATCATTCCGGGCACGACCATTGAGAGTAAATGAGCCGTGAGCGTAATTGCCCGATAGCGACAGTTATCTTGGAAAATGGGTGTTCCCGAACATAATTTCCAGCAATATGCCCAGAATCAGATCCCTATCTCTTGGCGGATCGGCCCCGTCATCACCCGCTAATCTCCGCCGCCATCCTCCGAAAGATGGCCGTAACTGATGCGTGACATCGCCATCGTTGGTGCTTTGTTTTCCTTGGCGGGCCTGAAGATTGCGGGTATCATTGCTCTGCCTATGCGCAATCCTGCCAGCCTTCGCACCCTCTTCGCGTCCGGCACGTTATTTCTCGTGCTCGCTTCCTGTGCCACCGTTGCGCAGCAAACCGCGCCGCAAATTCCGCCGCAGCTTTCGTTTCTGCCGAGCCTCGGCGAAGTGCGAAAGAACATTGAATACGAAAAATGGGGAGAGCAGAAGTTCGCCCCCGGAGATACCGTGAAGCGGGGCCAGCATTGGACTTTGCTGGTTAACTTGAAAGCTTCTGCCGACAAGCAAGTGATTTGGGCCGGCTTCAAGCCCACGTTCCTGAAGAACGGCTGGACGGTGGTCAAGGAATTTGGGACAGGGAGCACGGTGGTCACGGTTTCCTACAACCAAAACGGAGTGGAAGCCTGGGCGGCGGTGGATATCAATTTCAATGTTGTGAAAATCGATATGGTTCTCGTCGGCCCGGTTCCGATTACCCTCACACTCGCCGCCCCCGCGGCTACGCCGGAAAAGATGGCGACAGCGAAGGGCGACTTCCCCTACCTCGCGCCGCTGCCCGGCTCCAAATTTCATAGCGGCTCGCAAGATGCCAGTCCGTTCTGGGTATTTCCCAAGGGAGCCAGTCAGAAGGAGATGGTCGCCCCCACCTCGCTGGTACGGTCGTATAGCCTTCCGGAGCTGAGCAACTTAATGTTCATGACGGTATACCGCGACGCCCTCACCAAGGCGGGATGGGAGATCGTGGAACAGTTCATGGGAGCGGACGCGAGCCTCACCGCCCATTACTCCAAGAACGGCCGCAACATCTGGGCAATGCTGCATAATAACTCCGACGGATACACCATCGCGGTCGCCGACACCGGAAACGATCTCAGTGCCAGTCTCGCGAAGACCTGTCACGTGGCGCTCTATGGCGTCCTCTTCGACTTTAACAAGTCCACCTTGCAATCCACATCCGACGCCGTTTTGCAGCAAGTCGCGAACCTGCTCGCCGCTGATAAGATGCTGACGCTCGAAGTCCAGGGACACACCGACAACGTCGGCAATGACGCCTACAACCAGAAGCTCTCCGAGGATCGCGCCCACTCCGTCGTCGTGTGGCTCACCGCCCACAGCGTAGCCGCCAACCGCCTCACGTCGAAGGGGTATGGTAAAATGATGCCTGTCGCCGACAACAGCACCGACCCAGGCCGCGCCAAAAATCGCCGGGTCGAGATCGCCGATCCAAGATGCACCGCGAAGACGCCGATGAAAGCAGGGAACTAAAAATCGAGTCAGCGCCCTCTTCGGATATTTTTCCTCAACACATGCACGTGTGATGTTGCGGGATGGCCTGAATCAACCCAAGTCAGCCCGTAGTTGTTGAAAAATCGCCATTACACGCATTGACCTAGTCCGCCTGACCGTATCTCAATGAAAATACGAGTGTTGCCGGATTTCTTGGCGATTGATCCACGGTTTCTGTGATACTCTGACAGTTGGAGCCTTTCCTCCCTAAGCACCATCCAATGACTATGCGGCACTCAATTATGAAGCGGGTCCGGCCAATCTTGCGTTTTCTGGCGGCGGTGCAGTTGCTGCCAGCTCTCGAGAGCGGCGAGGAAACGCTGGTCGGCGGGCAGGCGGTGCTGGAGGGCGTAATGATGCGTTCGCCTCATGCCTGGGGAATTGCCGTGCGCAAGGCATCGGGCGAAATTGTTACGCACAGCGAGCCGCTGGAGCGGCCTTCCGAGCGCCACAAGTGGATGGGCTGGCCGGTGGTGCGCGGCGTGATGACGCTGGGGCAGGCGATGACGCTGGGATTTCGCGCGCTGAAATTTTCCGCCAACGCGGCGCTGGAAGAGATTACCGGCGATCGTCCGACTGGCGATCAGGGCAGCGCAGATCAGGACAAGACGGACCACGGTAAGAAGTTGGAAATCGGCGGCTGGATCGCGGCAGTGAATATCGTTTTCTCCATCGGCTTTTTCATCTTCATGTATAAGTATCTGCCCTTGCTGGCCACAACGGAACTGAAAAAGGTGAATCCGATTTTCGGGCAGCAGATCGTGTTTAACCTGGTGGACGGGCTGATCCGCATCGCCATGTTCCTGCTGTTCGTGTGGGGCGTATCGCTGTGGAAGGACATTCGCCGCGTGTACGAGTACCACGGGGCCGAGCACAAGACGGTGTTCGCGTTCGAGCATGGCGATGCGCTCGAAACCGCGGCAGTGCAGAAGTATTCGACGTATCATCCCCGGTGCGGAACGAGCTTCCTGATGACCGTAATGATTATTTCGATGCTCGTGTACATGGCGATTCCGGTGCATACTTTTTGGACCCGTTTCGCGATTCGGATTGCGTTCCTGCCGCTGATTGCGGGTGTTTCCTATGAGATTATCCGCTTTGCCGCGAAGCGTTTTTCGGACAAGCGAGGCGGCTCGCTGTTCGCGCTGATGACCGCGCCGGGGCTGTGGCTGCAGCGGATCACGACGCAGCCTCCGGACGACAGCGAAGTCGAGTGCGCGATTGTTGCGCTCGACGAGGCGATGAAACTGGAGAAGCAGCGCGGCGGAGAACTGGTGATCGCGTAGGAGTCGTTGGTCGTTCGTCGTTGGTCGTTCGCGCTTTATCGATAAACGCTGGCGGCGATTTCTCTGCGGCGCTTCCTGGAAATATCACAATTTTCATGTGCAGTGGTCATAGGCTCGCGCTGGCTTTGCGAGGTAGATTGTACGCAGAGGTGGCGCGATGACCACGAATTCGACCTTTCAGGACTTACGCATCTGGCAAGAGGCGATGGATCTCACGGTGGAAATTTACCGGGTCACTGGTGGCTTTCCGAAACATGAGATTTACGGTCTGGCATCGCAGATGCGGCGGGCGGCGGTTTCGGTGCCTAGCAATATCGCCGAAGGGAAAGGACACCGATCCGACCCGGAGTTTGTGCGCTTTCTTCTCCACGCCAGGGGGTCTCTTTTGGAGCTTCAGACACAGCTTTTGATCGCCCGGCGGTTACAATACTTGTCAGAGGAAAAAGCGGACGAGCTTTGCCGCCGTGGCGACGGCATCGGCCGAGGGTTGAATGCCCTCATCAACAGATTCCGCGAAACAGCGGCCTAACGACCAACGACTGATGTTCGAGAGACTAGACCAAATCGAAATCCGTTACGAGGAACTGACTCGCGCGCTGTTGTCGCCGGATATCACCAACGATTCGGCGAAATACCAGAAGACCGCCAAGGCGCATAGCGAGGTCGCCGCGATCGTTGAGAGGTATCGCGAGTATAAAGACCTGAAGCGCGGGATTGCCGAGAGCCGGACCGTACTGGTGGACGAGAAGGACGCGGACATGCGGGCCTACGCCGAGGAGGAACTGGCCAAACTGGATGCGCGCATCGCGACCGTCGAGGAAGACCTCAAGGTTCTCCTGCTGCCGAAAGATCCGAATGACGAAAAGAACGTGGTCCTCGAGATTCGCGCCGGTACGGGCGGCGATGAGGCGACGCTGTTTGTGGCGGAAGTTTTCCGTATGTACAACCGCTACGCCGAAACGCAGAAGTGGAAGGTGGAAGTGCTCTCCACTTCGGAATCGGGCGTGGGCGGACTGAAGGAAGTGATCGCGCTGATCGAAGGCGAGCGGGTCTATTCGCGCCTGAAATATGAGAGTGGCGTGCATCGCGTGCAGCGCGTGCCGGCGACCGAGCAGCAAGGGCGCGTGCATACCTCGGCGATCACCGTCGCCGTGCTGCCGGAAGCCGAAGAAGTGGACGTCAAGATCGAGGCCAAGGACCTGCGCATCGACACGTTCTGTTCGTCGGGGCCGGGCGGGCAGTCGGTGAATACGACGTATTCGGCGGTGCGTATCACGCACATTCCGACGGGCACGGTGGTGAGCTGCCAGGACGAGAAGTCGCAGATCAAGAACCGCGAAAAAGGTATGCGAGTGCTGCGCTCGCGGCTCTATGAAGTCGAAATGCAAAAGCAACAGGACGCGCTGGCGAAAGAACGCAAGCAGATGGTGGGCTCGGGCGACCGCTCGGAAAAAATCCGGACTTATAATTTTCCGCAGAACCGGCTCACCGACCATCGCATCGGTTTCACCATTCACCAGCTAGAGCAGGTGATGGATGGCAAGCTCCAGCCGATTATCGACGCGCTGATCACGCACTATCAGGCGGAGAAGATGAAGGCGGAGACGGCGGGGGTGGTGTAGGGCAGTCGTTGGTCGATGGTCGTTAGTCGTTCGCGGGGGCATGGTAGGTTAAGGACCTGTGCGGCCCTTCAGTTTTTCTCTTCATTGTTTTTCTCCGTGTCTCTGTGTCTCCGTGGTGAAATAGAGATGTGCAACTTCGCCAGGCTCTAAATTCGGGAATCGAACGGCTGACTTCGGCGCGCGTGCCATCTCCGCGGATGAATGCGGAACTGCTCATCATGTTCACGCTCGATTGCGTCCGGGCGTATCTCTATGCGCATTCCGAGCGCGAGCTTACTCCCGATGAAACGCGGCGCTACGACGAAGCCCTCGCTCGCCGCGCCACTGGCGTTCCGGCGCAGTACATCACGGGGCACCAGGAATTCTGGGGGCTGGATTTGATCGTGTCGCCTGCGGTTCTGATTCCTCGTCCGGAGACGGAGCATGTCGTGGAGGCGGCGTTGGAGTTGGCAAGAGCGGACGGGCGAGGGCGCCCGTCCCCACACGAACTGCGCATCGTCGATGTGGGTACCGGGTCGGGGGCGATTGCGATTGCGCTGGCCAAAGAGCTGCCTACGGCGGAAATTCACGCGACCGATATTTCCGCCGAGGCGCTCGAAGTCGCTCGCGCCAATGCGGCGCGGCACGAACTCACTTCGCGAATCGAGTTTCACCTTGCGGATTTGCTGGGAGTTTTTTCGCCAGCTTCGTTCGACATTGTGGTTTCCAATCCTCCCTACGTCGGCGAGTCGGAAGAAGACTGCGTACAGCTCGAAGTGCGTAAGTTCGAGCCCCGCAACGCGGTGTTCGCCGGGCCAAGCGGCGTGGAAGTCATCGAACGGCTGATTCCACAGGCGCAGATTGCGCTGAGGCCCGGCGGATGGCTGGTGTTCGAGATCAGCGGGACAATTGCAGATCGCGTGCGAAGCTTACTGTCTAATTGGGACTGGAACGCCGTTGAGATCAGGAACGACTTGCAGGGGATTGCACGCGTGGCGATGGCGAGAAAGCCGGCGATTGGTTGAGCGCGCCGAGTTATCGAATCTCGTGTAGAGACGCGGCTTGCCGCGTCTGCGCCGGCAGTAAGAAGGGGCAACAACCATCTTTACTGAGAGACTCCTAGGTCTTCGACCACATAAAGATGTACCTATTAAGGCACTCGTGGAATGACGAAATGGGACGCATCGTGGGGACATGCAAACCTACCATCGGGTGCGTGTCCAGCTTGGAAAGCGGGATC
>JBEKQG010000070.1:0-15706 GCA_049519955.1 Terriglobales bacterium
CTCGCCGCTCACGGTGGGCGAGTATTTGGTGAACGTAGTGCCCTATTTTCTGTACAACACCACGCCGCTCAGCATGTTGCTGGCGGTATTGGTGACCTTCGGACTGCTGCAGCGGTCCAACGAAATCACCGCCATCAAGGCCACGGGCATCAGTCTTTACCGCATCGTCGTTCCGGTTTTGATTGCCTCAACGCTGATTGCGGGCGTGCTTTTTCTTTCGGACCAGCTCTATCTTCCCTACACCAATAAGCGTCAGGACGCGCTGCGCAACGAAATCAAAGGCAAGCCCGCGCAAACTTACCTGCGCCCCGAGCGGCAGTGGATGTTCGGCCAGCACTCCGACATCTATTACTATCAATTTTTCGATCCCGACCGCGACGTTTTCGCAGGCGTCTCCGTGTTCCAGTTCGATCCGCGCACCTTCCAGATCACGCACCGCATAGCCGCCGAGCGCGCGCACTGGTCGAAGTCCATGGCCCGATGGGTTTACGAGGAGGGGTGGGAGCGAAGCCTGAATGGCTCCGCCATCGAGAGCTACCGGAAGTTCGATGCCGCCACATACCCCGAGCTTTCCGAACCGCCCGCCTACTTCAAGAAGGAAATCAAGCAATCGTCGGAGATGAGTTACGACGAACTGCGCCGCTATATTCACGACCTGGAGCAGGGCGGCTTTGACGTGGTGCGCCTGCGCGTGCAGTTGCAAAAGAAGATTGCCTACCCGCTGATCACGCTGGTGATGGCCGTGCTGGCCATCCCCTTCGCGGTTTCGACCGGCAAGCGGTCGGCAGTCGCGGGGATTGCGACCGCGATTGGAATTGGCGTTGTGTATTGGACGATCTCGGGCTTGTTCGAGGCGATGGGGAACTTGAGCCAACTCCCGCCCGCCGTCGCCGCGTGGTCTCCCGACCTGGTCTTCGGTTTGATCGGAGGCTATTTAATCCTTCGGATGCCAACGTAGCCAAGGGCATTGAATCATTAAATCATTTAGGCATTGAGGCATTGAAAACCCTCCAGGGACTTAGGGTTTCAATACCTCAATGATTCAATGGCCAAATAATTCGATGGCTCTACCGCGCCGCCATCCCGCTCGGCGTCTCTGGGGCGACCACGGTAATGGGATTGCTCATGGCCCCGGTCGTCGTATTCAGCGTGAGACCCGTGATGTTATTCGCCGCGCTGTTCGAGGTGTAAAGAAACTGGCCGGTATTGTTTACGCTCGGGTGCAAGGCGATTGCCACGGGGGACAATCCCGTAGCCTCGTTCGGCGGGTTTGAAACGGTCAACTCTCCCGTGGTGGTGGTGATGCCGTATGCCCAAACCTGGTTGGCGACATAGCAGACGACGTAGAGGAAACTGTCCGTGGGATCGACGACCATCGCAACCGGGTTCTGTCCGGTCGTAATGGGCTTCGTTCCCACGGGAATCAGCTTTGCTTGCTCGACATCCTGCGAATTGCAGGGCGAGCCGTTGCTGTTCACAGCCGTGCACATCTGAAACACGCCCAGCGTGCCAGCGTTGTTCCCCGGCTGACTGCCCACATAGACAAACACGCCGCCCACATTCGACTGCCCCGCCGGGCTCGTGTTGACGGCCTGCACCGAGAGGGGATCGCCCTGGGTGATGTAAGGCGGATTCTGCGGTTGCGGATTAAGATCAATCAGGGTTCCCGAAGAATTCACGCAGTACTCACTGACGGTGCTGTCATAGTGCTGCACCGACAGGTCGTGATTGTTGGTGACGTAGAGAAAATCCTGGCTGGCGGCAGCGCCACAAGGAACACTGGCGGTGGGAAACGTAATGGCGGAAAGCGCGGTTGGAATCTTGGTCAGAGCGGAGACCGTGTTGGCAACTGGTGTCAGGGTCGGCGCCCCTGGCTTGGCGCTGAAAACGAACAGTTGGGGGGCCAACGGCGGGGTCAGGCTCTGATTTCCGCCCGTAATGACATACAAGAAATTGCCGCCCGCATCGAGCTTCATGGCAATGGCGGTATCTTCGGGAACCAGCGTCGCAATCGAGGCGTCCGGCAAGGGCGCGGCAAGCGTCGGCGCGCCCAGGCTCCCGCCGGAATTCACCGCATAGGCGTAAATCGAGGGAGCGATGACGTCGGAGGCCTGGCACTGCGCCACGCCATTCACGATATCCGCGCACGGCACACCCTGATTCAGGACGAACGCCACCGTGCCCGTCGGATCGAGCAAAATGTCGAGGGGCTCTCCACACGGTTCGGGATTGGTAGCAGTCGAAGCCGTAGGGCAGGTGCTGGCATTCGAATTGATGAGCGACAGATTCCCGTTGTTGTCGTCGATGGCAAAGGAACTCACGTTGTTCCCCATACCGGTGCTGGCCTGGGTCAACACATACAAGAGTCCGGAGGCCCGGGACGAGGAACTGCCGCAATTGATGAGCAACAAACTCAGGGCGCAAATGCCCACGAGGGCAACGGCCAAAACGATTTTCTTCGACATCTGTACTCCCAGCCGCTTCCCGTTCGACGGCGATGCCCCGCCAGCCGTCACGGTCACGGAAGCTTGTGGCTGAAATATATTTGTGTATCAGGAACGAGCGGGAAGAGCAAACCCGGGAACAGCCGGAATTCGGATTTCAATCTCTAACCCACCCTCGTTCCGGTTGGATGCGCGAAGTTGGCCGCCATGCAGCCTGACAGCGCGGCCCGCTATTGACAGGCCCAAACCCGCCCCGCCGGTCTGCCGATTGCGATCATCGTCCAGCCGGTAAAAAGGCTGAAATATTTTTTGCAGCGCTTCGCCGGGAACACCGGGACCGGAATCGAGCACGCGAATCACAATCTCTTCGCCATGGGCGGCCTGCTGCCGCCCGAGCCGCACCTCCACCGTCGTGCCTTCAGCAGTATAGCGCGTGGCGTTCCGCACCACATTTTCCACGGCGCTGCGCAGCAGGTCGGGGTCGGCTTCCACGAGAAACTCATCGCCGGCATCGGGCGGCATACCGGCCAGCGTGGTGACGCGGCAGGCGCGCCCCGGAGTTTCATACTCGGCGTCGCGCGCCACCTGCTCGACCAGCTCGCGCAGCGACAATTTAGTTTTGCGCAGGCCATCGGAGCCGGATTCCAACCGGGCAATGGTCAGCAGCCGCTGGATCAGTTGATTCAGGCGGTCGGCTTCGAGTTCGATCCGGTCCAGCGCAGTTTCGAGCTCCGGCGCGACTTCCGGTCCAATTTCGGACGCGGCCCGCTGGCGGGCCAGCCCGAGCGCCACGCTCAACCTGGCCAGTGGAGATCGCAGTTCGTGCGAAACATCCTTCAGCAGCCGCGATTGCGAGTCCACCAGCCCTTCGATTCTATCGGCCATGCGATCGAAATCGCGCATCAACTCGGTCAGCTCGTCGCGCCGTCCACTCACCGGCGCGCCGGTGCGCGCGCTCAAGTTGCCCGCCGCCAGGCTCTGGGCCGCGGTCCGCAAACGCGTCACCGGACTGGTCATCGACCATGCCAGCAGGTAACACATCAGCCCCGAGGTAATGACCGCAATCGCGATACCCAGCCCTGGGACGTCATGTGGCCCGAAAAATACTCTCGGCCCGGGCGGCAATTCGACGACCAGCGTGTAACGTTTGCCATCCAGCGTCAATGCGTGCTGGAGGATACGGTCGGGCAGCAGGCTATCCATCCATCCCCGGCGGTGCTGCGGGCTGCCCTGCGAGGAACGGCCATGGCGGACATCTTCGATCCATGGCGGCACTGGCCGTCCGGAGAGCTCATGGCCCGCCGGATCGAAAACGAATGCCCGCACATGTTGGGTGTGCCAGAGATTTTCGAGATAGTCGTTCGCGCCGCGCTCGCCACCCGTTTGGTACGCATCCACCACTTCGGCCAAAATTTGCGGGCCCTGGTTCTCGATGCCATGGCGCGCCGGGCGCAGTGCAATTGTCACCAGGATCGCCAGCACCAGGAACAACGCCTGGGCCGCCCAGAACGACAGAAAGATCTTTAGGAAAAGGCTCTTCATATTTTGTCAGTCTATCTCTGGGGAGCGGCCTAACTCCTCGCTCCGAGTTAGTAAGCTACGAGCTACGAGCTGCGAGCAACCCGTTTGCTCGCAGCTCGCGGCTTATTTCTTTGCCTTCGCCGCGGGGCGCGCGAACATATATCCCACGCCCCGGATGGTCTTGATGTGGTCGCTGTCCTCTTCGGAGTCGCCGAGCTTCCGCCGCACCTTGCTGACGTGCATGTCGATGCTGCGATCGAAGGGCATGAACTTGCGGCTGAGCACGGCATTCACCAGGCGTTCGCGCGTCACCACGCGCCCCGCCTCGCGCAGCAGCACTTCGAGCAGATTGAACTCCACGGAGGTCAGATCGACGGGTTGCCCGGCCCGCATCACGCTGCGCGTCGCCGGATCGAGCTGCACGTCGCCCACCGTCAGCACTTCCGGCACAAAGCTGGCCGCGCCGGCCGGCTGCGCGCGCCGCAGGACGGCGCGGATGCGCGCCACCAGTTCGCGCGGATTAAACGGCTTGGGAAGATAATCGTCGGCCCCGATTTCGAGGCCCACAATTCGGTCCACATCCTCGCCGCGCGCGGTCAGGAGCAACACCGGAATCTTGGACACGCTGCGGATCCGGCGCAGCACTTCAAAGCCATTGATCCCCGGCAGCATGACGTCGAGCACGACCAGCGCATACTCGTTGGTCAGCGCCTGTTGCAGCCCGTGCTCGCCGTCGTGGACCGCCTTCAGACTGAAGCCCTCGGCCGTCAGGTACTCCTGCACCAGGCCGCACAATTCGACGTCGTCATCCACGACCAGTATGTGATCCATTCTTCCATTCATGTAACACCTTCGCGTGGCACGATGCGGTAAAGATTTGTGATTAGACGGCTGCTAGCTTCTAGCCACTGGCTTCTAGCAAGCCGGGATCGCTAGTAGCTAGAAGCCAGTAGCGGCCTTTACAAAACTTTACCGCGATTGACCGACTCTTTACTCCATCTTTTTCAGAATCGTGTTCTCATTTGCATAGATGTTCGGGCTGCCTCCCGAACCCTAAGCGATCAGAGCAGTTCAAAAGGAGTTCCAATGAAATCCACTCGTATTCGCATTCTCACGATCGGCGCCGTGGCGGTATTGGCCGTGACAGCGGCGTTGGCACAGGGTCCGCACGGTTTTGGCGGTCCCGGGGACGGTTTCTACCACATGCTCAAGCAACTCGATCTGACCAACGCACAACATGAACAGGTCAAGGCGATCTGGGCAAAAGAAAACCCGGCGATCGAGCCGCTGGTGCAGCAGATGCGCCAAAACCGCAAGGCCATGAAGGCGCTCGAGGCCAGCGGTCCCTTCGATGAAGCCAAGACACGCGCGCTCGCGACGCAAAACGTGCAGACCATGATCGAGCTCCAGGTCGAACACGCTCGCGCCAAGTCCGAAATCATGCAAATTCTGACCGCCGAACAGAAGGCCAAACTGGCTGCGATGGAGGCCAATCGCGAAGCCGGCATGGGTAAGCACGGGCCGCCTCCGCCCGAGGATTAGCGCCTTTTACGATAGAGACGGGGCTTGCCGCGTCTCTGCTAAAGTCTCTCTCCCCCATCCGGGTGAGGAACGGGACCTCCAACCCCCGTCCTTGCCCGGCTTTTTGAACTTGGAGAAGGCGAATGGAACGCGCCGACCTGTTGTATTCGGGATTGATGTTGGCCGCCGGCGTATTGTCCGTTTGGACCGCACTGCTGCTCACCGCCGCCTTCGTTGCCTGCGCGCCGACGCCGGAAAAATCCGCACCCACCGCTGCTACAATTTCATCTACAAGAGATCGTGCTGCAACCCATCATGGTGCCGAAGAACCTACGCCCTCTCGTTCCCTATCTGAAGCGCTACCGCGGCGGCCTCGTCTGGGGCGGGCTCTGCGTTTTATTCAATAACGGAATCTGGATTCTTTTTCCGCAAGTGTTGCGCCGCGCCGTCAACGATCTGCACTCGGGCGTGACCCGCCAGAAGCTTCTCACTTATTCCCTGCTCGTCGTTGCCATCGCACTGGCCAAGGGCGTCTTCCAATTTTTGACGCGCTGGGTGGTCATCGGCATTTCGCGCGATATCGAATTCGACCTGCGCAACGACCTGTTCGCGCATCTGGAGCGCCTCTCGTTCTCCTATTACCAGCGCAATCGGACGGGCGACATCATGGCGCGCGCCACCAACGACCTGAACGCCGTCCGAATGCTGCTCGGCCCCGCCATCATGTACTCGGCCAACACAATTGTCTTCACGGCCGGGGCTCTGGGCTTCATGCTCGCCATCAGTCCCAAGCTCACGGCCTACGCCTTTCTGCCGCTACCCATCGCCAGCATTGTCATCCAGTATTTCGGACGCCGCATTCACGAGCGCTTCGAACGCATTCAAGCCATGTTCTCCGACATTTCGGCGCGCGCCCAGGAAAATTTCTCCGGCGCCCGAGTCATTCGCGCCTATGTGCAGGAGCAGGCCGAGATCGCCGCCTTCGAGGGCGCAAACCAGGAGTACATCCGCCGCAGCCTGGGTCTTGTGCGCCTGATGGGAATGCTCTGGCCCACGCTCGAACTCATGCTGGGCGCGGCTGTCGTGATTGTATTGTGGCTCGGCGGACGGCAAGTGCTCATGGGCAAGATGAACGTAGGCGATTTCGTCGCCTTTAACACCTACATGGTGCAGTTGACCTGGCCGGTCATCGCGCTGGGCTGGGTCATCAACATCTTCCAGCGCGGCACCGCGTCCATGGCGCGCATCGACGAAATACTCTCGCAGAAGCCCGAGATCGCGGATGAACCAGAACAAGCTACGAGCTGCGAGCTGCGAGCTACGAGCAAGCAGGTTGCCCGAAGCTCGCAGCTCGAAGCTAGTGGCCTTATTGGCGAAATTGAATTTTGCAATCTCAACTTCGCCTACAACGGCGTCTCCGTTCTTAAAGACATCAACCTGCGCATCCCGGCCGGTTCCAGCCTCGCCATCGTGGGCCCCACCGGATCCGGCAAAACGACGCTTGTCAATCTCATCCCACGCATCTACGAAGCCGCGCCCGGCTCAGTCCTCATCGACGGCCGCTCCGTCCGCGACTTCCCTCTCGACTTTCTCCGCCGCAACATCGGTTTTGTTCCGCAGGAAACATTTCTGTTCAGCGACACCATCCGCGAGAACATCGCGTTCGGCATCTCGAAGGAGGACGGCGAAGCGGCGCTCGACGACATCACGGACGCCGCCGAAGCCGCCAACATTGCCCACGATATCGAGAGTTTCCCCGAAGGCTATAACACCACGGTCGGCGAACGCGGCATCACCCTCTCCGGAGGCCAGAAGCAGCGCACCGCCATCGCCCGCGCCCTTCTCCGCAGCCCGCGCATCCTTATCCTCGACGACGCCCTCTCCAGCGTTGACACTCACACCGAAGATAAAATTCTCAACCACCTACGCGAAATCATGCTTGGACGCACCACGATCTTCATCTCGCACCGCGTCTCCACCGTGCGCAACGCCGACTCGATCGCCGTCCTCCACCAGGGACGCATCGTGGAACAGGGCACCCACGACCAACTCATCGCCCGCAACGGTTATTACACCGATCTCTATAACAAGCAGTTGCTGGAAGAAGAACTGGCTGAAGTCTAGAGTTTCAAGGTCTCGGCGGACGTTCCCAGGCAGGCTAAACCGCAGTTCGACCAGGGGCCCGTGGTCCTTCGCTCAAGCTCGGCCAAATGAAGCCGCTCATCGTGTCCGCGGGGAGGACTCCAAGAAAGTCACTTTCCCAGTGTCGCGATGGGGTAAGATGGGCGTACAATTATGCAGCTTTCGAGATCAAAGAGGAAACTCCGGTACCAATGTTGAGAAGATTGCTGTCCCGTTCCACCCCTGTTGTTTCAGGCGTTCTGTTTACAGCCTGCGTCTGCGAAAGCGGACGCGTGCAGTCCCATATCGAAAGGATGACTATGCCTCGCAGTAAAGCGTCTCTCGCAGTCAGTCTGTTGGCGGTTCTGGCTTCTCTCTTCCTGCTGGTTGTTCCGACGGCGCACGCTGACAGCAGTCAACCTGCTGTGATCACACAAAGTATCGATGAAAGCAAATTGACCACGCTTGGGGGCAATACACGGCCCGAGGCGAACAAGCAAAACGATCGTGGGCTGGTGGCGGACAGCCTTGCGATGGAGCACATGCTGCTGCAGTTGAAGCGGTCTCCGCAGCAGGAGCGGGAGCTGAAACAGTTCATCGATGAACTCCAGACCCCGTCCTCGCCGAACTTTCATCACTGGCTGACTGCCAAGCAATTCGGAAAGAGATTCGGGTTGGCGACACAGGATCTCAACACGATTACGCGTTGGATCGAGTCGCATGGCCTCAAGGTCAACGTGGTTTACGAGAATGGACTGCTCATCGACTTTTCCGGGACGGCGGGTCAGGTGCGAGGGGCGTTCCACGCCGAGATCCATGAACTGGACGTGAAGGGCGTGAAGCATATCGCCAACATGAGCGACCCGAAGATTCCGGCCGCCCTGGCGCCGGCGATCACGGGTGTGGTGTCGTTGCACGATTTCATGCCTCACCCCATGTACAAGCCGCGGGCAAACTACACCACGTCCGGCGGCTATTACGCGGTGGTTCCAGGCGATCTGGCTATGATCTATAACCTGAATCCACTGTTCACGTCCGGCATTTCCGGACAAGGCCAAACGGTGGTGGTGATCGAAGACACGAACGTTTACAGCACCGGCGATTGGGCGACGTTCCGAACGACATTTGGCCTTTCGTCGTACACGGGGGGCACATTTGCGCAGATCCATCCCGCTCCTCCGACTGGCACCAATAACTGCGGCAACCCGGGAGTGAACGGTGCCGAAGGTGAAGCGATCATCGATGCCGAATGGGCCAGCGCGGCCGCACCCAGCGCGGCCATCAAACTGGCTTCGTGCAGCGACACGGCGACGACTTTTGGCGGCTTGATTGCCCTACAGAACCTGTTGAACGAAAGCGCTACGCCGCCGGCAGTCGTCAGCATCAGCTATGGCGAATGCGAAGCTTATAACGGCGAATCCTCCAATGCCGCTTACAACACAACTTATCAGCAGGCAGTCACGGAAGGCGTGTCGGTCTTTGTTTCCTCCGGCGATGAGAGCGCGGCGAGCTGCGACGCAGACGAGGCCAATGCCACGCATGGCATCGGAGTCAGCGCATTTACATCGACTCCCTATAACGTATCCGTGGGTGGAACGGACTACGGCGATAGTTATGCGGGCACGAACAGCACGTACTGGAGTGCCACCAACTCGGCAACCTATGAATCGGCGCTGTCCTATATTCCGGAGATTCCCTGGAACGATTCCTGCGCCAGCGAGCTGATCGCGACGTTCGAGGGCAATAGCCAGACTTACGGATCAACCGGCTTCTGCAACAGCGGGTCGGGAGTGAATTTCGTCACCACGGCGTCGGGCAGTGGCGGGCCGAGCGGCTGCGCCACGGGAACGCCAACCGTATCGGGCGTGGTAAGTGGAACCTGCGCCGGGTACGCAAAGCCGTCGTGGCAATCGGGCTCGTCGCTGACAGGCGGTATCCCTGTCTATGGAATGCCCTCCGACGGTGTGCGCGATATCCCCGATGTCTCGCTCTTTGCCGCCAATGGAGTTTGGGGACACTATTATCCCTTCTGCGACAGTGACGGTGGCGGCTGCACCGGCACGCCCGATAACTGGGATGGAGCGGGAGGCACTTCGTTCTCGTCGCCGATCATGGCCGGCATCCAAGCGCTGGTGAACCAGAAAGCCGGTGGGCCCCAAGGCAATCCGAATCCGATCTATTACCAACTGGCGGCCACCGAGTATGGCGCGAGCGGCGACACTGCTTGCAATTCAACCTTGGGAAATACGGCCGGTAGTTCGTGCATCTTCTATGACGTGACGCAGGGCGACATGGACGTGAATTGCACGGGCACGTACGACTGCTATCTGCCTTCCGGCACCTACGGAGTGCTTTCCACTTCGGACAGTGCGTATGATATGGCTTACGGAACCACAACCGGCTGGGACTTCGCGACCGGAATCGGCACGGTGAACGCCGCCAATCTGGTGAACGCCTGGCCGGTGACAATTCCCCCCACCACCACCGCGCTGACGGCAAGCGCAAGCACCATAGTTTCTGGCGCGTCCGTGACCTTCACGGCGACGGTGACCGGCGCGAGCCCAACCGGAACGGTCACGTTCTACAACGGCGCGAGCATGCTTGGCACCCCCGCGACGTTAAGCGCGGGAGTAGCGACCCTCACCACCACCGGCGTAGTCACTGTCGGCAGCGATTCCATCTCCGCGGTTTATGGCGGAGACGCGAATAATCAAGGCAGCACTTCCAACACGCTGACAGAAACGGTAGGCGCCGCTACCTTCACCATGCCGGCAGGCAGCGCCACGCCCGCCACGCAGACGATTTCCAGCAGTGGCACCGCGACCATTACCGTCACCGTCACCCCGCAAGGCATCTACACCAGTCCAATAACTTTCACCGCGACGCTAAGTCCGACCTCAAACGCAACAGTTACCTTCAACCCGGCCACCGTAACTCCAAACGGCGGCACGGCAACCACCACGCTGACGATTACAGGAGCAACCGCGGCAGCAATTGCGAAATCGCTGCGCGCAGGGAATGGCTCCGTGCCTGCGAGGAACGGCATGAAGTTGTCGGCCCTGAACGCGTTTGCGCTTTGGACGCCCATCGGACTCGCTGGAATTTTCCTGCTTGGCCGTCGAAAGAAGGGCGACTGGAGGGTTGCGCGTCAGTTCCTGCTGGCCGCCGCTCTCGTGGTCATAGCGCTCACCATGTTCGGCTGCAGCTCCAGTCCCACTCCGCAAACCTATCAGGTGCAAATCACCGCAACTGCCGCTGCCAGCGGAAACAGCGGGCAGGTGACCCAAACAACGACGGTGGCGTTCACCGTCAATTAACTTGTGCGGAGAGGCGCGGCGTACCAACGCAGACCGCGTCTCTCACGCCGATTCAGCAGTAGAGGAAGGGCTAGTGGTTCGCTGATTTCTACTAAGGGCGCGGAAAGGTTCCGCGCCCTTTTTATCTTCGCCCGAGCAACGTGGGGCGTTTCAGTCGTCGTCCGGGTCGGTTGGCGGCGTCTTGTCGTTCAAAAAGTAGTCCGCTTTCAAGGCTGACGGAATCGTCTGAAACGGCAAGGGAGTCTGAGTGAAGTCGAAGCAGTCGGAAAAGTCGTCCGCCGCCGCGTCGGCGTAGCCGAGCGAAGGCAGGCTGAACGTGGCCTCAATGAACTTCAAAATGCTGCCGAAATCGTGCTGCTGCTTTGAGATGTACTTCGCTTTGGCGTAGGGCGAGACCACGATCAGCGGCACGCGGAAGCCATAGACGTAGCCGCATCCCCACTGCGCGCAATCCACGAGCACTTGCGGCGGCGGAACGTGGTCGTACCAGCCTCCCCAATCGTCCCAGGTGATGAAGATGGCCGTGTTCGCCCAATACGCACTGCCGCCGACCGCATTCACAATCGACGCCACCCACGACGGCCCGGTGCCGTTCGTGGTCCCTGCATGGTCCGATTCCTGTCCATTCGGTATCACCCAGCTCACTTGCGCCAGTTGATTGCTGGCAATGTCCGTGAGCACTTTCGCCTGATTGATCACCACATGGCTGGTCCACTCCGCACCCTGGCAGGCGCCGGCCTCGGGTGCGCAGATATGCTGGATGGCTTCCGGGCCGTTCCAGATCGTGGAGGCGGAGGGCGTGTAGTACCGCCACGTGGCGCCCTTCGCCTCCAGCAGGTCGGTCAGCGTCGCATGCTCAAAGCAAGGAAAGATCGGAGGGTTGGAGGTTTCACTGCCGGAGGGATCGATGAGCACAACCGTGGCCTCGGAAGCCGAATCACACCCGGAGTCTATCGTGGCGCCATTCGCTTTCGGATTTTCGGATGCAAACAGGTTGCTTCCGGCCAATGGAGCCGATGTCCCGGAAATGATGAACTGATGCGCCGGGAAGCTCGGCCCCTGGTTGGTCTGGAACATGTGGTCGGCGAAGGTGTACTGCTCGGCCATCTGGAAGTAGGGTTGCACATCGGCCGGATCCACATAGCCGAACTGCAAGTCGGGTGCGGGGCAGTCCGTCGCGCTTGGGCTGCAGGCAACCGGAATTTTGTCCGCGCCATCCATCTGGCATTGACTGGTCGCCAGATTCAAGTCACACATGTCGTTGAAGGCGTTGTGACCGTGACCGGGGTCGTAATCCACTGCGAGACTGATTTTTGCGAGCGGAATGACATTGCCACTCGAGTCCTTTCCGCTTTGGGCAATGTCGGCGCCCCGGCCAATCAGCACGGGGTCCTGGAAAAGATCATCGGTAGTGCGGTTCTCCTGGAAGATCACGACCACATGGGTAATCTTTCCCGGTGGTGGCGGAGAACCAGAACCGCTGCCGCCACAGCCGTCGAGGCTCACGAGCGTGCCTCCCATGGCCAACACGGCGATCGCCAGCAGTAGGACGCGAAGTCGAATCATGGCAGATGTCACCTCGGGGGAGTTCGATCTTCGTTGCTCCGGATGATAACCCGGCCGCGCTGCCTTGCACCAGAATAGCTCGGGCAAGCTGATGGCGAACGGCCGACGCCCGGAACGGGAGAAGCCCTCCACAATCTCTTGGATGCGGGCACGGGTGTTGGCGCAACCCGAACCACAAATCTCGATTTTGGCAGGCGGAGAATAGGCGAAACTCCAGTCGAGGGCTTCAGCCCAAGCATGGCGCAAGACACGACAACGTTGAAAGCCTCGCATGCCATACAGCAGCGATGTCCATCACTACGCTGCATGGGACGACCGCCTGGACTTTGCTCGGCAGACGATGCAAGACCTTTCATCTTGACCGTCTGGCCGGCATGGGAGGACAATTCTCTCGTTTCCGACTGTCGAGAATTTCCTTTCCTAACCGGCAGCCGAGCCGGGCTTCTTGGCCTGATGCGTCAGATACGACGGAGGAATCTTATGAAGCGTATCGGATTCGCCTTCCTGTTTCTTTGCTTGACCGTTGCATTTGTCGCTCGTCCGGCGCGGGCCCAAACCGAGACTGTCGTCTACAGCTATGCTAGTTACGCCGGGTCCGGCCTCACCTCTGACAGCAAGGGCAACTTTTATGGTACGACGATCTCGCAGGTGCCGTTTGGCGGGGAGGGATATGGGACAGTATTTGAGCTTTCACCGAACGGCACCGGAGGCTGGAACGTGACCGTGCTTCACAGCTTCACAGGAGGGGCGGACGGTGCGGGACCAAACTGCACCGTAATCTTCGACAGTGCGGGAAACCTCTACGGAACGGCGCAACAGGGTGGTGCGAATGGAGACGGCGGCGTGTTCGAGCTTAGTCCCGTGGGAGCCGGTTGGGGCGAGACCGTGCTCTACACCTTCACCGGAGGGACGGACGGGGCGGGACCATTCGGCCCCGTGATCTTCGACGGTGCGGGAAACCTCTACGGAACGGCGCAACAGGGTGAAGACGGCGTCGTGTTCGAGCTGATCCCAACCAGCGGCGGCTGGACGGAACAGGTGATCTACTATCCCAGCGGGGCGGACAATTCAGTTGACCCCGATTTGACCATGGATGCCGCCGGAAATATTTACGGCACCGCAAGCTCGTCGGTATTCGAGCTGTCGCCGAACGGCGACGGCAGTTGGAACCCGGCTGTGCTCCACACCTTTACTGGCGGTCCTCATGGCACCAACCCCGAAGATGGTTGGATCCCATCGGGCACTCTCGTCTTCGACCACGCCGGAAACCTCTACGGCACGACACAAAGAGGGGGGGCCTGCCGCTTAGGATGCGAAGGACTTGGAACCGTCTACAAGTTGAGCCCTGGGGAGAATGGACAATGGACAGAGAAGATTCTCCGCCACTTTGGGGGCGGCAAGAAAGATGGTGATGGCCCTAACGCGGGGATTCTGCTCGACGCGGCTGGAAACATTTATGGCACCACGGCCGCCGGTGGCGCGTACGACGACGGAACTGTTTTCGAGCTCGTGGCCGCAGTTGGGACGGGTGCATACAAGGAGAAGATTCTCTGGAATTTCAACGGCACTGACGGATCTTACCCGGATAGCAGCCTGATTTGGGACGGCGAAGGCATCCTCTATGGCACGACCGGCAGCGGTGGATCGAGCGGCCTTGGCGTCGTGTTCGAGGTAACCGGTGTGACTCCAGCAACCGCGACTACGCTTACCTCCTCGCCCAATCCTTCCACTTATGGGCACCCGGTGACTTTCACCGCAGTGGTAACTTCCATCGCTGGCGCGCCGCCGGATGGAGAAGCCGTCTCATTCATGAAAGCCAAAACTGTCCTCGGGACGGGCACGTTGAGCGGCGGCTCGGCGAGCTTCACGACCTCGACTCTGAAGGTGGGCACGACTTCGGTCACGGCGGTGTACGTCGGTGACTCGAACTTCTACGGCAGCAAGTCGAACACGGTGAAGCAAGTGGTACACAAAGCGGAGGAGGCCGGCACATCCGGCCCGATGGCAGCCTGCTGGACGACGACAAGTCTCTCCTCGTCGGGTTCACCCTCGTCGATTATCGACTCCGTGACCTTCACGGCGCAGGTGGATTTGGTCACGTACTGCCGTGGTAACCAGACCTTTTGCGGCGAGCAGTCGGTTGACTTCTACGACCGCCGCACCTTGATCGGATCGTCTTATGTAAACGACTCCTGCGTGGCGACGATCAGCGCTTCCTTGACGGCGGGGAGCCACCCCATCACGGCGACTCTTATACCGCCATCCGGCTGGCAACAAAGTTCGGGACATTTCACGCAGATCGTCGATAAGTTTCCCACCACCACAACGCTCGCTTCGAGTCAGGATCCTTCTGTCTATAAGCAGAGCGTGACGTTCACCGCGATGGTTACAGCAGCCACAGGCGTTGCGCCGACAGGCAGATTGAAGTTCATGGATGGAGTGACCACGATTGGAGCCGCCACCCTGGACGCTAATGGAGTGGCCACCATGACCAAGAAGTTCCTCAGCTTGGGCACGGACTCCATCACAGCGGAATACATGAGCGACAGTTTCTACGCTCCCAGCACGTCAGCGGTTCTGAGCCAGGCCGTGAATCCAGATTCGACCACAACCACAGTTGCCTCTTCGATCAATCCGTCCTTGTTGGGGCACACCGTTACATTTACGGCGACGGTGACATCCTCGACGGGGGCGGCCCCCACCGGCACGGTGACGTTCACCGCCGGCACCGCGACATTGGGCACGGTTACACTGAGCGGCGTCCACGCGAAAATCTCGACGGCCGCGCTGCCCGAGGGCGCAACCACGATCACGGCGACGTACAACGGCAGTGCGGATTTCAGCGGCAGTTTTGGTTCCCTGACGCAGACGGTGAATTAGGGATTGGAGGAACTGGAGCGCCGAAGGAAGGCGAAGGAGAATCCCAAGCCGAGTGATTCTTTAGAACATTTTCCAAAAGTCGGAATGGTGGGCAGTGCAGGACTCGAACCTGCGACCTCCTGCTTGTAAGGCAGGCGCTCTAACCAGCTGAGCTAACCGCCCGCTCGGCGGGGATACGCGTGCGGCGGGTTTATCTCCGCCAGCCACGAACAATCTCGTGCAACAACTTATTTTGAGAATACTGGACGTTTCCCCTGCCGGTCAAACCAGTGCTGCTACACTTTCCCGGTGAGGAATTTAATCGTCAACGCCGACGATCTTGGCCTGACCGCGGGA
>JBEKQG010000071.1:0-15462 GCA_049519955.1 Terriglobales bacterium
CCGCATGATCGTGGATAGCGGAGTGCAACGCGTGGCCATCAGCCTCGACGGGGCCGATGCGCTCACCCACGATACTTTCCGCGGCATCCCCGGGGCGTTCGACGCCGCCATTGCCGGCTTCCGCAATCTCAAGTATCTCGGCATGTCGGTGCAGATCAACACGACCATCGCCCGCCACAACGCCCATCAGCTTCCGCAGGTGCTCGAACTGGCGAAGTCGCTCGGAGCCGACGCGCTGCACACGTTCCTTTTAGTGCCGGTGGGCTGCGGAGTCGATATCGCCGCCGAACAGATGGTTCCCCCCGAAGAGTACGAGCGCATGTTGAACTGGTTCTACGATCGCTCACTCGAAGGCGGCATCGAGATGAAGGCAACCTGCGCGCCCCATTACTTCCGCGTGGTTCGCCAGCGCCGAGCCGCCGAGCACCGTTCCGCCACGGCAGCCGCTCTAGCTGCACAGCGAGCAGTTGCCGCCGCGCCTGATCCGCGGAGCATCGGCCCCACAGAGATGGTCATGCCCGGATCCACTGGAATGGAACTGAAGCCGCGCGGCGTTGGACAGCCAGTGGGACACCCCGGATCTCATCCCTCCGACATGAACGCCATGACCAAGGGCTGCCTGGCCGGAACCGCCGTCTGCTTCATCTCGCATCAGGGAGAGGTCTATCCCTGTGGATACTTGCCGGCCCTGGCCGGAGATCTCAGGAAGCAGCCGTTCGCCGAGATCTGGGAAAATTCGGTGGTCTTCAATCAACTGCGCGACACCAACAACCTCCAGGGAAAATGCGGCTGCTGCGAGTTCCGCAACATCTGCATGGGTTGCCGCGCCCGCGCCTTCGCCGCCACCGGCAACTACCTCGACGAGGAGCCTTTTTGCGTTTATCAGCCGCAAGCGAAGGGTTTGAAGAAAGAAAAAGACAAAACGGCAACGGAAGTCGTGCGCTAACCAGTGGGCATCCTGCCGTCGAGGGGCTTTTCACCACGGGGGCACGGAGAAGACCATTTTGGAACTTCTGGGTTGTAAGGCAGAACTCCAGCATTCGCACCTGCATTTCTCCGTACCTCCGTGCCTCCGTGGTGGAGAGCCTTAAGGGGCCAAATAACACGAGCCCAGCGCGATATCCCGCAACTCCGCCTTGCCGATTCCACTTCCCTATCCGTCGCAACGGCGCTAACTGACTGAAACAAATGGGACTATCCATTTGAGTGCGAGCCCTCGTTTGGCACGCGGGGTGCTTTTCCCATCGTCGGGTCGGTAGGAGAAGAAGCGTTGGAACCCACTCTGATGGTGGTTGGGCTGAACTACCGCACCGCCCCGGTCGGGGTGCGCGAGCGGTTCTGGATCGGTGAAAGCCGCCGTTACGAAGCCCTGGTTCAATTGTCGCGGGCCGAGGGCATCGAAGAAGTCATTGTCATGGCCACGTGCAACCGCACGGAGTTTTGGCTCTGGGCCACCGACGTCACGCTCGCCGCCAATTCCGTGATGCGGCTCCTCGGATCGGAATACGGCCTCAAGCTGTGCGAGTGGAAACACTTCTACCGCCTGCTCGATGAAGGCGCGCTCCTCCACATCTTCCGAGTCGCCTCCAGCCTCGACTCCATGGTGGTCGGCGAGTCCCAAGTCGTCTCCCAGGTGAATGAGGCATGGAAGCAAGCGCAGAAGATCGGCGCAACCGGCCGCTTCCTCGATGCTGTTTTGCAGAAGGCGCTCGCCGTCTCGAAACGCGTACGCACGGAGACGGCGATTGGCAACGCCCCCGTTTCCATTCCCTATGCCGCGGTGGAACTCACACGCCAGATTTTCGGCAAGTTGGAAAACACGCAAGTGCTTCTGCTCGGCGCCGGCAAAATGAGCGAGATGTCGGCCCGTGAGTTGCTCAAGCATGGCGCCGGTTCCGTCTGCGTCATCAACCGCACACTCGAACACGCCTGTGAGCTGGCCGCCAAACTCGGCGGCGTTGCCTACCCATTCGAGGAACGATGGCAGCAGATGGCCAAGTCCGACATCATCATCAGTTCGACCTCCTGCCCGCACACGATTCTCAGCCGCGACGAAGCCGAGGTCATGGTCCGCGAGCGCAAGAAGTGTGGGCGGCGCACGAACGGCGGCAACGACAAGGGACAAGACAAAGACACGAGCGAAGACCTGCCGCTGGTGATCGTCGATATCGCCATGCCTCGCGACATTGACGCCGCCGTACGCGAGGTCGAGGGCGTATTCCTTTACGATCTCGACGACCTGGAAAACGTGGAAGACCACAACGCCAGCGAGCGCGAGGCCGCCGCCCGTGAAGCGCAAAAAATTCTGTTTGCCGAGGCGCAAGGCTTCCGTGGCAAGCTGACGGCGGAGCGTGTCGTGCCCACCATCGTGGCGCTGCGTCTGCGCCTGGACGAGCTCTGCCGCCGGGAACTGGATGCCTTCCGGCAAGAGAACGGCCCCTTCTCCAAAGATCAGGATGAAATGCTGACTGCCATGATGTCGCGCATGACGCAGCGCATCGCCGCGTCCCTGTCCCGCGAACTCAAGGGCCTTCCAGAAAAAGTGGACCAGGAACAGATGACCACAGCCCTGCGCCGGCTCTTCCACCTGCAATCCGCCGAGTCGGCAGTTGTTGGATCCAAGTCGGTGTAGGTAGCTCTGAACCGCAGAGCTGCGCTTGGACGGGCGAAGCTCTGCAGTCCAGCGTATGGCTCATCATGTGGTCACGGCACTAGAGGCCCGGCTTACTACTCGTCAGCCGCGCCGGACTGGGCACCGTCGTCGTCGCCGCGGATCAGACCGAATTTCTTTAGCTTGTAGCGCAGGGCGTCGCGGCTGATGTCGAGCAATTTGGCGGCGTGGGTTTGGTTGCCGTTGGCTTGGCGCATGGCCAGTTCGACCATGGAGTGCTCCACTTCTTCGAGCGACGTTCCGCCCTCTGGAATATAAAGCCGCGGAAGAGTGCGACCGTTGGGCAACGTCTGTCCACCGTCGGCTGGCGAAGTTCGTTCAAACACAGTGCGGCCGCCCGATTCGCCCACGGAAAACGGCAGATACGCGGGACGCAGGAACGGTTCTTCTTCGAGGATCATGCCGCGCTCGATCGTGTTCTTGAGCTCGCGAACATTGCCCGGCCAGTTATGGCTGAGAATAAGACGCCGGGTCTCCTCGGTAATGCCGCGAATCGACTTCTTGAAGCGGCGGTTGTAACGCTCGATGAAAAAATCCACCAAAGGCAAAATGTCTTCCTTGCGGTCGCGCAGCGGCGGAATAAAGATGGCAATGATGGCCAGCCGGTAATAGAGGTCCTGCCGAAACTGGCCCTCGCGAACGGCCTTTTCCAGATCGCGGTTGGAGGCCGCGATCACGCGCACATCCACCTGCATGTCGCGGATTCCGCCCACGCGGCGGATGACCTGGTCTTCGAGCACGCGCAGGAGTTTCGCCTGCAGCAGTGCAGAGAGTTCTCCGATTTCATCGAGAAACAGCGTGCCGCCGTCGGCCGCCTCGAACAGACCTTTCTTCATCTGCTTGGCATCGGTAAACGCGCCCTTTTCGTGGCCGAAAAGTTCGGCTTCCATGAGCGTCTCCGGAATGGCGGAGCAGTTGATCGCCACGAACGGCTTTTCCTGGCGCGAACTTTCGTAGTGGATGGCCTTGGCGATGAGGTCCTTGCCGGTGCCGCTTTCGCCTTGAATCAAGATGGTGGTGGCTTCGCTGGCCGCGACCTTGCGGACGAAATTCATGAGTTCGGTCATCTTGGCGGAGACGCTGACCACGTCGTGATAACCGCCTACGCGGCGCACCTCGCCGCGCAGGGCCTGGATTTCTGTGCGCAGGCTGGTGGCCTCGAGCGCGTTCCTTATGGCCACGCGAAGCTCATCAAAATCGATCGGCTTGCCGACGAAATCGTAGGCCCCGAGCTTGAGCGCGGCTTTGACATCGTCGAGTTGCGGATCGGCGGTGATCATGATGACGGCGCGGGCGTCGCCACTTTTCTTGAGTTGATCGAGCACTTCGATGCCGCTGAGGTCGGGCATGCGCACGTCGAGCAGGACAAGGTCGGGCGATTCCCGCTGCGCCAGTTTGAGCGCAGGTTCGCCGGCATCGGCCTCGATCACGTGGTAGCCCCACTCCTCGCACTTCTGGCGCAACGACCAGCGCACCAGGCGCTCGTCGTCCACGATCATGATCTTCTCTGTAGGCACCGGTGTTTAATTTACTACAGAAACAGTTCTCAGTTCCCGGTTCTCAGTTCTCAGTTCTCAGTATTGCCAGAAAATCGACCATTCTGTTTGGTTGCCGGTCACATAGTTTCGTTCGTAGCAGTCCGACAATCGTTCCTTTGGAGGCGCTATGGGCCGTTCTTATCGCGAGTTGGTCGCATGGCAGAAAGCCATGAAGTTCGTTACCGAAATCTACGCAGTGACTCAGCGGTTTCCGGGCGAGGAGCGTTACGGACTCACCAACCAATTGCGCCGGGCTTCTGTTTCGGTGCCGAGTAATATTGCAGAAGGGCAGGCTCGTTTCTCGCCAAGAGAATTCCATCACTTTCTGAGTCAGGCGCGTGGCTCTCTGGTTGAGATTGAGACCCAGCTTCTGATCGCGAGGGACCTGAAGTATCTCCAACCGGCCAAAGCAGACAACTTGCTCGCTGCCGCCGACGAACTCGGTAGGATTTTGAATGGGCTCATCGCCTCAATCAAGAACCGCGCGGCGTAAGCGGAGTGTAGTTTTACTGAGAACTGAGAACTGGGAACTGAGAACCGCTTGCGCTGGGCATGCGAAACGGAAGCACGACCTCAAACCTGCTTCCCTTCCCAACCACGCTGCTCACTTCGATGCGGCCATGATGTTCTTCCACGATACGGTGGGCAAGCGAAAGGCCAAGGCCGGTTCCATTGCCCTTGGTGGTGTAGAACGGACGAAAGATGTTTGGCAGGTTCTGAGCGGGAATGCCGCGCCCGGTGTCGCTGACAACCACGCTGGCGCAACCGTCTCGCGAACCGACCTCGACACTCACCGTGCCCGGGCCATCGATCGCCTGGATTGCGTTCAGAAGCAGATTCAGCATCACCTGGTGGATCTGGCCGCTGTCGTGCTCGACCTCAGGCAAATCGGGCGCCTGGCGCAGCTCGATCTTGATCGGTCTGGAGAGCACCTGCTGGCGGGCCAGCATCACCGTGTGTTCCACGGTCGTGTTGAGGTTGCTGGAGTGAATCCGCGGCGTTTGTGGCCGCGCCGTTTCCAGAAGGTCGGTCAAGATGCGGTTGATCTGCGCGATTTCCAGGCGCACATCTTTCACGACGGCGCGCGCCGGACTGGTCGAGGGCAGATCGCGGCCGATGATTTCGATGACGCCCGCGATCCCGGCCAGCGGGTTGCGAATCTCGTGGGCCAAGCCGGTGGCCATCTCGCCCAGGGTTGCCAGGTGCTCGGCGCGAGACATTTGCGTTTGATGCAGGCGCTCAATCTCCGCGCGGCTGTCACGCAGCTGCCGCATCATGTGGTTGAAGTTGCGGCCGAGGTCTCCGATTTCGTCATTGCGTTGGGAAAAGCTGACCGCGACATCGAGATCGCCTTCGCTCACCAGCGCGATCTTCTCCTGCAATTCGACCATGGGCCGCTGGATCACATAGGCGAGCGCGCCGATCAACACTGCGCAGATCACCACCGCTCCCAATCCCGCCAGCAACAGCACGGCGTGCCGTTGCGGGTCGCGTAAAGATACAGTTGCCAGGATGAACAGGAAAAGCCCTGCCATCAGCACCAACACCACCGGCAAGACTGCCTTGAGCTGCCAATTCACGCCCACGGCACCCATGCGGAAGTCTTCGGCCAGCGGGGCCCCCGTCGCCTTCCCTGCGGAATGAGAACTATCAAGCATACGCGTGCAGTCCGGGCAGCAGGTATGTCACGCCGAAGAAAGTGAACATCACCACGGCAAAGCCGGCGATGGCGAAGTAGGCGGCGCGGCGGCCACGCCATCCGCGGGTGATGCGCATGTGCAAGTAGAGGGCGTACACCAGCCACGTAATCGCGGCCCAGGTTTCTTTCGGGTCCCAGCTCCAATACGAGCCCCAGGTTTGGTTGGCCCAGTATGCGCCGGAAGCGATCATCAGCGTCAGCAAGGGAAAAGCAAGACAGATGGTTTTGTAGGTGAGGCGGTCGAGGATGTCGGTCGTGGGCAGCAAACGCTCCAGATCGGGACGACGCCAGAGCAGCAAGAGATAAAGCAGCGAGATCAAGACTCCGCCCACCAGGCCCGAAAGAATGAAGGGGCTGGCGGCCAGGGTGGTTGGGACCAAGCCACCGGCGTCGAGTGACGGATAGCGGCCGTCACGCGCACGCAGGACAAACATAACCAGCGTCATCACCTGCAGAAGGATACTGAGGAACACGGCGCGATTGGCGAGCGTCAGGAAGCTATCGGCATTTTTCCGGCGCGAGAGACCGTAGAAGACCAGCGGTGAAGCCACCACCAAAAGCGTGAGCGTCATCAGCCAGCCGAGGTCGGGAACGACGACGAACAAACGCACACCCTTGGAAAGGAAAACCTCTGATTTCGATTCCGGATTCCACGCCACCAGGTTCAGTCCGCCCCACTTCTCGAAGCGCGTCAGGATGACGCTGGCGTAAATGGCGAGTGTGCTGGCGCTGGTCACGGCGAGAACGGTTTCGGTCTTCAGGTGGTCCTGGATCAGGAACATCATGGCCAGAGCAAAGCTGAGCGCACAGGCGGCGTAGGCCAGCATGGCGAGCGTGACGTGGACGTGCAGCCAGGTCGATTGCAGCGCGGGCACCAGCGGGTGGACTTCGGTCCGCAGCAACTGCATCAGCACGACGCCGACGATCGCCACCGGCATGGTGACTGTGCCAATGACCTTCACGCCATATTTTTTTTCGGCCACCAATGTGAGCACGGCGAGCGTCCACACGAAACTGAGCAGCATTTCGTAGACACTGGAAAACGGCGCATGTCCGGATTCGTACCAGCGATGGGCAATGGCGGCGGTGTTGAAGAGCAACCCCAGCCAGGTGGCGAACGACGCGAACTTCACGTACGACTCCGTGCCGGTGACTCCAAATCCCAAGTAGAGGGCGCCGGCGCCGGCGTAGAAAATCAGGGTGGCGAAGAGCAGGTTGGTCTCGCTCAAAAGATTGCCGCTCTTGCCCAACAATGCGATGATCAGCAGGAATGCGATGGCCAATCCAACCAGCACAATTAGCGTCGAACCGGTCGCAGGTTGCTCCTGCTCCGCTTTTGCTCTTGCCATTTACATCCTCCAATGAGGGCCAGTTCAGGTCCCCGGTTCAGTTGGCAACGCCGGTAACGACCTGCGCGCTCGGAGAGGCGCTCGAAACGGCCTTCAGCTCTTCTCCCACCAACGCCACCAGATGGTTGAAGCGCTGCTCGAACGCGTCCCGGTTGCGATTCGCAGTTCCCCCGATCCACAGCGACCACTTGCCCGTTTGTGGGTCGCGAACGGGTACCACCCAGAATCGCATATGTATCACGTAGAACACGAATGCCAGCCCAATGCCCAGCAGCACCACTCCCGACCATACTCCCCACTGTCCCGGTTCGTGCGAGACCTGCAATCCCGTGTAGTGGCCCATCTTCAGGTCGATGACTTGGAACTGGTAGGGCGCTTTCGAGTTGTCCGCGACCTCGTCCATCTGCGGGAGCCAGACGTCGAATTCCTTCCCGGCGGTCTTCGAAGTCACAATCAGGTGGGCGGCTGGATTTTCCAGTTCGTTCGATTTCCGGTACACCTGCCCGTCGCGAACCGCGAAGTCGGGGAAGAACTCGGCGAAACGCACGCTGGTATCGGCGTCGAGTGCGACGGTGTCGTTCACGGCCAGCCCGATTTCCTGCTTCGAGCCAGAACCGTTCGTCGGGGCCGCGACCAGGCTGAACTTCTCGACCTTGCCATTGGAACCGTAACTCGCCTGGTAGAAGCGGACACCGCTGTAGAGAAGCGGATCGTTCACGACAATCTCTTTCTTCCGCACATCGCGCCCGTCTTCGACAACGGCCAGCTTCGACCACCACTTCTTCGGAGTGCCGTCCTTGTAATTTTCCTGACCGGCGCCATCGCAGCGAATGGCAAAGGGGAGCGTGCGCGTGGCGCCGTCGCGCAATTCGATGCGGTTGGCGGTCTGCCCGTCATTCAGACTCAGATAGCCGCTCCAGCCCCAGAGACCGTCCACGAGCGCGCCAAAGAAAATAAGCAGAAGACTGGCGTGAACGATGTACACCGCCATCTCGGAGATGCGGTGCCGTTCCGCGAAAATTCCGAAGTGGTCCTGGCGCACCACGCGCTCGGGTTTGAAACCCAGCGCATGCAGTGCGCGCTCGGCCGCCACCAACCCCGATTCTTCATCCGTGATGGCCAGGGACTTCTGCGGATGCAAGGCGCGGCGGAAGCTGGGGTCGGGATATTTAAAGGGACGCGAAAAGTAGCGCCACGAGTTGGGAAAACGATCAATGGAAGCGGCCACGATGCAGACGCTGACTAGCAGCATCAATCCAAGGAACCACCAGGCGTGAAATACGTTGGTCAACCCCAGTCCGTCCAGTATCCGCAGCGCTTGCGGGGAGTAGGCACTTTGCATCTCGGCTGCCTCGGTGACCGGGCGCTGGAGCACGACGGTTCCGGTCGCCGCGAGAATCACGACCAGGATCAAGAGAACCACGCCGGTCTGGATCGAAGCAACGGTGCGCCATGTTCTGTGGCCCAGTGAACGCAAATCTACGGCCATATCCTCTCCCTCTGCCCAAGAGTGAAATGCAAGTTCCACGCCAGACATGACATGGCGTGTAACCAACAGATATGACGTGACTTAGCAGGCGAGATGGCGACGATCACAACCCCCGGTTTGGGCTATATCACGCACTCTAAACCAGTTCGACCGGGATTTGACCCATTGCGGCCAGGCTGCGAAGTTTCGTGGTTTCAGAGATACGTGACGGTTCCGATCGCCGAGTTCTTGCTGGTATGATTGAAACCTCGAAACCATGGAAACTCGGAACCTTGCCTTTGGGGCTTTTCACCGACGATGCTGTGGCAGAAGGCCCATTCGAGGCTCATGATTATGGCAGGGGTTTCCGAGCCAGATCGAATATGTTTCTGAACCTGATTTTGTTCAGTCAGTTACGCGCAAGTTGTGACTCGCAACCGTGTTCCTGTGATACGGCTACTTTCGTGCATACGCACCTTGCGGAGGCCGTGTGAAATTGCTCCCCCAATGCAGTTGGTCGCGACGGACGTCCGCAAATTGCGGCGACCGCTCCCTTGCTATTGTCGCCCTGATTTTTTTTGCGGTGACTGCGCTGCTGGTTTCGCGCGCCGCCGCCGCCGCCCACCCCGTTCCGCTCGATCCCAAAACCGACAGCGCCAAGTGCCTCGAATGCCACGAAGACAAGTCGAAAGGCAAGTTCGTTCATTCCGCCATCGCGATGGGCTGCCTGAGCTGCCATCAAATCCGGACCAACAAAGATGTCACCCACGTAACGCTCATCACCGTCGTTCCGTACAAAGTCTGCCTGAGCTGCCACAGCGATAAGGACGCCAGCAAGATCCAGGGTCATGTGCACCCGCCAGCGGTTCGCGACTGCCTGACCTGTCACGACCCGCATACTTCCGAAAACAAGAATCAGTTGAAGAAGGCCAGTGCAGGCGACAAGAAAGACAACCTCTGCCTCACCTGCCACGACATTGGCACGAAGGTTCCAGGGAAGGACGGCAGCCGTCACGCCGCGCTGGACATGGGCTGCGACACTTGCCACATCACGCATAAGACCGGAGAGATTGGGAAGGCCGAGTTCGATTTCCATTTGACCAAAGCGGCGCCTGCCCTCTGCCTGGACTGCCACGATGCAAAAAGCGCGGAACTGCAAAAGGCGCACCAGAACCAGCCTTTCGACAAAGCGGATTGCCTGACCTGCCACGACCCCCACGAGTCGGCCGCGCCCAAGCTGATGAACAAGTTTATGCATCCGCCTTTTGCCGACAAGCAGTGTGACGTTTGCCATGCCGCGGCAAAAGACGGAAAAGTGGTGCTGACGCAAGCCGATGCCAAGTCGCTTTGCGTGACCTGCCACGACGACAAAGCCAAGCTCATCGAGAGCGCCAAAATGCAGCATCCGGGAGCGGCGGGCGATTGCACCGACTGCCACAGCCCCCATGCCAGCCGGCAGCCGGGGCTCCCCAAGACGAACGCGGTAGACATCTGCCTGGGCTGCCACAGCGACATCGCCGATCTCGCGAAGAAGCCCGTGCACCACCAGCCCGCATTCACGCAGGGTTGCGCCACTTGCCATACGCCGCACGGCGGCGACAACGATCATCTACTGCGGGCGAAGGGGAATGCGCTTTGCCTGGAGTGCCACGGACCGGACGCGGTGCCGCAAAAGCTGGAAGCGGAACATGTGCTGACCATCTTCAACGGCCAAATCAAGCTGCCCGAGGATTACTACAAGAAGAACAAGGTGGCGATTCTGCCGCTGAGGTATGGGCTGGGCCATCCGGTGGAGAATCACCCCGTCGGAGACGTGATGAATCCGGCGGATATAACCAAGGTGAAGACCCACATGACTTGCCTGAGCTGCCATCAGCCGCACGCTTCGGCGCAGCCTGGGCTGCTCGCGAAGGACCAACAGAACAACATGGCGTTCTGCGACACCTGTCACAAGAACAGGATCGACATGCGGCAAACAACAACAGGAGAATAGAAAAAATGTTCGCGCTTCCTTCCCATTCGAATCGCAACCGCACGACGCTGGCGGCGCTGGTGATCCTGCTGCTTCTGGGGCTGGCTTCGCCGGTCTCCATGCACGGCAGCGACAAGAAAAAGAAGAAGAAAGCCGAGGCCACTGAGCCGGCCGCCCAGCCCAATCTGGATATCGACATTTCGAAGCTGGTTTGGCCGAACCCGCCCAACATCGCCCGCGTCCGCTATCTGGGCTACTACGCGGGCATGAAGATCGACAATACTCCGCCCCCAACCACCAAAAAGAAGCAAAGCTGGATGGACCGCGTGGCCGGCACCAAGCAGGAAGACAGCACCGATAAGCTCAAGACTTTTCCCTGGCAGTTGCTGGGACCCTACGGCCTCGCCATCGACTCCAAGGGGCTGGTGTATGTGGCCGATCAAAGAGTCGGAGCGGTCTTTATCTTCAACACCGAAACTCACGATGCGACGCTCATCAAGAATGGCACCGACGCGCATTTCGCTTTGCTCAATGGCGTGGCCATCGACGACAGCGACCGCCTTTTTGTCTCCGATGGCAAACTGCACCGGGTCCTTGTCTTCAATCCCAAACATGAAGTCGAGGGCCAGATCGCCGAGGGATTGGTGGATCCGGTGGGACTGGCGATCGACAACCAGAACCGGTTTCTCTATGTCGTCGATGAGCAGCAGGACCTGGTCATGGTCTATGACGCGGACAGCCTCAAACTGCTGCGCCACATTGGGACCCCGGGCAAAAAACACACTCTGACCACGCCGGGCGACTTCGGTGGGGCCACGAATGTGGCGGTGGACAAAGATGGCAACGTTTACGTCACGGACACCATGAATAACCGGGTTGAAATCTTCGATGCGGAGGGCAATTTCATCAGCACCTTCGGAAAAGCCGGCGATGGTCCGGGATACTTCGCCCGGCCCAAAGGCATCGCCATCGATTGCGATGGACATATATGGGTGGCCGATCAATACCAGGATCGTGTTCAGGTGTTCAACCGTGATGGGCAATTGCTGACCTATATCGGAGACGGTCACGCCAATGGTCCTGGGCAGTTCAAGGCGTTGGTTGGCATTGCCATTGACAAACAAAATCGCGTGTTTACCACCGAACAATACCCGGGCCGCATGCAGATGTTCCGCTATATAACCGACGATGAGGCGGCGGCCGAGAAGGCGAAGCGCGAGGCGGACCTGGAAAAAGCGGCGGATGCGAGGAGGGGAGCATCGTCCGGCACTGCGCAAACTCCGGCTGAGGCGCCAGCACCGAACCCGGACGAGGCAACACCAGCACAGAAACCGCCGAGTGCGCCCACGCAGGAACCCCCTGCGTCACCGCCCAGCTAATGCTCGTGGAATGATGCGATCCCTTGCGCGTCCAAGTGCATCGTCCAAAATGGAACGCCGGGGCGCCCCGTCCGGGAGACACCGATTCCTCCACGCGGCAGAACCGGGCGTCCGGGCCAGCGATTGAGATCAGATCGCCCGATGAACGCCTCGAAGTGACCTCCATCACAAGCGACCGAGAAGACCGTCACTGACACGTGTGCCGGAGAAGCGTCAACTGCTTTGGGACGGGAGATTCCATGGGGAATTGCGGTCGCGCAACTAGTGCAATACATTGCACACCAGTCGCTTGCATACATGGGTCTTTTCACCAGACCGGTGGGCCAGAAAGCCCAGCCGGGCATCACTTAGCCCGTCCGGAAGGTCGGTTCTTTGCGCTTTGTCGCTTGTAAGTCTTTATTATGTAATTACTTACAAAATAACTACAGATCCGGCGTGTTCTGACGCACTACGGCGACCCTCGTGCATCATAAACGGTAGAGATTTAAGGCAAGCCCTCCCCCGTCTAGGTGGAGAGCGAGAGTTCCGAAAAGTAACAGAAGCAAGCAGTAGAAGAAGCTTTGGAACGCATCATTATAAGTCCTCGAGGAGAGTATATGAAGAAAAGCTTGTTAGTCCTGATGATGGTTCTGGCTGTCGCATCGTTCGCCGCAGCCCAGATCCAAGCGCCGACCACTGACGTCCTCGGCGCCCACCTCAACTATGGTCGTGGCTGCGCAGCTTGCCACGCACCACACAGCGGCGCATGGGGCAACGGCGCCAACAAGTCTGGCGATGTGACTTCCGGTCTGTCTATCCTGTGGGGCCAAGACGTAGGCAATTTGTACGGAAAGACCATCACCCTCGCTGGGAACCGGGTCGAGGTTCTGCCGACCAGCATGACGGCTACCACTCCCGACGTTAACGGCCTGCTGACCTGCCTGAGCTGCCATGACGGCAACTGGGCCACAGGCGCTATGATGAAGAACGCAGTCTACGAGAAGCTACCGACCACTTACGGAACGTGGAACGCGATTCCAACCCTGCTGGGCAACGACGGCGACGGCGCCGGCCAATACCTGGCCAACCACCCGGTGGGCTTGAACGCCACAGTTTCCTGCGGCGGCACGCACAATTGGGATTGCGTCGAAACCAACGGCTCGATCGCAATGACCGGCACCAATTCCGCGAAGTTCGTGACCAACTATGGCTTCTTCGTGTCGCTCAGCGCGTACAACAACACCGCTGTGGTCACCTGCACGAGCTGCCACAACCAGCACCTCATGAACGTGGTCAGCGTTACCAACGGCCCAAAGAGCGGCTTGCCGACGGGCTACTACGCAACCATGTTCTTCGTCCGCGGCCCCTACAACCCGGCGAGCGGCACGGCTGGAGCGAACCAGACCGCGCAGTTCTGCCGCGAGTGCCACGGTGGAGAGGCGAACGAAATGAACGGCGGCGGAGCGATCCCGACGACCTTCTAATCTGCCGGATGTTACCAAGAGGGGAGAGGAAACCTCTCCCCCTTTTTTTTCGCTAGTTTCAAGTGAGGTTTGCTTATGATGTACCGGTTGACAGTCTGCTCCCTGCTTCTGGCGGCGCTCTTGCCCATAACGGCGGCGGCCCAACAGATGACCGTCTCACACACGCAGAGTAGCGTGGTGAAGCAGCAAGCGGCCAACGCAGGGGTTCAGGGGACGGACACGCCCGTTGCCCGGGTGAACGGAACGGTGTTGACCGATCGCGACCTGCTGCGCGAGATGTACACGTTGTTCCCTTACGCGCGCCAGCACAACGGTCAGGTGCCTCCGGAGTTGGAGCCCCAGATCCGTCAGGGCGCCATGAAGATGATTGTCTTCGAGGAACTCCTGTACCAGGAAGCGTTGCGGCGGAAAATGACGATACCACCGGCAAAGCTGCAAAAAGCGGAAGCGGACTTCCACAAGCAATTCAGCAGCCCGGAGGAGTATCGGCAATTTCTGAATTCGGAGTTTCAGGGCTCCGAGAAGGCGCTAAGCCAGAAGATTCGACGCTCGTTGATGATTGACGCCATGCTGAAGACCGAAGTGGACAACAAGTCGACGGTCTCCCTGGCCGAAACCAAGGCCTACTATGATAAAAACGCGGCCCGTTTCGAGTATCCTGAAGCCTTTGCCATTCAGACAATTTCTTTCCTGCCTGCGGATAAACCCACGCCAGCCAATTTGAAAGAGCAGCGCAAGCGGGCCGAAGATGCGCTGAAGCTGGCCAAAGCAACCAAAAACTACGAGCAATTCGGGATGCTGGCTGAGAAGGTTTCGGAGGACGACTACCGGGTGATGATGGGAGACCACAAGAAGGTGGACCGGACGAAACTGGCTCCCCAGGTAGTGCAAGCGCTTCTGGCGCTAAAGGACGGGCAGGTCACTGATATTATCCAAGTGGAACAGGCATTTACGATCATCCGGCTGAACCAGCACATCATGGCGGGGAAAATGCAGTTTGCGGAGGTGAAAGACTCGCTGCAGCAGGAACTGCAAAAGAAAAAGGTCAATGAAGTGCGCGCGGCCCTGGACAAGCGCCTGCGAAAGACCGCAAAAGTGGAAGAACTGTAAGACCAGTTCTCAGTTCTCAGTGGAGATCTGATTTGGTTTTACTGAGAACTTAGAACTGCTCTTCCAAGGCACTTCTTGCGCCAAATGCCTTGTTACCTTGGTTTTAGCTGCGTAATATGGCTCATATCCGGCCTTAACAACGCTCGCGCAAGTCCCAGTATCTCCTTGCCGAGCAAGCGCTTAGGCGGAGTCCAATTTTGGCCGGGAACGTGCTCTTCCAGAGCACAGGAAGAGATGGCTGGCGCCCTTTCACTTGGTAAGCGCCGCTGTGGGGAAGCCAGGGAACGACGCAGAACAAGAACTGCTGCCGAGACAGCAAGAAGTTGGTGCCAAGTGGCGGGTGTTCTCCGAAATACGAGTATTGCGATGGTGGGACTTCTCTTGCTGGCGCTGCCGGCGGCGGGACAGCTCACGCTCGGAGACAACGTCAGCATGAACATGAACGGCACGCTGTCCGCGGGATACAACGGAGATTATGGAAACCTGATTTCATCCGATCATAGCCTGGCTTTCGGCGGCGCGGCCACGGTATCCGGGTTTTACTACAATCCGAACTTTGTGTCGTTCACGGTTTCGCCTTTCATGAATCAGGCGCGAGACAACTCGGCCTATCAATCCATTTCGAACGCCAGCGGCGTTAATTTTAACAGCTCGATTTTCAGCGGCAGCCATTTTCCTGGATCGATCAGCTACGCCAAGGCCTACAACAGCGAAGGGAACTTCGCGATCCCGGGCGTGGCCAACTACACGACGCATGGCAACAGCGACACCTTCGGACTGAGCTGGGCGGAACTGGTGCCGGGCCTGCCCAGC
>JBEKQG010000072.1:0-15408 GCA_049519955.1 Terriglobales bacterium
TCGGATTCGGACTGAGAATTGCAGTCCGGATGGATGCACAGCCGTCTCCATGGCGATTAAGCTGAAAATCCCGAAGGCTCGAAGCGGCGGCCCCCGCGGACGGGGACGCCGGTCGCGGGATCCGGTCGTGCGCTTTGCCCTGGTCGCTTTTCTCTCGGCGTCGCTCCTGGTGGTCGGTTTTTTTGCCTACTGGTATGTAAAGTACGACCGCATCATCGAGCAGCGCTTCCGCGGGCCGGCGTTCGCGACTTCGGCAAAGATTTTCGCCGCGCCGCCGGTGGTAAGGCTGGGATCGAAGCTAACGATCTCTGAAATTGCGGCGGATCTCCGCCATGCCGGGTACTCCGAAAAGGAGGGCGAATCCGCGCTGGGCAGCTATCGTCTTCATGGCGGCTCGATCGACGTTCTGCCTGGGCCCGAGTCTTATCACAGTCCGGAAGCGGCCACCATCAGCGTCGCGGGCGGCGCGGTTTCGGCGATCAACAGCCGGTCCTCCGGGGAACTGGCGGCCTATGAACTGGAGCCGCAGATGCTGACGTCGCTGTTCGACGCCGAGCAGCGATCGAAGCGTCAACTGGTGAAGTACGACGAAATTCCGAAGGTCGTGGTGGAAGCGGTCACGGCGATTGAAGACCGGCGTTTCTTCCAGCACGGCGGCGTCAATTTCATGCGGCTGTTTGAGGCCGCGTGGATCGACTTCACGCATCAGCGGCATCAGCAGGGCGGCTCGACCATCACCATGCAGCTTTCGCGGGCGTTCTTTCTGAGCCCGGAAAAGACGTTCAAGCGCAAGCTGATCGAAATGCTGATTGCGGTGGAGTTGGAGCAGAAATTTTCCAAGCAGCAGATTTTCGAGTTCTACGCCAACCGCGTGGATCTGGGACAGCGCGGGTCGTTCGCGATTTCGGGGCTGGCCGAAGGCTCACGCTCGTATTTCAACAAGGACCTGAAGGACATCACGCTGCCGGAAGCCGCGCTGCTGGCGGGGTTGATCCAAGCGCCGAGCTATCTGTCGCCCTATCGGCATCCCGAGCGGGCGCTGGAACGCCGCAATACGGTGATGGAGGCGATGGTGGACACGGGCGCCATCACGCGCGCGCAGGCGGAGAAGGCGAAGACCACGCCGCTGAAACTGGCTCCGCCGAACGTGGAGGCCAACGATGCGCCGTACTTCGTGGATATGGTGCGCGACACGGTCGTCAACAAACTGAACGAGCGCGAAATCAACGATCAGGAGTACCGCATCTACACGACGCTCGATCCCGACCTGCAACGGGCGGCGGCGCAAGCGGTGGAGACGGGCATCAAGCTGGTGGACGATCAGGTCGCGAAAATGCGCACGCGCAAGATCAAGGTGGGCAATAAATTTGAAACCAAGGTAGCGCCCGGCCCGCAGGCGCAGGTGGCGCTGGTTGCGATGGACCCGCACACCGGCGAAATCAAGGCACTGGTGGGCGGCCGGAACTACGGGACGAGCCAACTGAACCACGCGCTGGCCAAGCGTCCGACGGGCTCCATCTTCAAACCGTTTGTGTACGCGGCAGCGATGAACACGGCGATCGACGGTTCGACCACGGTGATCACTCCGGCCTCGATGGTGGCCGATCAGCCTTCGACGTTCGCCTACGGCGACCAGATCTACGAGCCGCGCAACTACAAAGAGGAGTACCACGGCGACGTCACGCTGCGCTACGCGCTGGCGCTTTCGCTCAACAACGCGACCGTGAAATTGGCCGAAGAAGTGGGCTACGACAAAGTGGCGGACCTGGCGCGGTCGGCGGGAATCGCGTCGGTAAAAGCGACGCCGGCGATGGCGCTGGGCGCCTACGACGCGACGCCGGTGGACATGACGGCGGCCTACACGAGTTTTGCCAATGGAGGCACGCGGCTTTCTCCCGTGTTCGTGCATTCGGTGCGCAACGCCAAGGGCGACATCGTGCTGAATTTCGAGACGGAGAAGAAGCAGGTACTCGATGCGCGCATCGCTTTCGTCATGACGAACCTGCTGGAAGGAGTAGTGAACTTCGGCACGGCGTACGGAGTGCGCTCGAGCGGATTCACGGCCCCGGCGGCGGGCAAGACGGGGAGTTCGCACGACGGCTGGTTCGCCGGATACACGTCAAACCTGCTCTGTATTGTCTGGGTCGGTTATGACGATTACAGCGATCTGCGCATCAGCGGCGCTTATTCCGCCGCGCCGATCTGGGCAGCGTTCATGAAGAAGGCGGTCGCGCTGCCGCAGTATGCGGACGTGAGATCGTTCAGCCAGCCCGAAGGCGTGGTCGATGTGCAACTCGACAAAATGACGAACCGCCTGGCGACGCCAGCGTGCCCCGACGATTACACGATTGCATTCGTGGCGGGCACGGAGCCTCGCGATACGTGCGACCAGAGCGGCGGTGTGGTGGGAGCGATCACGCACATGTTCGGGGGGAATTCCGAGAAAGCGGCGGCCCCGCCGGCCACGAATGGGAACCCGCAAGGCGCAGCCGGTGTCCAATCCGAGGAAGAGGCCAAGAAAAAGAAAAGCCTCTTCGGAAAAATTATTGACGCGATCAAGGGAGACAGCGGCTCCAATAATAAGGACAAGGATGACAAAAATGCGCCTGCGCCGCCTAAGAACGGCAACAAGGCCACACCGCCGCAATAGCAAGGGTCGCAAGCAACGCAACACGGTACGCTGAAAACTATGGGTCTCTAGAGGTTGATTTCGTTCAGCCGGGGGTGAGTATGCTTACCTGTATCCGCTTCTGCTCGGTATCGCTGCTCGTCGCTGTTCTTCTTGTGCTGCCATCGCAGGCTCAGAATTCAGAACAGTTGGAAGTCGGGCCTCCTCCCCAGCATCGCGCCGATCCACCGGCTGCCGGAGCGAAGGCCGAGGAACTGGAAAAGCGCGGCGACGAATTGCGCGAGGACAAGAACTATCTCGACGCCATCGATTTCTACCAGGCCGCGCTGAAAGGCGCGCCGGGCAGCGCCGACCTGTTCAACAAGATCGGCATCTGCCAACTGCTGCTGCGCCGCGACAAAGAGGCCAAGAAGAGTTTCGAACGCGCCATCAGGGCCGACCGCAACTATGCCGACGCCTATAACAATCTCGGCGTCGTTTACTACTCTCTGCAGAACTACCGGGCAGCCATCCGGCAATGCGAGAAAGCGGTCACGCTGAAGAACGCCGCCGGCTCCTACTACAACAATTTGGGCGCGGCGTACTTCGCCGAAAAGCAATTCGGAAAAGCCGTACAGAATTATTCCAAAGCGATACAAATCGATCCCGACATCTTCGAGCGAAGTTCGCACGCCGGGATCCAGGCCAAGCTCGCCTCTCCCGAGGACCAAGCGCACTACGACTATATCCTGGCCAAGCTGTATGCCAGCAGCGGCGATTCCGAGCGTTCCTTGCATTACTTAAGGAAGGCGCTGGAAGAGGGTTACAAAGACATTAAGAACGTGTACAAAGACGGAGAATTCAGCGCCCTGCGAAAAGACCCTCGCTTCGCCGAACTCATGGCGGAAAAGCCGGTGGCCGTCTCCGATTAAACGGGAATCGCGTGGCGGCCGACGCTCGACTCGAACTGGTTTCATAAATGCTTTTTCAGAACGGGGATTCAGGCCCTCAGGGGCTAAAGCCCGCATTCTTACTGGTTCTGAGCGGCACGGCTGAAGCCGTGCCCTACCCAAAACCTATTTATGAAACCAGTTCCAGCAACCGATCGCTGGAGACTGAAAGGCGACGGCTACAGGTTCTCAGCTTCTCTCGGAAATATAGTCCTCGAGCGCGCGCTTCCACTTGGCCTGCGCTTTCAAGATGAACTCGACGGCATCGCGCGCGGCACCATCGCCTCCGGCGTGCGGCGTGACCCAGTGGGCTGCGGCCTTGACTTCGGGCCGCGCGTTCTTCACGGCGATGGCGAGGCCAGAATTGCGCATCGGCGGCAGATCGATCACGTCGTCGCCGACGAACGCCGCTTCGGCCGCAATGATTCCGTCCTTTTCGAGAATCTGCGCCAACACCGAAGCCTTGTCCTGAATTCCCTGGTACACATGGTCAATCTTCAAGTCGCGCGCCCGCACCGCAACCGTTTCCGAGACGCGCTTGGTGACGATGCCGGTCTTGATTCCGGCGAGGCGGGCTAGCGAAATGGCGGTGCCGTCGTGGGCGTGGAAACCCTTGGCCTCGATGAGGCTGGCGCTGTGCAGGCCGAAGCCACCCTGTCCGCCATGCTGGGCGGATTTTTCGAGCACGCTCTGCTGAAGGCCAGAAGGTGAGCCTCCGGGCGCGGGGAAGATCCAGATTTTGCCGTCGGTCAGAACGCCATCAACGTCGAAAAGGATGAGTTTGATTTTGCGGGCGCGAGCGGTAGCGGAGAGTTTAGGCATCGGCGAAATTCTAGCAGGGTGTGAAGGTGCAGGGACAGGAGTGGCGACGAGAAACGCGGGAGTGTCGGGCATCGTCCGCCGCCGAGGCCAGCGCTGCGCCGCCCAAAACCAAACGCGAGATCTAGTTCTACAGGCTTAGGGCGCGGCGTCCACCGTAAGCCTCAATCCCACGGCCTTGGTGACGGCGACGAGGGTGGAGAGGCGCGGGTTTCCGCGCTCCGATAAGGCGCGATACAGGCTCTCGCGCTCGATGCCGGCGGCTTTGGCCACTTTGGCAATGCCGCCTCTGGCCTCCGCGATGCGGCGCAGGGCGATCAGGAGCACGGCGGGTTCGTCGGCATCTTCCAATGCAGCTTTGAGGTACTCGGCGGCAAACTCGGGATTATCGCGCAGTTCGCGGATCGTTGCCTCGTCATGGGATGTGCTCGCCTTGGGTTTCATCGTGTCCTTTCCAAATAGTCCTTGAGATATTCCTGTGCGCGCTTGATGTTGGAGGACTGTTTGCGCTTATCTCCGCCGCAGAGCAGCAGCACGCAAGTCCGGCCATCGAACGCGTAGTAAACCCGATATCCCGGCCCCCAGTGGATGCGGAGCTCAAACAGCCCGCCGCGCAAGGACTTGCAGTCTCCGAAGTTTCCCGCCGAGAGCCGATCAATCCGGGCCGCAATCTTCGCTCTTGTCCGGGTATCTTTCAGTCCAGCCAACCACTCGCCGAAGACGTCTCGGCCGGCATTGGTCAGGTAACGGCGGACTTCAATCACCAGAAGAGTGTAACTTATAAATCACATTAAGACAAGGGCCGTGCGTGCCACGGTGCCAGTGAACGCTCCCTTCCCTGCCTTTTCAACAACTTAACTCCGCAAAATGTCCTATTTCGCCGCTCAACCCCGATTTTCACCACTTCGTTGGCTTCTTCGTGCTTAACGGCTGCGCTTTCAATAGGATCACGGTGAGCCATACCACGCATTGAAACTTCCGGGTTTCGCAGGCAGGTTTCATCGTGGACAAGTCTATTTTGGCAGGGCCCGTGAGCGGAACCGCGGGGGGGCAGGTCGAACTCCCAAGCTGTGGAAAGCGAGAGCAGAATGCACAAGCCGATCAAGTATGTCGAGAAGGCCGTGACCATTGCCGCCACGGGCGTGTGGGCGATCTTTGAACGCCTGAACCGGATCTCTCCGAATGTGGCGCCGACGCCGAAGTGGTCGGAGAAGCCGCTGCTCAAGTCGTGGGAAAAATCGAAGCCGCCACTGGGCTGGCCGCGCACGACCGATTCGCTTTGTCCGAAGTGCGTGCCGGAGATCCGGCAGCAGATTCTCGACGGGCACCTGCCGGTGGATGTGTTGATGAACGAAAAAGTTGGCGAACTGAAGGCGCAGATCATCGAGCGCGACGGCAAGATTTGGATGGTCAAGGACTGCGCCAAGCACGGGCACTTCGAAGACTTGATGTCGACGGACCCGGAATTCACGCGGCACCTGGAAGAAGTTTTTCCCGGCCGCGACATTCTCGCGCACAACGACGAGAAGCTGCATCACCACGGCTCCTCCACGCTGAAGTATGGACGCGGCGCGGTGCTGACGGTCGATCTTACGAACCGCTGTAACATGATGTGCGATCCCTGCTTCATGGACGCGAACCAGGTCGGGTTTGTGCACGAACTTACCTGGGAGGAAATCAAGACGGTGCTGGACAATGCCATCACGCTCAAGCCCAAGCGGCAAATGTCGGTGCAGTTTTCGGGAGGCGAGCCGACACTGTCGCCTTACTTCCTCGACGCGGTGCGTTACGCGCGCAAGGTCGGATACAACAGCGTGCAGGCGGCAACCAACGGGATTGAGTTCGCGAAGAGTTTCGAGTTTTGCCAACAGGCGGTGGAAGCCGGCGTGCGCTATGCCTATCTGCAATTCGACGGGATCGGGAACGCCGCCAACGATCATCGCGCGGTGGGAAATTTGTTTGACGTGAAGCTGAAGGCGATCGACAACCTGCATCGGGCCGGGTGCGAAATCGTGCCCGTCATCACCATCATCAACGGCATTAACAACGAGCAGGTTGGAAAGATCATTCAGTTCGCGCTCGACAATCCCAAGAAGATCAGCTTTTTGAGTTACCAGCCGGTGAGCTTCACGGGCCGCGACGAGGCCATCACCGACGAGCGCCGCATTGCGCAGCGTTATACGCTGGCGCACCTGGCCCACGACGTGAAAAATCAAACCGGACTTGGCGAACCGACACGGGACTGGTTCCCCATCAGTTTCATGAGCACGTTCTCCGACTGGGCCGATGTAATGCACGCGCAAGATACAAACAACGACTGGGGCCAGTTATCTTGCGGATGCCATCCTAACTGCGGGACGGGGATGGCGGTGATGATCGACAAAGAGACCAAGGAAGCAGTGCCGGTAACGGCTTTCTTAAAAGGCGATCAACTGGCCAAGGACATTGCGAAGGTGAACGATGCGGCGCGGTCGAAATTCTGGACGGCGTTTGGAATGGCGCTGTGTTTGATGAAGAATTACGACTCGTTTCAATCGCCCACGCACTTCAAGATGATGGACCTGCTGAAGAAGTTCGACAAGAACTTCAACGCGACGGGCAGGAATTACGGCAAGGTAGGGCCGGATCGGACGATTGAAGACGTGATGAAGCGGCGCGAGGACCGGTGGAACTTCCTGTTCATCGCGGGGATGTGGTTCCAGGACTTGTTTAACTACGACTTCCGGCGCACGGAGCAGTGCATCATTCCTTATGCGACGCAGGAGGGAGAGATCAGCTTCTGCGCGTATAACACGGGTGTGGGCTGGCGGAACATTATCGAGAAGATGCACATGACTTCGACACTTACCAAGTGGTACGAAGAGCACGGGCGGCATGAGATCTTCGCGGGCGGCAAGAAAGTCAACATGGAAGACAAGGAGCACGCGCTCTACCTGCGGGAAGAGATCGTAACGAACGAGGTGCAGCACGATCTGGACAAGCTTGGCATTGCGAAGACGGCGCGGGAAGAGAAGAAGCGGGCGCGCGACAGCAAAGCCAGCGACAACAAAGTGAAGAATGACGCGGCCTACGACGCGCGCATGGCGCAGCTCTATCGGGAAGTGGTGCTGAAAGAGAGGCCGGCAACGTCGAATGAAGGCGGGTTCATTCCGCTGGACGCGATTACTTCGGCAATTGCTCCGGCCAATGGGAACGGCGCCGCACAAGAGAAAGAGACTGAAGAAATCGCCGAGCCGGTAGCGGGGGATTAAGGAACAGGTCCCAGGTCTTAGGTTTCAGGTTTTTGCATTGGAAATAGAATGGGCCGCTTTTTCGAGCGGCCCTTTTTATTTGGAGCGACTTATGGGCAGGGTTGCGACAGGCATAGCCGACAGGCTGGAGAAGTCTATTCGAGCGCAGACGGTGTTTTTTGTAGCGACGGCGCCGCTGGACGCGGAGGGGCACGTCAATCTATCTCCGAAGGGGTTGGACACATTTCGGGTTCTGGGGCCGACGACGATGGCGTATCTCGATCTAACTGGAAGCGGCGCTGAAACGACTGCGCACTTACGGGAAAACCGGCGGATTGCGGGCACCGGCTGGGCCATTAGTTCAGGGATATCTTATCCAGATCGCAACCGGCTGGACTTAGGCCACTTAGCACCCAGAGGACTTGGAAGCCGCTTAGACGGGCTTTGGCGGCGGCTTCCTGAATGTGAGTGGCCGGGGATTCGGGTGCGGCCGGAAGTTTGTATTGCGGATAGCCCCATCCGGTGGCCGCCCAGCCAATGTCTTCAAACTCGGGAAGGCCATTGACCATTGCCAGGCCGGATTCAGCAGGAGCGATAAATGGCGTTGCCCCCTGCCCGACCTGACGCATCTCCCAATAGTAGCGGTTGGTTTTGGGAATATAGAGCGCGGCGGTCCTTCTAAGTTCTCTGGGTTGACGGCCCATAGTTTCCAAGCACTGGAGAGTATTCTCGCGAGCCATGATCGCCGGGGCCCATGAAGACGGGCTGGTGTCGATCTGACGTAACTGGCTGCGCCAATCGAGCAGCGACTTACCTGCGAGGCCAGCCCTGGCCTCGCCGATTGACTTCACCATACGGTAAGCCGAGCCTTCTGTGGTCATGAAGAGGTGTCCACAAACGGCAAGGGCAAGAACCAGCCCGAAGGATGCCGCCAGCGATAACTGGCCATTGCGCAACTTACTCGCCAGGCGCGATAACTCAATTTTGGGAACGAAGGCTGCGAAGAAAACGCCGGCCAGGACGGCATGGAATTCGGTGAAGAATTTCCAGCTAGGAGAATGAAAATCCATCAGGAGATAGGGGACCAGACTGGCAATCACGGTAACAAATACTAACTCGACCGGAAGACTCTCGCGACTGCGGATGGCGTGCAACATGTCCGCGAGGCTGCGCACAGTCCGCACGCGGGCCCAAAGAAGAAGAAACAACCAAGCCCAGGAAAAATACACGACGAAGAAATAAGGGACCCACTCGGGATGGATGCGGTCGAAGCGAAAAGGAGCGAAGGTGGCCGTAACCGCGCCGACTTCCGTGCGCATTTGCACTACGACCAGGAGCAGCGAAATCGCAACACCGAACAACATTGGCCACACTCGTAACCACTTCACGCGCCAGCACAAATAGAGGAGCAGGGCGAGCAACAGGTAAATTTGGGAAATCTTCACGAAGCCGATCAACGCCAATGCGGCCGGCAATGCGATGCAGAAAGCGAGCTTTTCGGCGAGGGTGAAGAACCGGTTCCTGCCTTGGAGGGACAAGTAGAAAGTTGCGGCAATGGCAATGAGCCACGCGGAAAGAGCAAAGGCCAAGAGGAGCGAGTCGCTGTTGAGGATGGTCTCGTTAAAATTCCAGCTATTCGGATCGTTAGTGAACGGAAACAAACCAACGACGGCGAGCGAGCAGGTGAGCCAAAAAGCGAGCGGTGGGCTGTTCTCCTCTTCCCTTTCGACCATTTTCTTTTGGATCGTGGCCCGGAGGATGGCGGCGCATGCGAAAATGCCTGCCACATAGAACGGCACGAGCAGGAGTCCATAGCCGAAAGCTATGTAATCAAGCGCCTGGAATCCGGATAACCGGCGAAGGGCTTGCGCCAGCCATAACGATCCAGTGTGGTATTTCATGGGGACGAGGCCATCCAAGCCGGTTGAGGCCACGCCGTAGGAATCAATCATGTTGACGATGGCAGCCTGCTCGATGACGTCGGCTTGAACCTGCCCACCGAGCATCGCCTCGGAGAAGACGATGGAGTGTTCCGCCCCGGAGCGCCAATACATGCTTTCCGCATAGCCGCCCAGAACGATGCCAAGGAGAAGCAACGCGGCGGTGCGAAGCAGGCCGATGCGCGTGGCCAGAGAAGCGACATTCAGCAGAGCCAAGATCAGACCGGCGCCGGCAATCGCCCATCCGGCTGCCGGAAACGAGGCGAGAGGTGAAAGGCCGAGCAGAGAAACTGCGACGAGAGCGAGCCACGGGAGCGCGGGGCCGGAAAACATCCAGCGTTTTTTCGATCCGAAGACGGCGACGTTGAGAACGAAGAGCGACAGCCCCGCCATCTTTACCAAGGCGTGGGTGGGCGTGGGGAAGCCATGCCGCAAGGCAACCACGGTGGCCAGCATGAGTACGGGAATTGGGCTGGCAAGCGCGCAGACCGATGGCAACAGGTTCTTTGTATACGAAACAAGTGCGCCGTGGTTGCCCGGTGGGTCGGAATGCATAATTGGCGGCAAGTATACAGTTTGATATTCGCGTTTGCCAAAAGTGCTGCGGCTCCGCGATTGGTGCGGCGTTGCGATCGGGCGGTGGTCATGGGATGGGTCACCCGCTTCCGCCGGCTGTGTACAATCGGGGAGACGAAATGAGCCGAGCCAAGACTCCCTTGAGATCGCGTGCCGAAGTTGGCGAGAGGCCGAAAATGAAGGCGCCTCCGCAGACAGGGGCGTTCACCGCAGGCAAGAAGCTGAATATCATTCTCTGCGCTCTGCTGGCGGCGGCGACCATCGCGGTTTACAGTCCGGTGAGCGGCCACGCCTTTCTGGTCTTCGACGATCGCGATTACGTCACTGCGAATTCACATATTCATGATGGCCTGGCCTGGAGCACGATCAGGTGGGCATCCACGTCAACCGCGGCGGCGAATTGGCATCCGCTGACCTGGCTCTCGCACGCTCTCGACTATCAGCTCTTTGGACTGAATCCGGCCGGCCATCATTGGGACAGTGTGTTGATCCACGCTGTGAATGCGGTGCTCTTATTTCTGGTGCTGGGGTGGGTCACGAAGCGCGTGGGACCCAGTCTGCTGGTGGCGGCGCTGTTTGCCTTGCATCCGATCAATGTTGAGTCGGTGGCGTGGGTGGCGGAGCGGAAGAACGTGCTGAGCACGCTGTTCTTTTTTTGGGCGATCGGCGCGTATGTCTGGTACGCCCGCAAGCCGGATTGGCGGCGATATTTGCTGGTGGCGGCGCTGTTTGCCGCGGGGCTGATGGCCAAGCCAATGGTCATCACGCTGCCTTTTGTCTTGCTGCTGCTGGATTATTGGCCGCTTGCGCGAACGCCGCTCGATGGGAACCAGAGCAGCGCAGTTTCCGATTTCGGAGCGCCGCGACTGGCGTTCTCGCGGCTGGTGTGGGAGAAAGTGCCGCTGCTTTTGCTCTCGGCTGCCAGCGCATGGATCACGATCAAGGCGCAACGGTCTGGGATGGCGGTCCGCAGTTTGCATCAGTTTCCGCTCGCCATGCGAATTGAGAATGCGGTCGTGGCCTATGGGATGTACTTGTGGAAGACGATCTGGCCGGCGCGACTGGCTCCGCTCTATCCCCACCCCGGAAATACTCTCGCGGCGTGGCAATGGACGCTGTCGGCGGTGGTTTTGCTAAGCGTCACGGCGCTGGTAGTTGTTTTTCGCCGGAAGCGCTATTTGCCGGTGGGATGGTTTTGGTTTCTCGGCACTTTGATTCCGGTGATCGGGTTGGTGCAGGTGGGAGACGCCGCGATGGCGGACCGTTATGCCTACGTTCCGCTGATCGGGATTTTTGTGATAATGGCGTGGGGGCTTGACGATTGGGCGGAGGCGAAAGAAATCGGCATGGCATGGCGGGTAATTCCGGCGTTGTGTGTGCTGGCGGCGCTCGGCGGCGCGACCGTCCGGCAATTGAGTTACTGGGAGAACGAGTACACGTTGTGGGCGCACACACTGGCGGTGACGGAACGGAATCCCTTTGCGCATGACGCCTTGGGGTCAGCTTTAATGGAGCCTGATCTGGCCGCAGCATTGAGCCGCCGGGGGAATTTGGATACAGAGGAGAAGCGAATGGACGAAGCCTTGCGGCAGTATGAGGAGGCTTTGCAGATTCGCCGGGAGCTGGCGAAGCAAAACCCAGCCGGATATCTTCCGGATATGGCGACGACGTTGAACAACATGGGGAACCTGTACCGGCTCCAGAAACGGATGGACGAAGCCCGCCTGTACTATGAGGAGGCCTTGACGATTCACCGGCAACTGTTGCAGCAGAATCTAGAACCGTACTTGCCGGACATGGCCATGGCGCTGAACAACCTGGGATTTTTGGAGAGATTCCAGAAGCAACCGGACGAGGCCTATCCGCACTTCGAGGAGGCTTTGAGAATCTACGGTCAATTGGTGCGGCAGAATCCAGATACGTACCTGCCGGACCTGGCCATGACGCTGAACAACGTGGCCATCTCGGAGAAGGACCAGAAGCGATTGCCCGAAGCGCGCCAGCACTACGAAGAGACATTGAGGATTCGCCGCCAGTTGGCGCGGCAGGATCCGGACGACTACTTGCCGGATGTGGCCATGACGCTCAACGACCTCGGGAACCTGGATGGAGTCCAGAACCAGATGGAGGAGGCGCGTCAGCACTATGAAGAGTCGTCGAGGATTTACCGTCAACTGGCGGGGCAAGACCCGGACAAGTACCTACCCTATGTGGCCGGGACGCTGAACAACCTTGGGTTCCTGGATAAGAATCAGAACCGGATCGAGGAATCCCTCGCCCAGTACAAAGAGGCCTTGATCCTGTTCCGCAAGCTGTCGCAAGGCGACCCCAGCAAATATGCCGGCGACGTTGCCAGAGTCGAAGCGAGTCTGGAAGAGCTGGAAAAGAAAGCGCCCTCCCGATAGGGTATAGAAAATGAGCCGCGCCAAGAATCTGTCGAAAACCCGCGCCGAAGTCGGCGAGACGGCGAAGCCAGAAACGGCTGCGCCAAGCGGGCGATTCGCCACAGGCAAAAAGCTGAATATCATTTTCTGCGCTCTGCTGGCAGCGGCGACCATCGCGCTCTACAGCCCGGTCATTGGGTATTCATTCGTGGTCATGGACGATCGCGATTACGTTACGGCAAATCCCTACGTCCATGCCGGCCTGGCCTGGAGCATGATCAAGTGGGCATCCACGTCAACGGCGGCGGCGAATTGGCATCCGCTGACCTGGCTTTCCCATGCTCTTGACTATCAACTTTTTGGCTTGAACCCCGCGGGCCATCATTTCGACAGCGTGCTGATCCACGCTTTGAATGCCGTGCTGTTGTTTCTGCTGCTGGGGTGGGTCACGAAGCGCGTGGGGCCGAGTCTGCTGGTGGCGGCACTGTTTGCTTTGCATCCGATCAATGTCGAGTCGGTAGCGTGGGTGGCGGAGCGGAAGAACGTGTTGAGCACGCTGTTCTTTTTTGGGGCGATCGCCGCGTATGCGTGGTACGCGAAAAAGCCGGATTGGCGGCGATATCTGCTGGTGACGGCGTTGTTTGCGGCGGGACTGATGGCCAAACCGATGGTCATCACACTGCCTTTTGTCTTGTTGCTGCTGGATTATTGGCCGCTCGGCAGAACGCCGCTGGACAACACTGAGAGCGAGCCACCCTCCTCGTCCGGCGCGCCGCGGATGGCGATCTCGAGGCTGCTGCTGGAGAAAATTCCGTTGCTCATGCTGTCGGCCGCCAGCGCATGGATCACGCTCAAGGTGCAGCGCAATGCAGTGCGTTCGTTCGAGGAGTTCCCGTTCGCCATTCGACTCGAGAATGCGGTGGTGGCTTATGGGCTGTACTTGTGGAAAACGATTTGGCCAGCGCGGCTGGCGTTCTATTCCCATCTCGTAGTTGCTCTCCCGGCGTGGCAGTGGAGTCTATCGGCGGTGGTTTTGATAGGCATCACCGCGCTCGTAGTTGTTTTGCGCAGGAAGCGCTATTTGCCGGTTGGTTGGTTTTGGTTCGTCGGTACTTTAGTTCCGGTCATCGGGTTGGTACAGGTGGGAGAGGCGGCCATGGCGGACCGCTATGCGTACGTGCCGCTGATCGGAATCTTCGTGATGATTGCGTTTGGCCTTGCCGATTTAGCCGCGGCAAAAGAAGTCCGAACGGTTTGGCTGGTGGTCCCGGCGTTGTGCGTGTTGACGGCGCTCGGCGTCGTCACTTCCCGGCAGATGAGCTGTTGGGAGAGCGAGTACACGCTGTGGTCGCGCACGGTGGCGGTCGCGGAAAATTCCTTCGCGCATAACGCTCTGGGAGCTGCGCTGATGGACGGCGAGCTGGCAATGACGGAGCATGACCTGGAGAACTTCGATAGCGAGCAGAAGCGGATGGACGAAGCGCGCCAGCACTTCGAGCGGGCCGCGGAACTGCGGAGTGCACTGGCGCAGCAAGATCCGGAGCGGTACCTGCCATATTTGGCGGGGACGCTGAACAACCTGGGGACTGTGGATCGCCACGAGAACCGGGTGGACGAAGCCCGCGAGCACTTCGAGGGCGCATTAAAGATTTACCGCCGGCTGGCGGAGCAGAATCCGGACGCGTATTTGTACTACCTGGCGACAACCCTGAACAACTTGGGGTTCCTGGATCGACTCCAGAATCAGCTGGACGGCGCGCGCCGGCACTATGAGGAAGCGTTGAAGTCATACCGTCAACTGGCGGAGCGGAATCCGGACGCGTACCTGCTGGACATGGCCACGATGTTGAACAATCTGGGAAACCTGGATGGAATGCAGAACCGATTGGACGAAGCCCGCCAGCACTATGAGGAAGCGTTGAAGTTCTACCCGGAACTGGCGCAGCAAAATCCGGCCATCTACATGCCGGACATGGCCACCACGTGGAACAACCTGGGATATCTGGACCTACTCCAAGACCGGCCGGACGACGCACGGCGGCACTTCGAGAGCGCTTTAGAGATACGCCGTCAACTGGCGATGCAAAATCCGGACAAGTACCTACCGTATGTGGCGGGAACGCTGAGCAGCCTGGGGTCCCTGGATAGAAACTTGAAGCGGATCGAAGCCGCCCGCGCTCACTACGCGGAGGCCCTGAGCATCTACAAGAAGCTGGCCAAGGACGACCCGGCGAAATATGCCGCCGATATTGCAAGACTCGAGGCGAGCTTGAACGAACGAGATAAGGAAGCCAACTCCCCGTAGAGTAGACGGAATGAGCCGCGCCAAGAGTCTGTCGAAAACACGCGCCCCAGCCAGCAAGGGGCCGAAGTCAAGAGCGGCCGCGGGAACGGGGCCATTCCTCACCGGCAAGAGATTGAATATTATTCTCTGCGTTCTGCTGGTGGCGGCGACCATCGCGCTCTACAGCCCAGTCATTGGGCACTCGTTCATCGTCATGGACGATTCCGAGTACGTCACCGCCAATCCCCACATCCATCGCGGCCTGGCCTGGAGCACCATCAAGTGGGCATTTGTTTCGACCGAGGAGGCGAATTGGCATCCGCTGACGTGGCTTTCCCATGCTCTCGACTACCAACTCTTTGCGTTGAATCCGGCTGGCCATCATGCGGACAGCGTGCTGATCCACGCGCTCAATGCGGTGTTGTTATTTTTGCTGTTGAGGTGGGTCACGAAGCGCGTGGGGCCGAGTCTGCTGGCGGCGGCGCTGTTCGCGTTCCACCCTTTTAATGTGGAGTCGGTGGCGTGGGTGGCGGAACGGAAGAACGTGCTGAGCACGCTGTTCTTTCTTTTGGCGATCGGCGCGTATGTGCGGTATGTCCAGAGGCCGGAATGGCGGC
>JBEKQG010000073.1:0-15275 GCA_049519955.1 Terriglobales bacterium
CGCACCCGTTCCTCCGGCGACAAGTAACTGAATATATGGTTCTGCTGATCGTCTGCTCCTCGCATGCTTCTTCGTAACATACACGGCTGTGGATTGGGAGTAGTTTTTCAGCAGCGTGCTAGTGGACGCGGCCATAGCGCGCATCGAGAGCGATATTCAGTTCCAGGACGTTGACGCGGGGCTCGCCCAAGAAGCCCCACTGGCGGTTCTCGGAGTTTTCCTGAACCAGACGGGCGACTTCAGCTTCCGAAATTCTTCGCTCGGACGCCACGCGGCGGATCTGGAAATCGGCTGCGGCTGGCGTGATGTCGGGATCGAGTCCGGAGGCCGACGAGGTTACTAGATCGACGGGGATGGGAGTGCCGGGGTTCTCGGCCTGGAGCTTGGCGACGTCTCCATTGACGCGAGCAATCAACTGGGCGTTGGTGGGGCCGAGATTTGAGCCGCCGGAAGCAGTGGCATCGTAGCCAGCGCCCGCGTTGGATGGGCGCGAATGAAAATATCCCGCCCCTGAAAATGGCTGTCCAATCAAGCGCGAGCCGATGAGCGCTCCGCCTTTGCCGTAGATGAGCTGGCCGTTGGCTTGGTTGGGGACGATCAGTTGCGCAAGGCCGGTCACGAGCAGCGGATACAAGACGCCTAACAAGATGGTCGTCGCGACGGTCATCAGTACAGCGGTGATGAGGTTCTTCTTCATAAAGGTCTCTCTATAAGTGGTCGGTGGTTAGTGGCCAGTGGTCAGTAAAACCTAGCCGTTAAAAACTATTCACCGGCCACCGGCCAGTGCTCCTAAATCAGCCTGATACGCGTGATGAACATGTCAATCAGCTTGATGCCAATGAACGGGACAACCAAGCCGCCGAATCCATAGACCAGCAAATTTTGCCTTAGCAGAGCTTCGGCGCTCATCGCCTTGTATTTGACTCCGCGCAGCGCCAGCGGAATCAGGGCGACGATGATGAGCGCGTTAAAAATTACGGCGGAAAGCACCGCCGAATGCGGCGACTGCAGGCGCATGACGTTGAGCGCATTGAGCACGGGGAACGTCCCGGCAAACATGGCCGGAATGATGGCGAAATACTTGGCCACGTCGTTGGCGATGGAGAAAGTGGTGAGCGCGCCGCGCGTCATCAGAAGTTGTTTGCCGATCGCGACTACTTCGATGAGTTTGGTGGGGTTGGAATCGAGGTCCACCATGTTGCCGGCTTCTTTCGCCGCTTGCGTGCCGGTATTCATGGCCACGCCCACATCGGCCTGAGCGAGGGCGGGCGCATCGTTGGTGCCGTCGCCGGTCATGGCGACGAGCTTGCCGTCGGCCTGCTCGCGGCGAATCAGATCCATCTTGTCTTTCGGAGTCGCCTCCGCCAGAAAGTCGTCCACGCCCGCTTCGCGTGCGATCGCCGCCGCCGTCAGGGGATTGTCGCCGGTGATCATGACGGTCTTGATCCCCATGGCGCGCAGTTGATTGAAGCGCTCGCGCATGCCGCCTTTGACGATGTCCTTCAGATAGATCACGCCCAGCGCCCGCTGATTCTCCGCCACCACCAGCGGAGTTCCTCCCGAGCGCGCGATCTGTTCCACGCTCGCCTGAATCTCGCGCGGCAGCGAGGTGCCGAACTGATGCAGGTATTTGGTGATGGCGTCGACCGCTCCTTTGCGAATCTCGCGGCCGTCCAGATTCACGCCCGACATGCGGGTTTGCGCGGTGAAGGGGACGAACACCGCTTCGTGCGAAGCCAGTTCACGTCCGCGCAGGCTGTACTTTTCTTTTGCCAGCACAACGATCGACCGGCCTTCGGGCGTCTCGTCGGCAAGCGAAGCAAGTTGCGCGGCATCGGCCATCTCGGCCGTGGTAATCCCAGGCGCCGGAATGAACTCCGCTGCCTGACGGTTGCCGAGCGTGATCGTCCCCGTCTTATCGAGCAGCAAGGTGTTCACGTCCCCAGCCGCTTCCACGGCGCGCCCCGACATCGCCAGCACGTTGTGCTGCACCAGGCGATCCATGCCGGCAATGCCGATCGCGGAAAGCAGCCCGCCAATCGTGGTCGGAATCAGGCACACCAGCAGGGAGACGAGAACAAATACGGTTTGTGGCGATCCCGAGTAAATCGCGAAAGGCTGCAGCGTAACTACAGCCAGCAGAAAGATGATGGTCAGTCCCGCCAACAGAATGTTGAGCGCGATCTCATTCGGGGTCTTCTGCCGCTCGGCGCCTTCGACCAGGGCAATCATTCTGTCGAGGAAGGTTTCGCCGGGATTCGACGTGATGCGGACTTTGATGAGATCGGAAAGGACGCGCGTGCCGCCGGTGACGGCGGAGCGGTCGCCTCCGGCTTCGCGGATGACGGGCGCGGATTCTCCGGTGATGGCGGACTCGTCCACCGAGGCCACGCCTTCGATGACTTCGCCGTCGCCCGGGACGAGTTCGCTGGCAGCGACCATCACGACATCGCCGGAACGCAGCTTGGCGCTCGGCACGGTTTCTGTCGTGCCGTTCGGGAGCAGGCGATTGGCTACGGTTTCAGACCGGGCCTTGCGCAGGGTGTCGGCTTGCGCTTTGCCGCGTCCCTCGGCCATGGCTTCCGCGAAATTCGCGAACAGCACCGTGAACCAGAGCCAGAGCGTGATTTGCAAATTGAAGGCGAAGCTGTGTTTCTCGCGGAACAAGAGCACGGTCGTGACGACGGCGCCGACTTCGACCACGAACATGACCGGATTCTTCATCATGGTGCGCGGATCGAGCTTGACCACGGCATCGCCCATCGCGCGCCGGATGATTTTAGCGTCCCACAGGCTCTTGCTTTTCTTTTCTGCCATCTCTTACCTCGGAAAATCCTACGCCGGAAAGCGCTGCCTCAAAAAGTTTTCCCTGCCATCATCTGCAGGTGTTCAAGTACGGGCCCCAAACTAAGGGCCGGGAAAAATGTCAGCGCGCCGACGATCACAATCACCGACACCAGCAGAATGGAAAACAGCGGCGTAGTCACCGGGAAAGTTCCGGCTGAAACCGGCACGGTTTTCTTCTTCGCCAGGTTGCCGGCAATCGCCAGCATGGGGATGATCATGAAATACCGTCCCAACAGCATCGTGATCCCGCCCGCGGTGTTGTACCAAAGCGTGTTGCCGTTTATGCCGCCGAACGCGGAGCCATTGTTCCCTGCCGACGACGTAAACAAGTAGAGGATTTGGGTCAAGCCGTGTGGACCCGCATTGCTGATGCTCGATGTGCCAAATCCCTCGACCGATGAAATGGCCGTGAGCACCAGAATGATCAGCGGGAAAACCAGCGTGACCAGCATCGCCATCTTCACGTCGTAGGCTTCAATCTTTTTGCCCAGATACTCTGGCGTTCGCCCGACCATGAGCCCGGCAATGAACACCGCCAGCACCACGTAGATCAGGATGCCATACAGGCCCGCGCCCACTCCCCCAAAAACGGTCTCGCTGAGCATAATGTTGACCAGCGGCACCATTCCGCCCAGCGGAGTAAACGAATCGTGTTGGCTGTTGTTGGCGCCACAACTCGCGTCGGTGGTGACGGTGGCGAACAACGCGGAGCTAGCGATGCCATTGCGCACCTCCTTGCCTTCCATGTTGCCGCCCGGCTGTCGCGCAGTAGCGTGTTGGTCAACTCCGTGCAGCAGAGGATTGCCTTTGGCCTCGGCCCAGTATGCCGTTGTTACACCGCATAGGAACAGAATCGCCATCGCCGCCCAGACCGCCCAGCCGTGCCGCGGCGAACCTGTCATCCGGCCCAGCGTGTAAGTAAGACCCGCCGGGATCGCGAAGATGGAAAGTATCTGCAGCAAGTTGCTCAAGGGAGTGGGATTCTCAAACGGATGAGAGCTGTTGGCACCGAAAAATCCGCCGCCGTTCGTGCCCAGCATCTTGATCGCTTCTTGAGAAGCAACCGGCCCTTGGGCAATGGTCTGATCGGTCACCGTACCCATGACGGCTTTGCCATCCGGCCCAACCATTGGCTTGCCATCCGTGCCGGTCTTCTGGATCTGTTGCGGCTCGACCATCTTCGCGGTGTCATAGGGCTTGAGGTTTTGGACGACTCCCTGCGAAACCAGAAGCAGGGCATAGACGGTGCAGCCGGGCAGCAATACCCACAGAATGGAGCGGGTCATGTCGACCCAGAAATTTCCGATGGTCTCCTTTTCCTTGCGCGCGATGCCGCGAACGAATGCGATCGCCAGCGCGATCCCCACGGCGGCCGACGCGAAGTTATGGTAGGCCAGGCCAGCCATTTGCGTGAGATAGCTCATGGTGGACTCGCCCGAATAGTTCTGCCAATTCGTATTGGTTGTGAAGGACGCGGCGGTGTTAAAAGCCAGTGCCTGAGCGACGGCCCCGAACTTCTGCGGATTCAACGGCAGGAACTGCTGCACCCGCTGGATCAGGTAGAGCAGCAGCATGGAGGCGCCGCTGAACAGCAGCATGGAGAAAGCGTATTCGGTCCAGCGCATCTCGCGCTCTTCATCGACGCCGGTCAAGCGATAGAGCAAGCGTTCGATCGGTCGAGCCACGGGATCGAGAAAGGTGCGCTCACGGCTGAACACTTTTGCCATGTACACGCCGAGCGGCTTGGTGATCGCCAGAATCAGAGCCAGAAATACGACGATCTGTATCCAGCCATTGGTTGTCATGTCAGAATTTCTCCGGTCTCAGCAGCGCATAGAGCAGGTAAACCATCAAACCCGCGCTTACGATCAGCATGACGATGGATTCAGTATTCATAATGGAATTGCCTCAGGCGAATTGTCCTTAGTCTTTAGCGAATGCGATCGCAGAAATGCACATAACCGAGCGACAGCAGGAAGAACGCCATCGCAACGGCGACAAAGATCAGGTCTTGCACACAACCTCCTTCAAGCGCGGACTGACTTTTCTTGGCGATTAGGATTTTACCAGTACGGCCAGGTTCAAAGGGCTCTCGTCCTTGCAGGGATACGGCACCCTGCCGAAAACAAGCTTGTGGCTTGTGCTCAACTGCATTAGACAGGTTTGTCCATAAAAGTGCGGTAAGCGGTTCGTAAGGAAGTCATAAAGAAAAGGGGCGCTGCCGGGCATTCAGTGGACGCGGCGGTCTTCCGGTTTTCGTTGTATGCGCGGGCCCGACCCACTACACTTGAACCGATAGAGCCATGAAGAAGAGCCTGACGTTGATGCTTCGCCACGCCATGTATAACCTGCGTGGCGGCTTTTTGATTCGCCCGCTCACCATCGCGCTAATGCTGGGCTGCGCGGGCGCATTCCTGTCATGGCTGGAAGAGGGGTCTCCGGTCGTCAGCGCCTGGGTACCCACGGTCCTGTTCCCCTCGCATGCCGACCCGCAAGTCGCCCAAGTCATTCTGGCGGGCATCGCCGCCTCCATCATGACGGTGGTGTCGATCGTGTTCGCCATCCTCTTGATGACGCTCACCCTGGCCTCGATGCAGTTCTCTCCGCGCATCATCGTCAGCTTTACCAGGGACCGCGTGACGCAATGGACGCTGGGCATCTTCCTCGGCACTTTCTTGTATTGCATGGCGGCTCTGCCGGCGGCGCGCTCGCTTCCTCATGCCTTCGCGCCCGTAGCCACCGTCCTGGGCGCGATGGTGCTGGCGTTGGTCTGCGTCGGGTTGCTGCTCTTTTTCATCCACCACATCTCGCGGGCCATCAGTGTCAATCACATCGTCGACAGAATCGCGCAAGAGACTGAAGCCATGATCGATGAGATCATGCCCTGGCCGCACCTGTTGAACCACCACGTGAAAGATGCTGAACCGCTCCGGCCCAACCCGAGCGAGGTGGCCGTTTTGAGCCATGCTTCCGGCTACATCCGTTTCGTCGATACGCAACGCCTCGTCGCCCTGGCGAAGCACTATCACGTCACTATTCGTGTTCTGCGCCGGGTCGGGCACTTTGTTCCGGCGGGAATCCCGCTGATGATGGTTTCCAAGGGGAACCGTTTGTCCCCCGAAGGAATCGCCGAACTGCTGGCCGCGTTCGACTTCGGCCCGACCAGAACCTTGCAGCAGGACGTGGAATTCGGCGTCCTGCAGATTGTCGATGTTGCGTTGAAGGCGATCTCGCCCGCCGTCAACGACCCGACCACGGCCATCAACTGCGTCGATCAACTAAGCCGCATTCTGATCCGGTTCGCGTCGCGAGAAGCGCCGGAGGAACTACTCTACGATCCGCCGGGCATCGTTCGTGCCAGCATTGGATCGATCCACTTCGAACGCCTGCTGGAGGCAGCCTTTGAGCAGATCCGCATGTATTCAAAGACGGACGTGGCCGTTAGCTTGCGCTTGCTGCGAGCACTCGGTGACATCGCTGCGTCCACGCCCGATTTGGAATTCCGCCGGATACTCGTCGCGCGCGGAATACGGACCGTGTCAGGCTGCGCCGAAAATCTCGGCGAAGAAGAGGTAAGAGAGTTGCGCGCGCGCCAAGCCGCGCTGGAGAGCTTCACCGCGATCACGCATCCATAGACTAAAGACTGGAACAGCCCGGAGGACGGGACGCGGCTATCGACGCGGCTATCCGTTTCGAACCGGCTTGGCAAAGACCACGACTTGCACACAACTTCCTTCAAGCGCGGAATCGCTTCTCGTCACGATCGGAACTTGACGATCAGAACTTAACCATGATGGCCATGTCGATGAACGACTCATCCTTGCGCAGATCGGGAAACCACACGCTGCTCGTACTACCGGGGCTGCCGCAAGCCGTTTCCGCGGCTGCAAGGGTCTCTTGCATAGACGAATTCCCGTTATTGCAAGCGAAGAATTGGGGATACCCGTTGTTAGTATAAGGCACTCCGCCAGAACCGGGCGGCGTAATTCCGCCGCGGCCCGTCCAGTACGGAACATTGGCGTGGCGATAGTCGTACTCCCAACGGAAGGTGATCCACTGCCTGGGCATGTAATCGAACGTGATTGAAGAATCCCAGGCCTTGAATGGGTTGCCGGGATTGCCGGTGAAGTAGGGCGAGTTGATGGCCGCGGAGGGGGCAGTTTCGCCATTGATGGGCGGGATCAGAACCAGATAGCGCCCCGGATTGTTGATTGCGCCGCCGCCGACGGTCAATCCGTACGTGTCCTTCTTGAACCACGTGCGGTCGTAGAGCATGAAGCCGACAAAGCTTTGCTTAGGGCCACCGGCTTTGTCGCCGTGGCAGCTCACGCCGCCGCCAAATTCGCAACCCAAATCGCCGGTGAACGTGAAGGCCATCTTGTCGAGGCGGTTTCCCGGTCTGTCGAAATACTTGATCTCGACGCTGTCGTCGGTATGGATGCGGCCGCGGTTTGGTATGTACAGGTCGTCGTGGCCGAGGCCATAATTGTTGGAGACGATGTTGACCCACGGCCTCGGGGTCCATTTGATCTGCCCACCCAGCCCTTTCCTCGAATTGGCTGAGCCGTACGATTGCCATCCGTTGATGATCCACGGCTCAATTTTCAAATGGGGCGTGGGGAAAATCTGAACGCGCAAGCCCTCGAAAAACCATGGCGTGTTGGAAGAAACATACGATGGCTGGTAGGCCCAGTTATCATAGTTATAGTAACTGAACAAACCGACATAGGACATGAAGATGCCCGCGTCGATGTTGATCCCATCCAATGCGTTGATATGATAACCGCCGTAGGCTTCCGCCAAGAAGCGGTCCGCCTCGTTGACATTCCATTGGCCCTTGGCGTAGCTAGGGTCGTTGCGAACCGTCGTCGTGGAATACATGCCAAATTGAGTCATGAATCTGGCGCGGACGTTGTCGTAGTGGAAATCGCCACCGATGCCGAGCTGCTCCAACTGGATTTCGTTGGCGCGAAACAGTTCGCTCGACCCGCCCATGGAGTTGTCGATTGGCCGGTTGAAATCGTAGTTATAAGTAATATCGGCGCGAATTTCCGGGGTGAAAAACTTGGAGTCAAACGCAGTGTCTTTGTTGCGCGGGTTGCCGTTGAGCCAAGTCCAGTCCCAATCGGAAAAAGGCGCGATCTTCTCCTTTTTTGCGGGCGCGGCGGATGCGGACCCGGTGGTCAGTTGCGCCACGGCGGGCTGGACCGGCGCAGCAGACGAAGAGGCTTGCGTCGCTGTTGCGGGCGTTGTAGCAGATGGAGACGGCTCTGTGGCCGACGGACGGGCCTTCAGTTCCGCTTCGAGCTGTGCGATGCGTCTTTTCATGGCATCAAGCTCTTGCATGATCTCTTGCCGCGTCGGCTGACTCATTGCGCTCGGGGGTTGGCTGGGCGATCCCGAAGCGCTGGGCGGAACATCTCTATCCGCTTGCTGGGCGCTTTGCTGACCATAGAGCGGCAGCGATAGCACCGCTGCGATTATTACTATGAGTGCCACCCACGTAGCAGTTACCACATCGGAGTTGCGGACACAGTTTTTGACATACATAAATTATTCGCTCTCAATTTCGATTAGCTGGATTGGATTCGCGAAACAGACTCTCACCAATGGCGGCGAGTCTTCCCTTCTTTCACAAGCCCGGCAAGAAACCACAGCATGAAAGCCACGGCACCCGCGCACAACAATCCGAGAATCAGTTCCATTCCGACCCTCCGGGCGCAATTGCCAACCATGCGCCGCAACACTTATTTGACGACCGCGAACGTAAGGGTTGGCTAAATGGTGCGTAAAGATTTCGTAAAGAAGACCGGCGCGGAAACCAGCCGGGAAGGCTGGCAGCCCCAATTCTCAATTCGCCGGGCTTTGTCGTCCCTGGATCACAATTCATGAAAGCGGGCGCTCACACGCTGTCCCGACTTTCACATCGGGCTGTCGGATTTCACTTCCAAGAACGGAGGCTGCGACGCTTTGGCTCGTCGGAGATCGAGAGCACGGTTAGCTTATTTCCGTCCACGACTCCAGTCACCACCGCCGCGCCGCCGGCAACCTGGTCGAACCGCGGCGCGTTGCCGGAGAGCCAATACATTTTCTTATCCGTTACCAGGACGTATGCCGATCCCACGCTGACGCACTCCCGCACACAATCCTGAGCGGCGCGCCTGCGGCATTCGTAACGGCCGACGACCTGCCACTCGCAACTCACTACTCCGGTGAGGGCCCGAATGTCCTTCGTCGCCTGGGCGCAGGCCGGTACCGCGGCGATTACAAGCAACGTGGCAACAACGGTGGACATCCACATGCGCATGAGCCTGGACACCGACCCATGCGTCCAACGGGACTTCGTGCTTAGTGACTGAACTTTGGTTAATCGCTTCGTAAGCGTTCCCCCTCAGAATCCGATCTATCCTTACTCTCATTGGATGATGAGGCTCATAAGGATTGAATAAAGGTTCCATAGAATGTTTGTAAGTTATCGCGGGAAAGGGGAGCCGGCGTCTGGCGCCGTGCGGCCGGACGAGGCTTCCGGCCCACCACTTGCAAGTTGTTGAATGACGGGTGCGATCTATCCAGCGGGTTCGAAGCGGTAGCCTACCCAGGGCTCAGTAACGATGTAGCGGGGCGAAGAGGCCTCGGGCTCCAGCTTCCTGCGCAACTGGCCGACAAACACACGCAGGTATTCGACCTGTTCGGTGCTCTGGCCGCCCCAGATCGCTCCCAGCAGGGTGCGGTGGGTGGTGACTTTGCCGGGATGGCGGGCGAGATAAGTCAGGAGATCGAATTCCTTGGGAGTCAGGTGGACCTCGCGACCGCGTACGGTGACTTTGTGGGCGGCGAGATCGATGCAAAAATCGCCAATCTCAATCAGCGGCGCCTGTTCGTTTTCAGGCGGCGGAACGCGGCGGAAATTGGCGCGGACGCGGGCGAGAAGTTCCTCCATGCCGAAGGGCTTGGTCACGTAGTCGTCGGCGCCCGCGTCGAGCGCCTTGACCTTGGTGCGCTCCTCGCCGCGGACCGAGAGCACGATGATGGGAATCTTCGTCTTCGTCCGCAAGCGGCGGCACAACTCGAGCCCATCCATGTTCGGCATGGCCAGATCGGTGATGACCATGTCCGGCGACCAGTCTTTCATGATCTCGAGCGCTGTCTCGCCGTCATTGGCCACGCGGATGTCGTATCCGTGGCTGGAAAGAGTGGTGCGCAGCACGCGCGTGATCTGGGGTTCATCGTCGACAACGAGAATGTGTTTATGGTCCACCATGTAAGCTCGCCCTTCGCACTCAGCGTTCCTGGGTCACGATATGGACATCCACGGAGGGGGCGTCGCGCAAAAATTGATGGATGGCCTTAAGGTAGAAATAACGTTTCCAGCCGCGGGTTGCGGAACGTCCGAAAACGGTTTGCGTAATGTGGTTTTCATTGACGAATTTCGCGACCGCCGGCGACACGCTCTTCCCCGTAAGGCGCACGATGGTAGCCCCGACGTTTTCCGCGAAGCGAACGTTGGCGGCCAAGGTCCGCTGGTTGGCTTCGCTCGAGTCGCGCCCGACGTCGGTATAGACGACAAAGAGGTCGGCATTCATGGCCTGCGCCATGCGCGCGCCGCGGGCCACCAGATACTGCGCCGCCGGGTTCGAGCTGATACACACCGCGATGCGCTCGCGAATGGCGACCGCTCCTCGATCTTCCGCCTGGTCTTCGCGGCGCTGTTCGAGGTTTAGATCCACCTGTTGGGCGACTTGGCGCAACGCCAGCTCGCGCAAAGCGATCAAGTTGGTCTCGCGAAAAAAGTTTTCCAGCGCGCGCCCCACGCGTTCCTGCGGATAGACGTCGCCGCGGCGCATGCGGTTCTGGAGCGCCTCGGGAGTCAGGTCGATCATCACCACTTCGGTGACCCGTTGCAGCACCCAGTCGGGAACGGTTTCCCGCACCTGGATTCCGGTGACTCCCTGCACGGTCGGGGTGACGCTCTCGAGATGCTGGATGTTCATGGTGGAGAGAATGTCGATGCCGGCGTCCAGCAGTTCGAACACATCTTCATAGCGCTTGCGATTTTTGCTGCCCTCGATGTTGGTGTGCGCCAGTTCGTCCACCAGCGCGACGCGAGGCTTGCGCGCGAGAATGGCGTCCACGTCCATCTCCTCGAAGAGCGCGCCTTTGTACTCGATGGCCTTGCGCGGCACGGATTCGAGGCTGACAAGCAGTTCGCCGACGGCTTTCCGGCCGTGGGTTTCCACGACTCCGATCACGACATCTTCGCCGCGAGCGCGGCGCCGGATGGCCTCGTTCAACATGGTGAATGTCTTGCCCACGCCAGGAGCGTATCCAAGAAAGAGCTTGAACCTGCCCCCTTTGGTTGTCGGCGAACATTCCTCCAGCCATTGCTCGGGAGTCTTGGGCATCGCGATTATTGTCTCAGAAAAAGGTTTCAAGGATTCGAGGTTTCAGAGTTGCAAGGTCTTAATTCTGCCCGCTGTGCTTGAAACCTAAAAACTTTGGAACCTCGAAACCTCGCCTTTCGGCTACAATCGCCTCGTGAAAGCCACAGTCAGATCCGGAATCGGATACCTGATTGCGGCGCTGTGTGTCGCCGCGATCACTCTGGTCGGCTACGGCTGGCTCCATCTCAATCCGACCACGGTTGCGCTGGCTTACCTGCTGGGCATCCTGGGGGTCTCCGCTGTCTGGGGCTTGCGGCAAGCCGTTTTCATGTCGGTGGCGGCCACCGCCGCGTTCAATTATTTTTTTCTGCCTCCGATTGGCACCTTTACGATCGCCGACCCGCAGAACTGGATCGCGCTCTTCGCCTTCCTGGTCACGGCAGTGACCGCCAGCGAGCTGTCGGAGCGCGCCCGGCGCGGCGCGCGCTCCGCCGTTGAGCGCCGCCAAGAGTTGGAGCGCCTTTACGCTTTCAGCCAGTTGCTGCTCTCGAGCGACAGTCCGCGCGAGTTGTTGAACCTGATTCCCCGCCACATTGTGGAATCTTTCGGCGTCCGGTCGGCAGCGATCTCGCTTTCCAACCGCAACGACGTCTATCGCTCCGGCCCCACCATCGACGGATTGGACGCGAGCGATCTGCAATTGACCAGCGTGCGCGGCGAACCGCGAATCGACCCTCCCCGTAAACTGGCTTTTATGCCGCTGCGCATGGGCATGCGCGTGGTGGGGTGCCTGGGCGTTGCCGGTTCGGCGCTTTCGCGGCAAACGCTGGAAGCGATCGGGAGCCTGGTGGCCATCTCCATCGAGCGCGCGGGCGCAGTCGAAAAACTGAGCCGTGCAGAGGCCGCCCGCGAAAGCGAGCAGTTACGTTCCGTGCTGCTGGATTCGGTCACGCATGAGTTTCGCACTCCGCTCACCGCCATCAAAGCGTCGGTGACTTCGCTGCTCGGCAGCCATGGCGAATCGCCGGACGGGCACACGGCGGAGGAGCGACGGGAACTGCTGACCATCATCGACGAGGAGAGCGACCGGCTGAACCGTCTGGTCGGAGAAGCCGCCGAGATGGCGCAGCTGGAAGCCAACAAAGTGGAATTTCGCCTCGTCTCCGCGCCCATCGGCAGCGTGGTGGAGGAAGCGATCGACGAACTGAAGCAACTTCTCGTCCAGCATCCCGTGGAAGTGAGAATCCCCGTTTGCCTGCCGAAAGCGCGCATGGATCCGGCGCACATCAAGGAAGTCATGGTGCACCTAATCGAGAACGCCGCCAAATACTCGTCCGACGGCGCCCCCATTCGCATCACCGCGGAGGCCAAAGACAGCGACAAGACGCTTACGGTCAACGTCGCCGATCGCGGCCCCGGCATCGACGATTTCGAGCAAGCCCTGGTTTTTGAAAAATTCTACCGCGGAAGAAACCAGCGCGTGCAAGTCCACGGAACCGGCATGGGACTGGCCATCTGCAAATCCATCGTGGAAGCCCACGGCGGGCGGCTTGGAGTTACCAGCCAGTTGGGGCATGGGTCGGTATTTTATTTTAGTTTGCCGGTGGGGTGAGGGTGGGGGGAGATGGTTAATGTCCACGACTCACAAAACGGGACAATTAGTGCCATCGCGATATTTGTACAGTAATCAAGAATGGCGCCCCGACGAGGCACTCCATTAGAGGCGTTTGACCTCGCGCGCGTTCTTGGTGACGACAAAGATCCGGATATTGTTACTGTCTGGGTCGACAGGAAAAACGAAGAAGCCGGTCCGCTGGGGGTTGAAGGCCTCGGTAGTCCCGACAATCTTTTCTCCGTCTTGAAACGTGACTTCCATAGGGCGACCGCGTGCGGGGTTGAGATCGTTGAGGTCGTGGTGCCCAGAGTGCCCGGCAAAGTCTTTCACAAAGAAGATCGCCTTCACGTCCTTGAACGCCAGGTCGGTGCCTTGCTGTTGGCGTGAGTCCCCTTCAGGAAAAAGGCGGCAATGATCCTTGAGAGCGGAAAAATCGTAAATTCGTCCCTTTAATCGCCGCCCATCCAGACAGGCCACAACTACCTTGTTTGCTTGTTCCAAGGCCATGAAAGCTCCTCTTTAACGCAGGAAGATTATCCCTCTTGCCGATGCGCAGCGCACGCAAGAAAAGGAGGGAATTGAGCCTGCGCGCATTCGATCCGCTTTGGTGGGCCCGCCTGGATTCGAACCAGGAACCAACAGATTATGAGTCTGCTGCTCTAACCGTTGAGCTACGGGCCCGCGCTCCCCACATCTTACACATTCGCGGCAAAAATGTGGTACGGACTTGCCCTGAGCGAAGTCGAAGGGGCCTTCGCCCGCAAAAGCCAGCAGCCACCCGCAACGTCGGTTACCACCGTTACACGTCGCCAACACCGGCATCGCCGTCCACGGCAACATCACGGTATGATTTCATTAGAAACATTCATCCCATGAAAAATCTGCGCTTTTTGCTCTCGCTGACCAACGACGACAACGATTACCAGATCGAGCAGACCATTGCCGCCCAACATGCGGCGCGCAAATTGGGCGTCGATCTCGAGATCGTCTATGCTCGCAACGATGGCATTGTGCAGAGCCAGCAATTGCTTTCCAGTATCCAGTCCACGACCGCGCCGCGGCCCGACGCCATCCTTTTTGAGCCGGCCGGTTCAACGGCGCATCCTCAAGTGGCGCGCGCCGCCGCTGCCGCTGGCATTGGTGTGGCGCTGCTCAATCGCGACGCCGACTACATTCCCGAACTCCGCAGCCTTTTTCCTGTGCCTGTCTTTGCCGTCACTTCGGATCACGAAGAAATTGGCCGCATCCAGGGACAGCAACTGAGTGCCATGCTGCCCGATGGCGGTATTGTTCTCTGCATTCAAGGCCCCGCCGAAAGCTTGGCCGCGAAACAACGCTATACCGGGTTGCTCGAAACCAAACCCAACGGCGTGCAACTTCGGGTCGTGAGGGCGCAGTGGACCGAAGCCAGCGCCTATAAAACGGTCGGCTCGTTTCTCGGTCTTTCCACTTCGCGCCAGGCGCGGATTGAAGCCGTCTGCGCGCAGGACGATTCCATGGCCATGGGGGCCCGCAAAGCCTTCGAAGAATGCCCCGAACTGCTTGAGCAGTGCCGGAACATGCCGTTCCTCGGCTGCGATGGACTTCCCAGGACCGGTCAAGAGTGGGTGCGCCGCAAGCTGCTAGCTGCCACCATTTCCATTCCGCCGAATGCGGACCTGGCGATGGAGACGATGGTGAAATCGATTGCCAGCAAAACGCTTCCGCCAGAACGCACATTCACGACACCGAAGTCCTTGCCCTCCATCGAAGCGCTGACGCGGACGGTGCGCGCTCGCGCCGCCTCCCTCTGAACGGAATTTACGGGACTATAGCGGATTCGCCTTTGCTGCAACCTGCTCGCGTAGGGACAGCCGCCCTCGGCTGTCCAAGCCGAGCGCAGTTCGGCAGCTACCGGTGGTCACAGTAATCTGGACTCGCCCTAAGGGTAGGGTGACAGAGTTGGTTTGCGCAACGCCAGCTCTAGAGCGCACTGGGCGCCGCGGGCGGCACAGGCGGCGCCACCGGAACAGCTTCCGCCGCCGCGCTGTGGTTCACCAGGTCCTTCAATTCCTTGCTGGGCTTGAAGAAAGGAATCTTCTTCGCGGGAACTTCCACGCGGTCGCCGGTCTTCGGATTGCGGCCCACGCGCGGCTTGCGCTGGCGCGTGCGGAAGCTGCCAAATCCGCGGATTTCGATCTTGTCGCCCACCCGCAGCGAGCGCACCACGCTGTCAAAGATCGTGTCCACGATCACTTCGCTGTCTTTGCGGGTGAGTTCCGCCAGCCGGGAAACTTCTTCGATCAAGTCAGCCTTCGTCATAAGCGTCTTTGCTCCCTTTCGGGCAGATCCCCTTGCGGGGCTGCGCGCGCCGGAGGGCTTTGCCGCCCCCGCCTGCCTATAACCTTCTCAAATTTAAGGGGTTCTGTGCAAGTGCAGTTCCGAGTACCTAG
>JBEKQG010000074.1:0-14819 GCA_049519955.1 Terriglobales bacterium
CGAAAGATGCAGTTCGTACAGGTTCGGCGTGCCCATCTGCGCCGGCCACCACAGGCGCGGATTGCTCAGGTTGAGCTGCGGGTAGCGATCCGGCGAGAAGACCACGTCCTTCGATTCTCCCGCCCCGAGTTCCACCGGTTGCTCGAATGCGATGTTCTCGATCCGGCCTTTCAAAGTGCCTTTCACCGGGCTGTCGTCGACATTTTTCACGAGCGCGGTTACCGTCAGGTGGGCCTCGTTGTTCGCAGGCGAATCTACTTTCGAAACCACCGCGGGATGGCGTAGCGCGACCGGCCCGCTGGCCGTCAGATAAACCTCTCGCCACAGGCCCATGTTTTTGTCGGGAGGCGCGGGGTTCCAGTCGACGAAAGTGATGGCGAGGCTGTTCTCGGATGGCGCCCAGACCTGCACGGCGAGCACATTCGTTTCTGGCTTGAGGGCGGAGGTGACGTTGAACTCGTAGGTCCGCCATGCGCCGGCGACTTCATTCGAGTTGGCGATCTGCTTTCCATTGAGAAAGACGTTGGCGCGATAATTGATGCCGCGAAAGTTAAGCCAGACGGTCTTCCCCGCGTAAACGTCTGGCAGCGTGAATTCCTTGCGGTACCACCACGAAACCGCGTAGGGACTGTCAGGGGGCATCGGAAGATTCGAAAAATTGGAGCCGGCAGGATAACCGACGCCGAGGTACTGGCGCAGGTTCATGGCGTAAAGAGGATCGGGCAGCAGGCCGTTCTTTACCTGCGCTGCCACGACGGTGGTGGGGACGTCGGCCTGCATCCAGTCCTGGTTCTGCAATATGGTTTTGAACGATGGGCTCGATATCGCTTCGCCGGTGGCCGTTACTTTCGCGGAAGACTGGATGGCCCAGCCTTCGCGCAAAGGGACGATTGGCGCGGGGGCAGGCTGGGGGCTGGGCTGGGCGGCTGCGACGGCGAGGGAGAAGAGCGGGACCAAAAGCCGGAGAATGTTCATAACAGTTCCTCGTTGGAAGATAAGAGCCGGGCCATTTTGAGCGGGGCCGCTCCCACGTTCATACCACCTTTATTAATTCGATTCAATAGAGGATTTTCGCGCCGTTTACCTCAGGGACTCAATGCGCATTCCTGCCGGTGCGGCCAAGGGCGCGGCTGCAGAGGCGCCCCTGCAGACCATTCCCATGCATGGCGCGAATGAATGGGAGACCACTAGTTTATAATCAAAGATTCTCGCTTCCAGCGTGGAGCAATCGAACGGAGTCGTCTGAATATGATTAGACAGCTACAAAATGCAGGACCAACCCTGAAGATCATTCTCGGCGCATTACTCGTCCTTATTTGTGCCTCGATGGCGATCACCCTGATTCCCGGCGGCATCGGCTCAAGCTTCGGGATTGGCAAGCCTCCGGCGGGCGTTGTGGCGACGGTTGGTGACCAAACCGTGACCGTGATCGAGGTGCAGCGCGAGGCCAGGGCCATGCTCCGGCAGCAGTTTCCTAAGGGCGGAGAGCAGGCCGCCATGCTGCTGCCTTATTTCTCCGGTCAGGCCGCCGAACGACTCATCAATGAGAAGGCCTTAATTGATGAGGCGCACCGCATGGGTCTCGGTGCCAGCGACGAAGAATTGCGCGATGAACTTCAGCACGGGCAGCTAGGCACGATGCTCTTTCCCGACGGGAAGTTCGTTGGACAGGAGGAGTATGAAAATTTCGTCCAGCGCAACGACATGACGGTCCCGCAGTTCGAAGCGCTGGAGAAGGACTTTGTGCTTGTCCGGAAGCTGCGCGCCCTGGTTTCAACCAGCGCCTTCGTGGGAGACGCGGAAGTCCACGACGAATTCATCGAAAAGAACACGAAGGTGAAGTTCGAATACGCGGTGATCACGCAGGCCGACATCCTGAAGGGCCTGCACCCGACCGACGAAGAACTCAAGGCGTTTTACGAGCGCAACAAGGCGGCCTACAACAACGCGACTGCGGAGAAGCGGCAGATTAAGTACGTGGTCGTGGATAGCGCGAAAATCGCGGCTGCGATGACCGTTAGCGACCAGGACTTGCAGCAGTATTACGACCAGCACCGCGACGAATACCGCGTGCCGGAGCAGGTGAAGGTCAGCCACATTCTGATCAAGACTCCGTTGCCCGATCCGGGCGCGAAGGAAGATGAGAAGGCCGTCGCCGATGCGCGCACGAAGGCGGAGGGCGTGTTGAAGGAAGTCAAGGCGGGTGGAGATTTCGCGAAGCTCGCGGAAAAGTACTCGGACGATCCCGGCAGCGCAAAGAGTGGAGGCGAACTGGGCTGGATCGGCCGCGGCCGCACGGTGCCTGAATTCGAGAAGGCCGCATTTTCACTGGGCAAGGGACAGACGAGCGACCTGGTGAAGAGCAGCTATGGTTTCCATATCATTCGCGTCGAAGACAAGCAGGACGCGCACCTCAAGATGTTCGCCGAGGTGAAGAGCGAGATCGAGGCGAAAGTGAAGCAGCAGAAGACGACGCACGCCACGGAAGCGGCGGCGAACACGCTGCTCAGCCATGCGCGCACCGCTGGATTCGATGCAGCCGCCGCTGCGAAAGGTCAGGCGGCGATCACCACCGAATTCTTCGGACGAACCGATGCCTTGCCGGGGCTGGCGGCGAACCCGCAGCTTATGGATGCCGTCTTCAACGAAGCGGAAAAGGCCCCGCCCGATGTTGTGCAGGTGCCGCAAGGCTACGTGGTTTTCCAGTTGCTGGCTGTGAAACCGCCGGCGACGCCCACGTTCGAAGAGATCCATGTGCGGGTCGAGACCGAGTTCAAGAACCAGCGCGCCGGTTTTCTGCTGCAACAGAAGATGCGGGAACTTTCCGATCGCGCCAAGGCTGCGCACGACTTGAAAAAAGCCGCGAAGGACCTAGGCGCGACGGTGAAGACGAGCGACCTGGTTGCGCCCGATGGGCAGGTTCCAGACATCGGTTCGATGGCCAGCGCGAGCGCGATCTTCTCGCTGAAGCCCGGCGACATCAGCGCGCCGTTCCCAGCCAGCGGCAACGGCGTGGTCGCTCAACTTCTCGAAAAACAGGCGCCGACGGACGAGGAATTCACGGAGAAGAAGGACGGGATCCGGCAGACGCTCCTCGAAGCCAAGCAGAACGATTTGTTCGGGCTGTTCGTTACGAATCTGCGCAAGGACATGGAAAAGTCCAAACGGCTGAAGGTCAATGAGGAAGAGATGAAGAACCTGACCCATCAAGGCGGGCAGGAGGGGTCGTAGCGAAATTCAGTTTTCAGTTTCCAGTCCCCGGTTCCCAGTCGGTGCTGCGAGCTGATAACCACCCGTTGATGGCTGACAACTGAAAGCTGAGAACTGAACTGAATGCCATTCCCACGCGCCAGCGGAATTCTGCTCCATCCCACCTCGTTGCCTTCACGGGGTGGGATCGGCGACTTTGGCCCGGCGGCGTATGAGTTCGTGGATTTTCTGGCGTCGGCGCGGCAAGGTCTGTGGCAGGTGCTGCCGCTGGGCCCGCTCGGATTCGGGGACTCGCCCTATTCCTCGACTTCGGCGTTTGCCGGGAACCCGCTGCTGATAAGCCTGGAGCGGCTGGCCGAGCGCGGCTGGATTGACCGCGCCAAGGTCGACGCTCTGGATGGCGGGACCGGGCCCGTGGACTATTGGGCGGTCTTCCACAGGAAGCTGCCCCTGCTTTTTGAAGCGGCGCGCAATTTCGTGCACTCCGCCCCACCGAAGGCCCACGGGCGCTACGAGGCCTTCTGCCGGCAAAATCGGTGGTGGCTCGACGACTTCGTTCTCTTCGACGGTTTGCGCGCGCATCTCAAGCTGGAAATCTGGAACCGCTGGTCCCGCGAACTGACTCATCGCAATCCGGCGACGCTCAAGAAGGCGCACGCGGAAATGATCGACGAGCTCGATGTCCGCCGCGCCGTGCAGTTTTTTTTCTTCGAACAGTGGCAGGCGCTTCGGGTCTATTGCGCGCGACGTTCGATTCGCGTCGCCGGCGACATCGCGATCTTCGTCAATTTCGACAGCGCCGATGTCTGGACCCATCCCGATCTGTTTCGCCTGAATGCGGACCTCGATCCCGAAGTCGTCGCCGGCGTGCCTCCGGATTTTTTCAGCAAAGACGGCCAGCGCTGGGGCAATCCTCTTTATCGCTGGGACGTAATGAAAGAGCAGGGCTACTCGTGGTGGATCGATCGCATGCGCTGGCTCACGCACAATTTCGATTACATCCGCCTCGATCATTTCCGGGGGTTTTCGCAGTTTTGGGAGATTCCGGCGGACGAGCCGACCGCGATCCATGGGCACTGGGTTGACGGTCCGAAAGACGACTTGTTCGTGAAGCTGCGCGAAGCCCTGGGCGGGCTGCCGTTTTTCGCCGAGGACCTTGGACACATTACGGCCGACGTTCACGCGCTTCGCGAACGGCTTAAGATTCCCGGCATGGCGGTGCTGCAATTCGGTTTTGGAGACGCCGGCGCGCACACCCATCTGCCGCACACTTTCACGAGCGAGAAGGTGGTTTATACCGGTACGCACGACAACGACACGCTGCTCGGCTGGTGGAAATCGGGCGCGACCGAATATGAACGCCAGCAAGTGGAAGCGTACCTGGGCCGATGTGAAGACGGCGTCAACTGGGCGATGATTCGCGCCGCCTCCGATTCCGTTGCCAGCCTTTGCATAGTGCCGTTGCAGGATGCGCTGGGGTTGGGAAGCAATGCGCGGATGAATGTGCCGAGTTGCGCGGGAGGGAACTGGCGCTGGCGTTTTGGCGGCGAGATGCTGCGCCCGGAAGTGGCCAAGAAACTTGCCACGCTCGCCGAAGTTTCCGACCGGCTTCCGCAGCCGTTGCCGGGGGCCGCGAGTGAAGAGTGGGTGGCCTGAGGAGTATATTCTTGCTGGCGAACCAACTCCAATCGGTGTCTGGTGTCAGGTCTCAGGTGTCAGGCTTGAAGCGGGGGATCTATTGGCGATTGATTCCCGAGACGTGAAACCCGACACCTTTCTGTTCTGGAGTACGATCTTGTGACCGAGCCCATCATTCGCGCCCAGGCTGTCGAAAAATTCTACTTGCAGCCGGATGGGAACCGCATTGAAGTGATTGCGCCCGTCGATCTCGACATAGAGCCGGGCAAAATTATTACTTTGCTCGGTCCGTCAGGCTGCGGCAAGTCCACACTGTTGCGGATTCTGACCGGACTCAGCAAGCCTTCTTCGGGCGGAGTTTTGTGGCATGGGAAACCCATTCGGTTCGAGAACGCCGGCGTGGCCATCGTCTTCCAGAGTTTTGCTTTGTTCCCCTGGTTGACCGTGCTCGATAATGTCGAAGCTCCGCTCGAAGCTCGCGGCGTGCCGGCGCTGGAGCGTCACAAACGGGCATTGCGCATTCTGGATACCGTCGGCCTCGATGGCTTCGAGAGCGCCTATCCGAAAGAGCTTTCCGGCGGGATGAAGCAGCGCGTCGGCTTCGCGCGCGCCCTGGTGGTGGAGCCCGAAGTCCTGTTCATGGATGAGCCTTTCTCGGCGCTCGACGTGCTCACTGCGGAAACCCTGCGCAACGAATTGCTCGAGCTCTGGACCAGCAAGAAGATGCCGGCGAGCGCCATGTTCATCGTCACGCACAATATTGAGGAAGCGGTGCTGCTGGCGGACCGCGTGATTGTGCTGGGAAAGAATCCGGCGCGGGTGCGCGCCGATTTCCCCGTCGAACTCGCTCAGCCCCGCGATCGCAAATCGCCGCGCTTTGTCGAACTGGTGGATTATATCTACAAGATCATGACCCAGCCCGAACTGGCGCTCACCGTGCCTGCCGCTGGCGCGGCCGTCGCCAAGCCGGTCCGTCAGAAGTATCAAATGCTTCCGCACGCGCGCGTCGGGGGCATCGCCGGTCTGCTCGAACTGCTGCAGGACCGCGGCGGGAAGGAAGACCTCTATCGCCTGGCGAAGGTGCTCAGCATGGACGCCGAAGACCTGCTGCCGATCATCGAGGCTAGCGTGCTGCTCGGCTTTGCCACGTTGAAAGAAGGCGATGTGGAGATCGCCGCCGAAGGCACACGCTTCGCGGATGCGGACATTCTCACGCGGAAGATTCTTTTCCGCCAGGCTGCGCTGACGAACGTCACGATCCTGCAGCAGATTGACAGCATGCTGCACGCCAAGACGGACCACTCCATTTCGCAGGAATTTTTCTACGACATTCTCGACGAACACTTCAGCCAGGATGAAATGAAGCGGCAGTTTGAAACCGCGATGAACTGGGGCCGCTACGCCGAGATTTTCGATTTCGATCGCGAATCGCACCGGCTGGTGCTCGCCGAGCCCGCCGGAGAGCCGCATCCGCCAACCGCCGCGCCGGTGCGTTCGTGAAGCGTGTGGAACGAATCGCCTTGCGGCCGCTGGTCCGCATCTGGTCGGTGTTGCCGCGTCCGAGCGCCGCGAGTTTGCCCGACCTCGTCATGTTTTCCAGCGCGCTCGCGCTTTTCTATGGCGTCATTCAGGTGGGGCGCAACTGGCTGGGCCCCTTCAGACCGCACGTTGAGATCAGCCGCAGCGTGGGCGCTCTCCCGCTCTACGCCGGATACTCGCTGCTGCGCATCGCGCTGGCTTATGTGTTGAGCCTGCTCTTCGCCGTCACTTACGGGTACATCGCCGCCTACCGCCCGCGCGCCGAACGTTACATGATTCCGTTGCTTGACGTTCTGCAGTCCATCCCGGTATTGAGCTTTCTTCCCGGCGTGATGCTGGCCATGGCCGCGCTATTTCCGGGACGCCAACTGGGCGTCGAGATGGGCGCGATCCTGCTCATTTTCACCGGGCAGGTCTGGAACATGGCGTTCAGCTTTTATGCGTCGCTAAAGGGCATTCCGCGCGAGATGCGGGAAGCGGCCGCGATCTACCGCTTCAACGGCTGGCAGCGTCTTCTTCAGATCGAGCTGCCCTACGCCACCATCGGCCTGGTTTGGAATTCCATGATGTCGGTCGCCGGGGCCTGGTTTTTCCTGATGGCCTGCGAGCAATTTACCGACTTCCGGTTGCCCGGCCTCGGCTCGTATCTCCAGGCCGCCGCCGATAACGGCGACACTCGTTCCATCCTGCTGGGCATCCTTACCATGGTGGCCGTGATTGTGCTTCTCGACCAGTTCGTATGGCGTACCGTGATCGCTTGGGCGGAAAAATTCAAAATGGAGCAAGTCGAGAGCGCGAGCCCGCCAACCTCATGGATGCTCGATTTTCTCAATCGCTCGCGCGGCGTCGCGTTCTTCCGTAGGCGCGCAGTTCGTCCGCTCCGCGAACGGATAATTCAGTGTTTTGCGCCCCGGCGAGAAGTTCGCGCCGAATCGGCGGGCGAAAACCGAGCCGCCTTGTGGATTTGGCGAGCGCTGGGAACCGCGGTTCTCGTTGTGATCGGTTATGCCGTCGTGCGGGTCGTCATGATCTTGACCGGACTGCGCGGCTTCGAGTTTCGCGAAATTGGCTGGGGCCTCGGTGCGACCTTCCTGCGCGTCAATCTCACGCTTGTGCTGGGCGCTTTGTGGACGATTCCGGTTGGCGTCGCCATCGGATTCAACCCACGCCTGGCGCGCATCGCGCAACCGCTGGCGCAGATTGCCGCTTCGGTCCCGGCCACGGCAGTGTTTCCGGTTGTGATGCTGGTTCTGATTCGCCTGGGTGGGGGTTTGGGATGGGGCTCGATCGTTTTACTGCTGCTCGGCACGCAGTGGTACATCCTGTTCAACGTGATCGCCGGCGCCATCGCCATTCCGACCGATTTGAAAGAAGCGGCCAGCGTTTTCGGCATTCGCGGCTGGCAGCGTTGGAAGAAACTGATCCTGCCCGGGATATTTCCCTTTCTCGTTACCGGCATGATCACGGCCTCCGGCGGCGCGTGGAACGCCAGCATCGTCGCCGAGTACTTCCGCTTCAAAGGCCGGACGTACTCGACCGTGGGCGTCGGCGCCATGATTTCCGCGGCCAGCAATGCTAGGAATTTCAATCTTCTTCTCGCCGCCACGATCGCTCTGGCCGCCGTGGTCGTGACCACCAACCGTCTGCTCTGGCGGCGTCTTTATCGTCTCGCCGAAACGCGGTTTAAGCTCGACGCCTAAGTTAGTTCTGAGTGGTTGGTTCTCTGTTCTCAGCCAACCCCCGCTTTGCTGAGAGCTGAGAAGTATGAACTGGGCGGAAGATGCACCGCGGAATTTCCCCATGACGCCCCGGTTGAGCCAGGACCGCCTTTGCCAAATCCGCCCGCCTGTTGAACAATGAATGTTGGACAATGAATCGAGTATTCCCGGGGCCGCAGCGGCTGTCGCTTCCGCTGGCGCCCGGGAGAAAACGCAAGGAGCCTTCATGCCCGCAACTGGAGAACTGATCCGCTTGATGAATTACATTGACGACATCGCCACGACTCTGCGCCGTATCAGCGCCAGCATTCCGGCGATGACCCACGAGGAGTGCGCCCGGCTGGCCGAATACGTGCGCAAGTCCGAGCCGAGCTATGAGAGCGTGCTGCATCACCTCGACGAGGCGGGCAAGTAGTGGCTGAAATCCGCACGATTGCCGTGATTGGCGCCGGCATCATGGGCCGGGGGATCGCCCACGCCGCCGCTCTCGGCGGGTATCGCACGATTCTCGAAGATCTTCTTCCGAATGCGCTGCGCCATGCGGAGGCGGAAATTCGCGCCAATCTCGACAAAGCCGTTGAGCTTCGGAAAGTCGACACCTCCGAGGCCAACGCGGCTTTTGCACGGCTGGAGTATGCGGGTTCCGTCGATCAAGCCGCGCGCGACGCGGACCTTGTCATCGAGGCCGTTCCCGAGGAAATGGAATCGAAGGTCGAAATCTTCACCCTGCTCGACAAAATCTGCCGTCCCGCCACGATTCTGGCTTCGAATACGTCCTCGCTCAGCGTCACCGAGATCGCCAGCGTTACCTATCGCGCGAAGCAGTGCGTGGGTATGCACTTTTTCAATCCCGTGCACAAGATGAAGCTGCTCGAAATTGTGCGCGCTCTCGAAACCGACGACGAGACGCTGGCCGCGGTCGTTGAAGTTGGCAAGCGCATGCGCAAGGAAGTTGTAGTGATCAAGGAAGCGCCCGGCTTCATCACCAGCCGCATCAACGCCATGATTGGCAATGAAGCGTTCTACATGCTCCAGGAAGGCATCGCCAGCGCCGAAGACATCGACAAAGCGCTGAAGCTCGGGCTGAATCATCCCATGGGGCCGTTCGAACTGGTGGATCTGGTCGGCCTCGACACGCGCTTGCACATCCTCGAATACCTCCACAAGAGCCTGGGAGAAAAATTCCGTCCGTGCCCGCTGCTGGCTCAGTATGTGAAAGCCGGAAGGCTGGGGCGCAAGTCGGGACGGGGAGTATTCGAGTATCCGGACCCGCGACAGCCGTAAGCGTTTCCTCCCGATCAAGACGGAAATATCCTGAGCGCGGGTTTTTCCTCAACCTGCTGGATTCATTGTGCCGTGGTGGAGTCGGCAAGGGCCGGACGTTCATCCAGCGTTGCCAGAATTTGGCGGCGCTGCTCGGAACTCAGCGCGGTGAATTGAAATCCGTACGCTGTTCCCAGCGCGCGAGAAACTTTCGCCGGGACCACCTGTTTGGCGGAATCGAGCAGGGGGATTTCGAGGGTAACGAACTCGCCGGGCAGGAGCGCGTCAGCCACGAATGCCCCCAGTCCACTTTCGCTGAGATCGCGCGCCCAGCCTTGCAAGCTGAGTTTCTGACCGTGGCGCTCCAGACGAATCAAGATCCTGGTTTCGAATGCACGCCGGGGTGAGATTGAGTCTACCGAACCAGTCCTATCGCCGGAAAAAGGAAGTGCCATCTGTCAAGGACCTTCTTTCGTGCCCAGTATGAACCGCACAGGATATCAGAGAGGGATTCCGGTCAAGGCATGGTCTGCGCTCACTTGCAGGCGCTGGTATAAGAGTCGCCAATGGAGACCAAGAACTTCCCGAAGGGCTGCGGGGTGCGGCTGGCCTAAAGTCTTATGGCTCGGCAGCCGATAGGCCAAGAAGCGAGCGCAAGAGGAAAGAGCAAGCGGCATTCCCCAAGCGCGGAATGGCCTTCTTACATGAGCATACGTGCCCTTATCGTGGATGATTCGTCGGTCATGCGGAAGATTGTGGAACGTTCGCTGCGCCAGGCTGGTATCGATCTCAGCAAGGTATTCGAGGCTGGGAATGGAGCCGAGGCGCTGGCTGTGCTCCAGGCAGACCCGGTTGACCTGATCCTCTGTGACATCAATATGCCCGTCATGGACGGGCTGGAGTTCATCAAGCAGCTACCGGGAGTCGCGAACGCCAAAGACGTGCCAGTGGTCATGATTACGACCGAGGGCAGCGAGGCGCATGTGGTACAGGCCTTGTCCTGCGGTGCTCGCGGTTACATTCGCAAACCTTTTACGCCGGACCAGGTGAAGGAACATGTCGTTCCGGTCTTGGGAGGGAAATCATGAAATCGGCAGATGAGATGCACGCGGCCGACGAACACCGCAGAACCTGGATTCCGATGCTCGAAATGGCGACGCGAGAGGTTTTCGAGCTCATGGTGGGCTCCGAACTGGCCCTGCCGGGAAATGCGGAGGGGGCGAACCTGGACGTGACTGCCATGGTGGGATTGGCGGGCCAACTGTGCGGGGTGCTCAGCGTGCGCTGCGAGGGCATGGCGGCCGCGCTCATTGCCTCGAAGATGCTCGGCGTGGAATTGCACCAGACCTCGCCAGAGATGTCGGACGCGCTCGGCGAAATCGCGAACATGGTGGCGGGGAACTTCAAGAGCAAGATCTCCGGCTTGGCGGAAAACTGTCTGCTCTCCCCTCCCACAGTGATCACCGGCCACGACTATAGTCTCCACCCCAAGGTGGACTCCGGGGAGCTTGAGGTCAGGCTGCTGTTTGAAAGCATGCCTCTCGTCATTTCGCTCCAGGTGCACTCTCAAAACTGAAGCCGGGTGCCGCTAGGCAACCTTAGGGAAACTCCGGTTAGGCCGGTTCACGGAGAGCTTGGACGGGGCATGGCTCCAGTCATGCCGTTAGAAGCCACTGAGGGTCGCACCTTCAACGCATCCTGATTCGCCAGCGAAGACTGATTCAGAGTTTCCTTCGGGTGGGCGAATGCTCGCGCTCCCACACTAGGCATAGGGCAACGGTGAAACTGCCCGAGCCCGAGGGGCGCGACTTGTTCTCAACCGGCGTCAGGTGCGCGCCGACGCCGGCCCGAATACGGTCGCTACCAGGGTGTGGATTTCCTCGACCGCTTCATCGAGTTCGAAGGTGAAGCGGGCCAAGTCCACCGTTTCGAGATCGCGGTGCTCGTGCAAGAGGATGGCCCATGCCGGATCGGCGATCAGGTCAACCTTGTGGCGCTCATAGTAACCGTATCCGAGGCCGCGCATACGACAGAGAAGGTCGCTGAGGAGGACCAGCGCGACGAGCGGCTGTGCCTTCTGGCTGCGCTCGATGGCATGATGGTGTGCGATGGCCTCGACGACGTCGCCGGGCAGAGTCCATTTTTCAGCCAGGGCCTGCCCGGATTCGCAGTGCGTGAAACCCATGACAGCACGTTCCGCCTCGTCGAGCGCAATCCCCTCCTGGAACGCGCGCTCCATCGCCTCGGCGAACTCATTAGGGAATGTCAGGCAGTTCACCATAAAGCCAATGTCATGCAGCAGCCCCGCCATGTAGGCCTGCTCACTGTCGGAAGCGGCCAACTTCTCGCTGAATTTGCGGCATACCAAGGCGCAGCCCAGCGAATGTCTCCAAAATACGGCGGGATCGAGCGTCCACTTTTTCGCGGGGAAAGCCTGGATGAGGCAGCAGGTCAGAAGGATGGTTTCGACGCGGCGCAGACCCAGGCACATTACCGCTGCATGGATCGATTTCGGTGGCTGCGCCAGGCCGAACAAGGGAGAGCCGGCCACGCGCAGGCATTGCGCGGCAATCGTGCCGTCATACGATATCAGGCGCACGACTTCGTCCAACTGCAGGTCCTCATTGGAGGAGCCCAGGAGCTTGAGCAAGGGAAGAAAGACCGCGGGGATGGCAGGCATGGTTTCGATGCGCTGCACCCGCTGTCGAATGGAGGCGTTGAAGAAGGTACTCATAGTTTGCCACTGCTCAAGGATGGTTTCCAATAGGCGATGGTTCCGGGAAAATGGACGAGGTGAAACTGGTCGTTCAGTTTCATCAACGATTCCGAGGTCCCGAGAAAGAAATAGCCGCCGAAATTAAGGTTGCTGAAAAAATGACTGACCACCTTCGATTTCGATGCGCCGTCGAAATAGATCAGTACATTGCAGCAGAAGATCAGGTCCATGCCCTTCATGAAGAGCATTCTGGAGTCGTCCTGCAGGTTCAGGCGGCTGAAGGCGACCAGTTTTTTCACTTCGGGGCGCACCTGCAGTCTTTTCTCGTCGAGGGCGTCGAAATACTTGCGTTTGAAGTAATCTGTGGTCGAACGCAGCGCATAGTCGCCATAGATGCCGGCCTTGGCGGTTTCCACGGAGCGGTCGTTCAGGTCGATGGCGAGAATCTCCACCGTCCAGCCCTTCAGTAAGCGCTCGCTTTCCTCGAGCATGTTCATCGCCAGGGTGTACGCCTCTTCGCCGGTGGAGCAGCCCGCGCTCCAGATGCGCAACCGCTTGGTGATCTGCTTGGTTTTTTCCGCCACGATCTCCGGCAGGATCACCTTGCGCAGCGCGTCGAGCTGGGGCGGACTGCGGAACAGGCAAGTCTCGCCGATGGTGATTTCATTCAGCAGTTCGCGGAGTTCCGCGTCGCGGTGCGGGGCCGCGGCGAGGTGGTCCCAATACTCGCGTGGCGTGCGCACGTTCACCTGTTTCATGCGGCGCGCGCAGCCGTCGGCTAGAAGGTAGAGTTTTTCCTCGGCTTTGTAGATGCCTGAGACCTTGTACACCAGGTCGCGGATTTGCCGGTACACAGGATCGATAGCAACATCGCTCTTGTTCGGGGTCCGTGGCGCGAGAGCGGGTTGAGGGCCGGTTGTCATTTTGGCGGAGGTTTCAAGGTGTTGTTAGTCTTCGAATCGAGCGGGGTGCGAGGGCAACGGCTATCGAGCACGCGGCGCGTGATCTCGGCGCCCAAGCGATCGAGAGGATAAGCGGCATCGGACAGTCCCGAGGCGTGTACCAGGCCAGGCATTCCCCAGACGACGGAGGAAGCCTGGTCCTGGACGATTACGTCACCTCCGGCATCGCGGATGGTTTGCGCTCCCAGGAGACCGTCCGAGCCCATGCCGGTCATCACGACCGCCAGAACGTTGGCGCCGTAGGCCGCCGCTACCGAGCGAAACAGTACATCGACCGCTGGGCGGCAGAAATTCTCCGGAGTTTCCTGGCTCGTGCTCAGACGCCAACCGACGCCCGCACGGACCACTTTCATGTGAAAATTTCCCGGAGCAATCCAGGCGTGACCGGGGCATAGGACTGCGCCCGCGCTGCCTTCTTCGACGGGAATGGCCGATTGGCTGGCAAGGCGCTCCGCCAGCAGGCGAGTGAAAATCGGCGGCATGTGCTGTACGACGACAATCGGGACGGGAAAATCGCGGGGGATGCGCGGCAAGACTTCGGCCAAAGCGTTCGGGCCGCCGGTGGAAGTGCCAATCGCCACAACTTCGATGCGTGGGTTCGAGCGTACCCGAACCTTCAATGGCGGATGCGCCGCGGGCAGCGGGTGAAGTTCCGAGTGGGCTACGCCACACAGCGCCTTAATCTTGGGGATGAGTTCGGCGCGAATGCACTCGATCGCGACCGCGGGACTGCCGGTATTGCTGGGCTTTGTGGCATAGTCCGACGCTCCGAGAGAAAGCGCATCGAGGGTGGCCGCGGCACCGCGCTCGGTGAGCGTGCTGAACATGATGACGGGCAGCTTGGGATACAACTTGCGCAACGCCACCAGCGCTTCCAGTCCGTTCATCACCGGCATCTCGACGTCGAGGGTGACCAGATCGGGTTTGAGCAGTGGAATCTTCGCCAGAGCGATCCGCCCGTCGCTGGCTGTACCAACTACTTCCAGCGCAGGGTCTCCCGGCAAAGTGTCGGAGAGCAGCTTGCGAATCACCACCGAATCATCCACTACGAGAATGCGAATAGGCGCCATAGCGAGCTGTGTCTGTCCGTTTCATGATCGAGGCCACCGGCCAACGGACCGCAGCCGGAGACACTCTGGTACAAAGCACCCAACCGAGTAGCCAGCGAGTGCGTCGAGTTTACCCGCCGGCATGGGCTGCCTTGCTCCGGGCGTGGATCGCCGGCGCTCCGTTTTCGCCGCCCTTGATTTTGAATTGCTCGACTAGGCGACGGAGTTGGGTGGACGTCTCCAACAATTGCTGCGACGCTTTCTGGGTATCGGTGGCGCCGCGCGTCGTGCCCTGCGCCGTCTCCGCCACGCCCGCTACGTTGCTGGTGATTTCGCCGCTGCCGTGCGCGGCTTCGCTGACGTTGCGCGACATTTCGTTGGTGGTGGCGTTCTGTTCCTCGACCGCCGTGGCGATGGTGCCCGAAATATCGTTGATCTGATTGATGACCCCGCTGATCGTGGCAATCGCATCGACCGCCGCTTTCGTGTCGGTCTGAATGGCCTCGATTTTGCGGCTGATGTCTTCCGTCGCTTTGGCGGTTTCCTTGGCCAGTTCTTTGACTTCGTTGGCGACCACGGCAAAGCCCTTGCCCGCCTCACCGGCGCGAGCGGCTTCAATGGTGGCGTTCAGCGCCAGCAGATTCGTTTGTTGCGCGATGGAGGTGATGACCTTGATCACTTGTCCAATTTCGGTGGAAGAATCGCCCAGCTTGGAGACGGTGGC
>JBEKQG010000075.1:0-22914 GCA_049519955.1 Terriglobales bacterium
GAGCTTTTTTTCGTCACCGACAATTCCCAAGACGTCATCTTGAAGCTGAAAGGCTGTGCCACATTTGCTTGCAAAGTTAGCCAGTGCTTGGACAATACCATTCTCGGGATCGGGGCAGTTCAGGCCGAGCATGGCCCCAGCCTTCGCGGCAAATTCATAGAGGGCGCCTGTTTTCAGCCAGAGCATTGTTACAATTTCGTCCTCAGACAGACGCTCAATGTCGACTCTTTCATATTGAACATCCAGGGTCTCGCCTTGAATAAGGTCAGGAACGGCTTGCGATTCCAGCAGATAAACGATCTTCCGAACAACGAACGGATCGATCGGGGGGCACTCGGTCTGCAAGAACAGCGAAACTGACCAAGCGTGTTGAACGTCGCCGACAAGTATGGCGAGCCGCTGCCCATAGTCCACGCTGTCCGCAACATCATAATGGAATTCATGCCGAGCCTTGTCCGATGCGAGCACGTGAACAGTAGGTTCGCCTCGCCGTTTTTCGTCGTGGTCAATAAGGTCATCATGCGTCAGTGTCCAAGTGTGAACTAGCTCGATCCCTGCTGCGGCGGGGAGCGCTACGTCCTCGCTTTTTCCGCCGGCAGCGCCATAGGAAAAAAGGAGCACCGCAGGACGCAGGCGCTTGGCAGGCCTTTTAATATAGGCCAGCGCCAAGTCGTGAATGTGCGGAGGCTCAAAATGATTTAGCTGCTTGTTCGTAAGCAGATATTCGAGCACTCTGGATTCTCTGGTTTTAAGCTCTTTTTCAAACAGATCGAGTTTTTCCTCTTTCAAAATCAACCCCTCTTTCCACATTTCGCAAGTAGCGATTAGCAAGAAGTCACGAACCGCGATTTTATCTGGACACCCTGTTCGTCGTCAAAAGCTGTGAGACCAGTTGGGCCCAGGGACAAGCTACGCGTTCGAGCTGAGTTCACCCGTGAATTTCTGGTTCCAGCGACCCAGATTGTAGCGCCGGCTGCCGTGGCACAACCGCCCCTTGAATCTCGTCCCCTCCCGCGCTACAGTAAAGACGCTCTCGCGGTCTCCCTCCTTTCTTAATCCTCACCAGCAACTTGCGCGTAATTGCTGTAGTGTATGTGCAACTAAAGGCGGTTGCCGGACGGGTACCCCAATATGTGGTGTTTTATTCCTTGACCCGTCCCCCGCTTCGCCATTAGAGTTGGTCAAAGGAGTGGCTGACGTTCCTGCTACCGGAACGTCACCGCTCGATGCGACCGGCGAGGAACCTCGAGAGTTAACAGTACCAAGTTGACCTCTAGATTCCCGCAATTTGCAGCGCACTCCAGCCAGCGCAAAATGAGTCCGCGGACGACAGTGTCCGCCGACGAAGGAGTCACCTTGCTCAAACTCAAGAAGCTGCAAATCCTGGGGTTCAAGTCCTTCTGCGACCGCACCGAACTGAAATTCCATGGCGACGGCATCGCCGCCATCATCGGCCCGAACGGCTGCGGAAAGTCGAACATCGCTGATGCGATTTCCTGGGTGCTCGGTGAGCAGTCGGCCAAGACGCTGCGCGGCGCGCGCATGGAAGATGTGATCTTCGCCGGTACCAACGGCCGCAGCGCAACGGGCATGGCCGAAGTCTCGCTGACTCTGATCGACCCGGAAGTTTACGCCGGGCCCGACACCAACGCGCCCACTGAGATCGAGATTCAAGACGACCTTCCCCGAGAGGAAGAAAATTGGGATGAAGCCGAACTCCGCGCCCAATCCGCCGCGGAAACCGAGCGCGCGGTCGAGGAAGCGCAACCCGGAAGGATGGAAGAGGTCGAAGGCGATGCCGCGGCCACGAATGAGGTCCCGCCTGCCGAGGCGCTGGCGAACGACACCGCAGTCGCAGCGTCTGGGCCGCAGGTGGTTCTGAAGATCCGGCGCCGTAAATTCAATCAACAGCAACACCACGCCGGAGTGATTTCCGTGACTCGCCGCTTGTTCCGCAGCGGCGACAGCGAATATCTGCTCAACGGCAAACTCTGCCGCCTGCGCGACATTCAGGAAATGTTCATGGGCACGGGTCTCGGGCCCGAGTCCTACGCGCTCATCGAGCAGGGACGCATCGGCCAGATTCTGAGCAGCCGTCCCACCGACCGCCGCAACATCATCGAAGAAGCCGCCGGGATCACGAAATTCAAGACGCGGAAGCGCCTCGCTGAAGCCCGTCTGGAAGACGCCAAAACAAACCTGAACCGCGTCAACGATATTTTCGAAGAAGTCACGCGGCAGATGAACTCGCTCAAGCGCCAGGCCAGCAAGGCCGAGCGCTATGCCAAGCTGCGCGACGAGATGCGCGCCAAGCTGCGCATTGTCGTCGCCAGCAAGTTCACGCAGATGGATCAAGAGAGCGTGACCCTCGATGCGCAGATCCATCAACTGGGCGAGGAAATCCAGCAGCAGACCGAGGCCGTGCGCCAGTCCGAAGCCGAGCACGCCGAGCGCACCGAGCGCGGATACGCGATCCAGACCGAGACGCGGCAAAATCGCGACCGGCTGAACCAGATCGCGATCGAAGGCGATCGCGGCAAAGCGCGCATCCGCACCAACGAAGAACGCTGCGCGGAACTGATCGTACGCACCGCATCCGCCGAAGCGGAGCTGGCGCAGGCCCAAGCTCGCCTCACCGCGATCGAGGAAGAACGCAATGGGCACCAGCAGGTGCTCGACTCGGCGGCGGCGGACCTTGAGGCAGCCCAGCACGAGTACAACCTCAGCCAGGAAGAAACCGCACACGCCGCCATCAACCTCGCGCTGCTGGAACACGACCAGGAGTCGCATCGCGCAGCCATTCTGGAGGCAGTCGGCGGAGCTTCGAACCTCCGCAATCAACTTACGCAGTCCGAGGAGCGGCTCGCCGGCATCGGCCGCGAGGAGCAGCGACTGCAAGCCGACATCGCAACCGCCGCGTCGCAATCCGAGACCTTCGGCGGACAACGCGGACAGATGGCGATTGAATTCGAAGACGTTTCGCAGCGCGCCAGCAGCCTCGCCGCCGAGATCGCGGGCCTGCGCGAGACCATCGAGACGAAGCGATGCGCGGAAAGTGACACCAAGAAACACCTCGACTCCGTCCGTTCTGAATATGCGACGGCGCTCGGCAAGAGGGGTTCGCTCGAAGCGGTCATCGCCGAGCACGGTTATTCCACCGAGTCGGTGCGGCGGCTGTTTCAATCCGGCGCCATGCAGGGAGGAAACACTCCCGCTGGCGTGCTCGCCGATTTCCTTGAGGTCGAGCCGCGTTACGAACGAGTGGTCGAGGACTTTCTGCGCGACGAACTTAATTTTGTGGTCGTCAAGTCCTGGGGCGCCGCCGACGAAGGACTGCGCCTGTTGCGCTCCGACGTCAACGGCCGCGCCACGTTCCTCGTCCACCCCGAGGACTCCCAAGCCAGGTTCTCGTTTGTCGCGGACGAAAGCCATCACTACACTCCGCTCAACGACACCGTGATTCCGCTGAAGAACTCGATTCGCGTGCTCAACGGATTCGGCAAGTCGCTCGAAGTAATCCTGCCGAAGCTGGGCAACGGCTATATCGTGCCCGACCCCTCGGTGGCGCGCGAGCTCGCGCTCTCCAGCCCCGACGCGTTCTTCCTCTCACAGTCCGGCGAATGCTTCCACAACGTGACCGTGACCGGAGGCAAGCAGCGCAGCGAGGGCCCGCTTTCGATGAAGCGCGAGTTGCGCGACGTGCTCCGCCTGCTCGAAGAGCTGGAACGCTCTCTGCGCGAGAAGGAAATACTGGCGCTCACCCTGGGGCGCGAGATCAAAGAGACCGCTTTCCTGCTCGACCGCCTGGAAGAAGAAAAACGCGATGCCGAGACGCAGGCGATGACATCGGGACATTTACTCAAGCAACTGGACGGCGAAATGTCGCGTGTGCGTGAACGGATTGCCATCGGCGAGCGCGATCTGCAACGGCTCGCGGCGGAACGGCAAGAACAGGAAAGCTTGATTGCAGCGCGACAGGGGGAGCTGACCGCAATCGAGGAGGCGCGCGCGCAATTCGAAACGCGGCTTGCCGCCGGGCAGAGCCGTCTCGCCGCTCTGCGCGGCCAGCGCGACGCCGCCGCTGAAACCACGTCACAGCGCGCAGCTCGTGTGGCCACTCTCGAGGAGCGCCATCGTTCCGCCACGGCGCTGCTGCAGCGCATCGAGGCGCTTGTCGCCGACATGCGGGAGCGGGCCGCCGCTTTGCAATCGCAAATGGAATCGGCCAGCGCCGAGATCGCGCAACGTCAGAACGAAAACGTGCAACTGGTCGATCAGCTCGTGCAGTTCGGTGCCGAGCGCAATGCCGGAGAAGCGCGCGAAGGCTTGCTGCAACTTGAGTCCGAGCAACTGCGGGCGCGCTTGACAGAAATCGACGAACTGCTTCACAACCTGCGCCAGCAGCTCGATCTCGCTCGCGACCGCCGTGGCGATCTGTCGGCCGCGGCGGCCAAGCTGCAATCCGATCTGCAACACCTCGCCGACACTTGCCTGAACGAACTCGGCATGGAACGCGGCGTAGTGATGGCCGATACGACAATTCCCGTGCTCACCGGCGATGAACTCGCGGCGGAAGATCAGGCCCACCGCGAGATGCGCGCCCGCCTCGACGCCATGGGGCCGGTCAACATGATGGCGCTCGAAGAGTACAAGGAAACGGCGGAGCGGCACGAGTTCCTCGCCACGCAGAGAAAGGACCTGATGGAAGCGATCGAAAACACAGCGGCCACGATTCGCGAGATCGATCAAGTCTCGCGGCAGAAATTCGAAGAAGCGTTCCACAAGATCAACGAGAATTTCCAAGCCACGTTCCGTAAGCTGTTCGGCGGCGGACACGGCTTCATGCGCTTGACCGACATCGAAAACAGCGCGGAGAGCGGCATCGACGTGGTGGCATCGCCTCCGGGAAAGAAACTGCAGAACGTTTTGCTGCTCTCCGGCGGCGAAAAGGCGCTCACGGCACTCGCACTGCTGGTCGCGATCTTCCAGTACACACCCAGCCCGTTCTGCATTCTCGACGAAGTCGATGCTCCGCTCGACGAAGCCAACATCGCCCGCTTCACCGATCTGGTGCACGAGATGAGTGTGCAGACCCAGTTCATCCTGATCACGCACAGCAAGCGGACCATGAGCATCGCCCCCGTGCTCTACGGCGTCACCATGCAGGAGCCGGGCGTGTCGAAGCTCGTATCGGTGAGGTTCGGGGCCGCCTAAGTCTGCTGTAGAGACGGGGCTTGCCGCGTCTCTATGGGAAATCAAACGCCTGACAAGATCGCGCGGTGACAGCACAGGTAAATATTTCTGCACTGCACCCTTGACGAATAAGGCCTTTCTTGCTTGGCAACAGCGAAAAACCACCACCTTTTTTTTCAGAGCCTTCCTCAGTTTTTCCACATTCCGGCCCCTCGGAAACCGCCGCTGGGCAAGGCTTCTAGCTTACACTGGATCTGTCAACACTTTTTGTCGCAATGGCGTTTGCCGCAACCTGCCGCATGTGATTGAAGTCGTTGACAAATTTTCCACGATGGTTAGAATCAGCAGAGTTTTTCCCCGGTGAATTTACACATGAGCCCCGAAATTCTAGATTCCGTTCTTTTGCGGACGGACTACCCCGACTTGGAGTTGCACACGAGCGGCAAGGTCCGCGACGTCTACTGCCTCGACGGCGACCATCTGCTGTTCGTGGCTACCGACCGCATCTCCGCCTTCGACTACGTGCTCGGGACCGGCATTCCGCACAAGGGCCGGGTGCTGACGCAGATCTCGCTGTTCTGGTTCGACTTCCTCAAGGACATCGTCCCCAACCATTTCGTCACCGCCGAGGTGGAGCGCTACCCGGCGCCGATTCGCAAGTATGCCGATGAACTGCGCGGCCGCTCCATGATGGTGAGGCGCGCAGAAATGTTTCCCGTCGAGTGCGTCGCGCGCGGCTACCTTTCCGGCTCCGCCTGGAAGGAGTACAAAGCCACGGGCGCCGTCTGCGGCATCCAGCCTCCGCCGGGACTAAGGGAATCCGACCAACTGCCGGAACCGCTGTTCACACCGGCGACGAAGGCCACCACGGGGCACGACATCAACATTTCGTTCGAAGAAATGTGCGGGTTGGTCGATCCCGAATTGAGCCGCCAGCTCCGTGACCTCACACTGCGTATTTACAAGAAGGCTGCGGATTACGCGCGGCAGCGCGGCATCGTCATCGCCGACACCAAGTTTGAATTTGGACAGACCGCCCAGGGAATCACCCTGGCGGATGAAGTGCTCACACCGGATTCCTCGCGCTTCTGGCCGGCCGACACCTATCAACCGGGCAAGGCGCAGGATTCCTACGATAAGCAGTATGTACGGGATTACCTAGAAGAAATTCGCTGGAACAAGCAACCGCCCGCGCCGGCCCTCCCCCAAGACGTTGCGCGGCGGACAAGCGAAAAGTACCTCGGGGCATACCGTCAGTTGACGGGACGCGAGTTGGTGATCTAGCCCGCGCGCCGGTGTCATTGCATTCGATCACGGGATTTCTGACCATCGAGCTTCGGATCATTTGAGCCATGAGCATTGCGGACTGGGTCATCTTCGGCTTTCTGGTGTTTTCCGTGACTGCGGCGGCCATCGAAGGTTTCTTCCATGAAGCCTTCAAGTTGGCTGGCTTGGTCGTGGGATACCTGCTGGCCGCCTGGCAGTATCGCAGGCTGGCGGACTGGTTCGCGCCTTATTTGAAATCGCCGTGGCTGGCTGAGATCGCCGGGTTCCTTATCGTTTTTTTTGCGGTCCTGCTGATTGCCGGCATTGCGGGAAGGATAGCGCGCTCGGTAATGAAGAAAGCCGGCCTGAGCGCGATTGACCGGTTCCTGGGAGCAGTTCTGGGTTTGTTGAAGGGCGTGCTGGTGGTCGCTGTGGTTCTGACCGCCATGGCCGCTTTTGCGCCCGCCGCGAGGTGGCTGGAGCGATCTGAGCTAGCTCCGTACTTCCTGGTAGGCGGGAGGGCCGCGATCTGGCTGGCGCCGCCGGAATTGCGCCACCGTTTCTATCAGGGCTTGGACTACATGCGGCAGGCACATTCGGCAACGGACAAGATCCAAGCGCCGTTGTCCGGCCCGTCGAAGTAGTTCTTGTCCGTCATTTGTCGGTGAATGATTCATAGGTTGTGAACCTGCGGAAGCGAGGCAGCAAGTGAAAGATCAACTCGAAGCACTCATTCTTCAGATGTACAGAAGCAACATCCTTTATTCGGAAGCGGTCCGTGAGTTCAAGAAACGGTTCATCGTGACCGTGCTCGAAGAAAACCGGGGCAATCAGTGCAAGGCCGCGCGCCAATTGGGCATGCACCGGAACACGCTGAGCCGCACCCTGCAAGAGCTCAGGATCGATGTTCGTCCGCTGCGCGCCGGGGCCAAGCGGCCGCCGCGCAGCGCCCGTCCCGTCATGATCGAGAGGAAACAGGCCCGCTAGGCTTCGCTGGCAGCTCGCGGCTTGCGGCCAGGTACCTTCTTGCGCACCAAGAACAAGGGCGATCCCGGCCGGAACCGCCCTCGTTCTTGCTCTTACAGATTCTTCTCCGCCAGGGATTCCCTGCGATCTGAGACCTCAGTTCGCCGCAGGCTTCTTGTGCCCCGGAGCCGGCTTCGGTGGCGCCTTCACCAGCAACGCCCCCTCGTTCATCGTCATCACAAATGGCTTCGCAACATAGGAGACCGGAGTTCCTTCGAAGGTGAAGTCCGTGTCCTCCTTCGGCATCTGCTTCGCCGGGATTGCTGCCGTCATCGTCAGATCGATGTCCGCGCGCTTGGCTTCAACGTCGTCCTCACTCCCAGCCAATTGCAGTTTGGTTGATTTGACTGAGGAGTCGATACTGATGATATGGGCCAGCATCTGCAGCGGCTTTCCTTTGAGCGCACTCCAGACCTTCTCAGCGTCCTCAGGCGCGCCTTCCGAGAGGCATAACTGCCACTCCGCAAAGGTCATGTCGACCGGTTTCTTCGTCTTCAACAGATTGGTGCACTGCTCGGCGGGAGTCGGCGGCACATACTTCTTGATCGTGATGCCGGTTGGCAACGGCATGGCAGCCGCCTGTGCCAGGAGTTCTTTCCATCCCTCGTCGCTGCCGTGGTACTTGGTGTATTTGCTCTTGCCGTACTTGGCGATCGCATCCTTGCCCGGGCCCGACTGCAGATTCGACGCGCGAGCGATAAAGAAGAGCCCATCCGCGAACTTTTCGTCCGTATCCACGGCCAGGTAAGCGCGTGCCAGGTCATAGACGTTAAGCAGGTTCGTCGGATCCGCTTCCACCGCAGCCCGCAGATACTTCTCGGCCTTCGCGTAGTCGGTAGTCTTGGCCTGAACCTGGGCCTGGAAAGCGCTAACTCCAGCCGCGCCGTTGAAAATCGCCGCCGCGCCGTCCTTCAGCTCTCCGCATAATTCTGTTGCGCGTTCTTGGTGAACGCGAGCATCGCCAGCGCCCGAATGTTACACGGATTCACCTGCAAGACCTTCTGCGCTGTGTCCAGCATCTTGGACTGATTGAGCGTCTGCAGGTCGGGCGTCTTGGACTGACTGAGTGCCTGCTGGTAGGCGCCCATCAGGGCTTCCAGAGCGTCTTCCTTCATCACGCTGTTCGGATACTGCTTGACAAACGCTTCCAAACCGCTCACCTTGGCCGCGGCATCGGTCTGCTGCGCCGCTCCCATGTAGGCGTTATATTCGGCCGGGTCCTTGATTTCCTTTTTCTGAGGCACTGGCGGAGCAGCCTGCGGCGCTGGCGGGGCAGCTTGCGGCGCTGGCGGGGCAGCTTGCGGCACCGGCGGGGCAGTTTGTGGCACTGGCGGGGCAGCGGTTTGAGCGATGGCGGCAACTGCGGCTACCAGCAATATCGCGAGAATAATTTTCTTCATTCCTGTGGCTCCTTAACTCTTCGGGGAAACTGGAGTAAACCTCTTGCCCGGTTCCATCCTAATCCTAGTGTCGGGCCCGCACTATCAACCAAACCTTCTCGGACACTCAAAATGACCGATCCCGAGAATCATGCGACGCCTGCCAATATGGCGCAGCTTAACATTATTCCGGTGAGCGGATTATAAGGATGTAATCCCGCTAAGGCAAGCGGATTGCTCGACTCCTCCCTCTTGCCAGTCGCGATGCGGGAAGCGCCGCGCACTCTGGATGCCCTTGGGCGTCCCACCTTGCCTGCGCCCCTCATATTGAGGTTCGTATCAGTGCATCGCTTCAGCGATGCATTGATCGCTGGTTTATGGCCTTCGAAATCCACCGCACACGGCTATGGCAGCGCCACTTTCATGTTGAGACTGTGGGCCACAAACGCCCAATCGTCCGCCGTCTCTTCGATCAGCTTGGTCATGGACTTCCCCGCGCCGTGGCCCGCCTTGGTCTCGATGCGAATCAACACCGGCGCCGGTCCCGCCTGGTCCGCCTGGAGCGTGGCGGCGAACTTAAAGCTGTGGCCGGGAACCACGCGATCGTCGTGGTCGGAGGTGATCACCAGCGTCGGCGGATACATGGTTCCAGGTTTCAGGTTATGCAGCGGCGAGTACGCATACAGGGCCTTGAATTCCTCGGGATTGTCGGAAGATCCAAAGTCCGATGTCCAGCCCCACCCAATCGTGAACTTCTGGAAGCGCAGCATGTCCATCACCCCAACTGCCGGCAGGGCCGCTCCGTAGAGCTCGGGATGCTGCGTCAGGCACGCGCCGATCAGCAGGCCGCCGTTGCTGGCTCCGCTAATGGCCAATTTCGGAGTGGAGGTGTAATGGTTCGCGATGAGCCACTGCGCCGCCGCAATGAAGTCGTCGAACACGTTCTGCTTGTGCAGCTTCGTGCCCGCCACATGCCACTCCTCACCGTATTCGCCTCCCCCACGCAAGTTGGGCTGGGCGTACACGCCTCCCATTTCGAGCCAGACAAGATTGGGAACGGAGAACTCGGGGGTCATTGAAATGTCGAATCCGCCGTAGCCATACAGCAGCACGGGGTTCTCGCCATCGAGCTTGAGTCCCTTCTTGTAGGTCAGAAACATGGGTATGCGCGTGCCGTCCTTGCTGTTGTAGAAAACCCGTTTGGTTTCGAACTGGTTCGCGTCGAAGTCGACCTTAGGCTGGCGGAAGATTGCGCTCTTGCCCGATTGCGGGTCGTAGCGATAAATGGTGGTCGGAAAGATGAAACTCGTGAATCGGTAAAAAGTCTCCTTGTCTTTGCGTTTGCCGCCAAACCCCTCCGCACTGCCGATGCCGGGCAGGTCCACATCACGCAAAAACTTGCCCTCGAGATCGTAGACGCGGACTTCGGTGCTCGCGTCTTTCAGGTATCCGAGGAGAAAAAGATCGTCCACAACATTGGCGAACTCGAGCTTGTCGGCGCTTTGCGCGACCACCGTCTTCCAGTTGGCGCGCTCGGGATGCCGCGTGTCGATGGCCAGCAGCCGGCCGCGAGGAGCGTCGAGATCGGTCTGAAACCAGAAAACCGGGCCATCGTTATCGATAAACGAATATTGCGCGTCGAAGTCGTCGAGCAGCTTGACCACTGGCGAATCCGCCTGCGTGAGGTCTTTGTAGTAAACGCGGTTCTTCGGCGATGTGCCCTCATACACCTGAATGACCAAATAGTGGCCGTCGTCGCTGACCCCAGCGCCAAACCCCATCTCTTTATTGTCGGGCCGCTCGTAGATGAGCGCGTCTTCGGACTGGGGCATGCCCAGAATGTGGTAGTAAAGCTTGTTGAAATAGTTCGCATCGCGCATCATCGAGCCCTTGGGCTCGGCAAAGCGGCTATAGTAGAAACCCTTGCCGTCCTTCGTCCAGGCAACGCCCGAGTCCTTCACCCACTGGATCAGGTCGGGGAGGTCCTTTCCCGTAGCCACGTCACGCACACGCCATTCCGTCCAATCCGAGCCCGAAGCCGACAGAGCGTAGGCCATGCGCTTGCCGTCCTCGGTAATCGAATAGCCAGCCAGTGCCACTGTGCCATCGGAGGACAGCGTGTTGGGGTCAAGCAATACTCGGGGTTTGGCTTCGAGCGACTCGGCCACCAACAGCACGGCCTGATTCTGCAAACCGTCGTTGTGGCTGAAGAAATAGCGTCCGCCCTTCTGCTCCGGAACCGAGAAGCGCTCGTAGTTCCATAATTTGGTCAACCGCTCCCGGATCTTTTGGCGATACGGAATCCGCTCCAGATAGCCGAAAGTCAGTTTGTTCTCGGCCTCCACCCAGGCGAGAGTTTCGGCCGAGTCCGTGTCCTCAAGCCAGCGGTAGGGATCGGCAACCTTGACCCCGTGGTAGTCGTCAACCTGATCGCCCCGCCGCGCTTGCGGATAAACAAAAGACGACGGAGATTGGCCGGAGGACGGCATCGCCAAACCCACTACGCCGAGCAAAAGAAGCGCGAGGCCGATCATATCGTGTCGAGCCAAAATCATGGAAGTTCCCTTTCGGTAAATTCGATCAAACCCCTTATTTTACCTGAGGAAGAACGCCGAAGCGCATCCTGCTCTGTTTCGGGAGTTTGTTTGATGGCACACGAAGTGATCCATTTTGCACAGTATTGCCAGGGGCAAGTGAGCGAAGGTATTGGTGTCTCAAAAGGGCAGTTTGCCCGCCATACCAGACGGCCTGACCTGGCCGACCCAGACACGGTTTGCCCGGTCGTCCGGGTGGTGACAGACATGAGGTTGTTCCATGAAAAAAGTAATGTTCGTACTTGCCATGTTGGGTCTCGGCACGCTGTGCTGGGCGGGGTCGGCGCTGGAAGATGCCACCGGCCGGCTGAACAACGCCACCAGTGTGATGCACGAAATCATGGGGATGCCCGACAAGGGAATCCCGGAAGAAGTGTTGCAGCACGCAAAGTGCATAGGGGTTATACCGCACATGGTCAAAGGCGGCTTTATCTTCGGAGCTGAAGAAGGCAAAGGCGTCGCCACCTGCCGCACGGCGAATGGCTGGAGCGCGCCCGCGTTCATCACGATTTCGGGCGGAAGCTGGGGGCTCCAGATCGGGGTGGAAGCCGTGGACGTGGTAATGATCTTTCAGAATGACAAAGCGATGCAAAGGCTGCTCTCCAGTAATTTCCAAGTTGGCGGGGACGCTTCCGCGGCAGCGGGTCCAGTTGGACGCCATGCCGAGGCCGGTACGGATTGGAAGTTGGATACGGAGATCCTGACCTACTCCCGTGACAAGGGTGCGTTCGCCGGGCTCACGTTGGAAGGCGCGTCGCTCCGTCAAAACAATGATTCCCGGCACGCGATGTACGGACACAAGGTCACAACTCGGGCGTTGCTGTTGGGCAAAGTGCCGGTTCCAGCCGCAGCCCAGCCCTTCCTTGCGGAAATTAGAGGAGCAAAAGCTGAGGCCAAAGCCGACGAGAAAAACAAAAAGTAGGGCTTCCGGACTCACTCTGGCGTTGCTTGTCATTCAGCCGGCGGTTGCGTGCTCGAGTGGGAGCACAGCCCATCATTTGTTTTCTTGTCCTTTCGCGCAACACAGTTCTCTCGCCGACGTTGGATAGGATCCACATTCGGGTGCTCGCGAATGAGCACGGGAGATTGATATGCTTTGGACTTTTTTAAGTTGGTTAGTACCTTTGGAGTAATTAGGCAAGAAAATAAGGCAAAACGCTCTCAGAAAAATCCCGCTTTAGCTGAGAACTGAGAACTGAGAACTGACTTTCAGTCCTTGAACAGATTGTCGAACGCCGCGCGCGCGTCATTCGGGCGCTGGCTGCTTTTGCTGGATGTTTCCTTCTCCACCATCACGCGTATCGAATACAGCGAGCAGTCGTTGCGCTTGTCTTTGGGTGAGATCCTGGCCGGAACCGGCTGATTGCATTCAAAGCGGCTCGACGGATCGAAGTGTTCGCACTGTTTGCAGGCGTGCAGGTCGAAACCGCACTTCGGGCATTTCCCAGCCTCGCCCGAGAGGTTCTGGAGCAGCGCGCCACATTCCGCGCAGCGCGAGACCGTCCGCGTTCCCGGCATGTTGATCGGGCGGGGCCCGAAGGTGTTCTCCTTTTTCGCAGCCGCCGGCTTCTCGAACTCCTTCTTCGCTCCACCGCCGGAATCCTGGTATCCGCGTTGCCTATACTTGCGGTCGGACAAAAAGCGCCTCCTGAAAAACGCTCCATTCTCCGCCTTTCGCGCGTCCCGCACAAGAGGTTCTTTCCTGCTGCGATTCCCGGGGCGTTCACGAACCAGAACCTCACCACGGAGGTGGCTCGGGCCGGGGACACGCAACCGAATTAGGACACGACCCGGCGACGGCTTGAATTGTCTTTCCCATATCCCGGTGCTACCATCCGGTGTACAGAGAAATTCAGGAGGTAGTTATGGCGGATCGTGAAGGCAACGGATTCTTGTGGTTCCTGGCGGGTCTCGGTGTCGGAGCTGTGGTCGGGGTGTTGTACGCGCCGCGCTCCGGCGATGAAATGCGCGACGCAATTTGCTCCAAGGCGCAGGAAGGCAGCGAACGCGCACGTCAGGCCGCTCGCAGGGCACGCGAACAGGCAGGCGACTGGGTGGACCGCGGACGCGATGCGATCAACCAGCAGAAAGAGCAGTTCCGCAACGCCTACGAGGCCGGCAAGCAGGCGTATAACGAGACGACCGCGGCCCCGGTCGAACCGCCCAAGAACATCTAGCGGCAACGGCAGCAGGAGCAGCCATGGATAACACTCTCCTAATGATTTTTATTGCGGCGACTACGTTCGCGGTCGTGATCCAGGCGGGAATTCTGATCATCCTCTACCTCACGATCCGCAAGAGCACTGCAAAGATGGAAGCTCTCGCCGCCGAAGTAAAGAGTAAGGCTCTCCCCACGATGGACACGGTGCGGAGCACGATGGAAACGGTGCAGAGCATCTTGATTGAACTGCGCCCGAAGATCGACGTGATCAGCGTCAACCTGTCGGAGTCCAGCGCTCTGGTGCGCACTCAACTCGGCCGCATCGACGCCACGCTCACCGATGCCCTCGACCGCACCCGGCTGCAAGTCATCCGTGCCGATGAGCTGCTCAATCGCACCATGGACAGGGTCGAGGAGACCAGCGAAGTCGTCCACCGGACCGTGATCTCTCCGCTGCGCCAGGTCAACGGCCTGATGAACGCGATCGCCACCGGATTCGAGGTCTTTCTCGGCCAGAAAAGACGCAATCCGAGAAACGGAGCGGGCGTCCCGCAAGACGAGATGTTCATCTAGAGCTTTTCGTGTGGGGGCGGCATCCGCCCCGTCCAAGCGGGGCATAGCCCCGCTTCCACACCGCTTTTTGACACCGCACTTCCACCCAGCGTACCCGCCTAGTCAACACCCCAAAGAAGGAAACGTTGGTTGGTTTCCGCCGTCCACGGCCTAAAATGTTTCAAACATTCATACGCATGATTGTTTGAAACAGGACGCGCTCGGAATGCAACAAAAGTTCACATCCAACGAAGTGATCGCCCTGACCGGAATCACCGCCCGCCAACTGCAATGGTGGGATGAACGCGGCATCGTGGCGCCCAGCCGCCAGGGGCACCGCCGCATCTACAACTGGGACGAACTCGTCACCGCGACCGTCATCTGCCAACTCCGCCGCCGCGGCTTCTCGCTCCAGCGCATGCGCAAGGTAATCGGCTTCCTACAGCAGGAATTCGGCACCAGTCTGGCCGCCGCGGTCGGCGCGTCGTCGGAGTATCACCTGCTCACCGACGGCACGCATCTGTATCTGCGCACCTCGGCCCGGCAGGTCGTGGACCTGTTGAAGAACGCCCGGCAGCCGATGTTCGATATATGCCTGAGCGACGAAGTCCGCCGGGTCCGGGCGGAGATTCAGTCGCGCAAGAAGGCCGCGGTTTCGGAACGGATCCGGCCTGTACGGCGGGATCGAAGAGCATAAACGGGAAGCGGGGAGGCATGATGATCGGTGAATTGAGCATTATCCAAGAGTGGATTCCCGAGCAGATGGAACCCGGCACCGTGTTCGTGCTGGAGAACGCTGGCGAAGTGGGAGAACTTGAAGATCCCTATTGGGCTGTGCTCTCCTGCCCGACGTGCGGCACGCTGGGCTTGATTACGCGCAAGCAGATGGCCGGGCTCCTGCCGACAATCTGCGGCTCCACTATGTGCTCGGCACAGTTTTTCATCAAGGACGAGGTGATCACGCCGCGGAAGCCGTTCTAGTAGATACGCGGCAATCCGCGTATCTACAGGGAAGGTTTCGGAGCCAGTGATGGTTTCGGGACGGCGAGCTTCACCGGAACCTGCTCCACAATCTCGATATCGAAGCCTTCGAGCGCAGCCACCCTTCGCGGGTAATTGGTCAGGAGGCGAATGCGCTTCAAATTCAAATCGAAAAGGATCTGAGCTCCCAGTCCGATCTCGCGATGAGTTTTGCGTTCGCTTTCGGGCAGCGACGGCAAACGCCGTTCCCGATGAAACGTGAGAAACGACTGGTCGCCGATTTTCTCCGCCGTGAATCCTTTGGACGTCTGGTGCAGGTAAATCAACGCGCCCCGATCTTCCTCGGCGATAACCTTTAGCGAAGCCTCGAGCGTCTGATGGCAGTCGCAGCCGGTGGCGCCGAACACGTCGCCCAGCAGGCAGTGCGCGTGCATGCGAACCAGCACGGGAACTGATAAATCGCTGATGTCGCCGCGAATCAGCGCCATATGCGACCCGCCTCCATCCACTTCGCTCTCGTAGGCGATCAGGCGGAATTGACCGTACTTGGTTTCGACCAGCGCTTCGCCCACGCGATGCACATAGCGCTCATGCTGCATGCGGTAGCGGATCAACTCCGCGACCGTGAGCATTTTCATTTCATGGGTGCGGCAGAATTCGATCAGGTCGGGCACGCGCGCCATCGTGCCGTCGTCCTTCATGATTTCGCAGATGATCCCCGCCGGAACCATGCCCGCCAGCCGGGCCAGATCCACGGAAGCCTCCGTTTGGCCGGCCCGCACCAGCACTCCGCCCTTCCGCGCGCGCAGCGGAAACATGTGGCCCGGCCGCGCCAGATCCGAGGGCCGCGTCGCTGGATCGATGGCCACTTGGACGGTGCGAGCGCGATCATGCGCCGAAATGCCGGTGGTAACGCCATCGCGCGCATCAATGCTCTCGCAGAACGCCGTACCGTAGTTCGAAGTGTTCTCCGTGGTCATGAGGCCTATGCGCAGATGGTCGAGCCGTTCCTCGGTCATCGCCAGACAATGCAGACCACGCCCGTACTTGGCCATGAAATTAATCGCTTCCGGAGTGACCTTTTCGGCGGCGAGCGTGAGATCGCCTTCATTTTCGCGGTCCTCGTCGTCAACCACAACGATCATTCGACCCGCGCGTATCTCCTCGATCGCGGTGGGGACATCGGTAAAGGGTGTGTTAGGAGTCATAGGCGTAGGATTCTTGCCATCCGATCTTTCAAACCTCTTTAGAACCTAAAGATACCGCATAAAACAGGAAAGGGTCGCCTCAAGCGACCCTCCCAGTAAAACCATCTCCCTGCGGTTACAGGGTGGATTCAATTTCAAAACCCCAAGCTTCCAGCAAGGGCTCGGGGATGTACTTGGAGTTCTTGTTCCGGCGCGCCCACTCCCGCAGCCGCGTGGAGCGCAAATACTGGTCGGGGGAGAGCTTGTACTCGTGCACGACCTGCTCGAATTCCGTAATTGTGGGAGTCACCGGCCCGATAGGCTCGGGCTTGCCCCAGTTCGGGTTTCCACGTCGTTTAGCCATGAAAAATATGCCCTCTTGTGTATGTAATAAGAACCGCCTGTTTCAAGTCTCTTTATGGTTTGATTCCAAAAAGCGCCCAGGGGATTCACCCGCAAAATGGCAAACCAATCCACCGATCCAAGCCCCTCGCACTCCATGGAAGCTATTGATAATAATAGGCTTTCCGATGCAAGTCAATAGAAAAATGGGATCCGCTCCGCACCCGCTGGTATCTCCTTTCAGCAGAGCCTCTTGCACTTGATCCCAAAGGAGTACCTTCCAGTGCCGTGCCCGCCGGACAGAACCTCTTCCGGCCTGCCGAGGAACGCGTATCTCGCTGTAGAATCGCGGCTTGTCGCCCGCGGGGACGACGCTTGCCGGGTTTCTACAGAAAATCAGATGCCCCCTTTTGACAACTGGACATTCATAAGTCGATTTTTCCCTCAACCCGCTAATGAGCCGCCATCGCCCAGCCGATTAAGACTGGCAAGGACATCGTTTGGAAAGTGTGGCCTGGAAAATTTGTGACCGGAGTAACCCCCAGACCATACCTTGGCGTTGACCATGGAACCCCATGCACCATAGAGTGCAAACGGGGGATGTAATGCGACGCCCAATCGGGGGAGTGGGTGATCGCCCCCACCCTCTGCGCGCGTGGGCGTGGCACAGAGCCTTCACCACCTCGGCAAGGGCGGGACCGGGCACAATAGCCGGTCTGCATCGCGAGTCGAAACATGGACTTGAATTCTCTACTCCTGAGTTCCGACGAGAAGACGGTGCGTATCCTGCGCCGTGTTCTCAGTGACTTGGAAATTAGCGTGGAGCATTGCTCGGAGGCGGAGGCGGCGATCCGCCTGATCACCCGCCAGCGTTTCGAGGCCATCATTGTGGATGGGTCGAATACGGAGGAAGCTGGCAGCGTCCTGCGGGGCGCCAAAGCCTCTCCCATCAACAAACGGGCCCTCGCGATCATGCTGGTGGAATCTTCCGTCGGACTCAAGGCTGGTTTTGAAATGGGGGCGCATTTCATCCTCCACAAACCCTTCGCGGTCGAGCGCGCCAAATCCAGTTTTCGCGCGGTCCGGGCCCTGATGAAGCGCGAGCGGCGGCGCCAGACGCGGGTCGCAGTGCAGATTCCGGTCGCCTGTTTCGGATCGGCCCGCTATACAGCCAAGACCATCGACCTGTGCGAAGGCGGCATGGCGATCCAGTTTACCGGTCGCGTCGCCAGGGAAAGCCAGCTACGCTTCTCACTCGACTTGCCGGGCATGAACGGGAAGCTCGAAATCCATGGGGAACTCGCCTGGGGAGGCAATGGCGATCAGGTCGGTGTCCGCTTCATAGACGCCACCGACGAGGACCGCAACATCCTTCGCCAGTGGTTGAACAGCCGGCTCCCCGATGTCGAACAGGACGATCCACCCGTGAATTGCCTCGTCACCGACCTCAGCCTCGGCGGCTGCTATCTCACGACAAACTCGCCGTTCCCGAGGGGCACGCGAGTCACCCTTTCTATCAAGACCGCCGACCCCGACAACCGCGCCGCCGGCGTCGTATTGGTCGCGCATCCGGACTTCGGGATGGGAGTGGAGTTCATACAGGCCACAACCGAGCAACGGGACCGCGTGCTCCGCATGGTCACCACCCTGCGCGCCAACCGAGATCAATCTCCCGAGCTGCAGGTCGAACCCGACGGACTGGAAACATCATCGCCCACCGACGGCGTGGTTGCTCTCCAGGCTTCCGCAAGCGGCTCCAGAACCGCAGACGCACTCCTCGATCTGTTCCGGGGCCAGTTTCAGGCGCCGGTCGAGACCTTCCTGCACCAGATGCGCGAACAACACCAGTCCATCGGATCGCAATCAAACTAAGGCGCTCGCGTTAGACTTCGTCCTGCTCCTTCAGCTTCGCGATCACTCCGAAATCCTCCAGCGTCGTCGTGTCGCCCTTCACTTCCCCGCTGCTCGCCAACTCTCTTAGCAAGCGCCGCATGATCTTCCCGCTGCGCGTCTTCGGAAGCGTGTCGGTAAAACGTATCTCATCCGGCTTGGCCAGCGCGCCAATCTCTTTCGCCACCCATTTCTTCAGTTCTTCTTTCAGCGCGTCCGTCGGCGCCACCCCTTGCTCCAAAGTCACGAACGCCGAAATCGCCTGCCCCTTGATGTCGTCCGGCCGGCCGACGACCGCGGCCTCGGCGACCTTCTCGTGCGCCACCAGCGCCGACTCCACTTCCATGGTGCTCAACCGGTGGCCGGAGACGTTCAGCACATCGTCCACGCGCCCCATGATCCAAAAATAACCGTCTTTGTCCTTGCGCGCACCGTCGCCGGTAAAGTACGTGCCCGGAATTTGCGACCAGTATTGACTGACGTAACGGTCCGGATCGCCGTAAATCGTCCGCAGCATCGCCGGCCATGGCTGCCGGATGACGAGATAACCGCCCGATCCCAATGGCACCGGCTTGCCCTCCATGTCCACGATCTCCGCAACCACACCGAAGAACGGCCGCGTCGCCGAACCCGGCTTGGTCGCAATCGCCCCCGGAATCGGCGAGATCATGATCGAGCCGGTTTCCGTCTGCCACCAGGTATCGACAATCGGGCAGCGGTCATGGCCGATCACCTCGCGATACCACATCCAGGCCTCGGGATTGATCGGCTCGCCGACCGTGCCCAACAGGCGCAGGCTTTCCATCTTGTGTTTCTTCGGCCACTCGTCGCCCCACTTGATGAACGTTCGGATCGCCGTCGGCGCCGTGTAGAACACGGTGACCTGATGCCGGTCGATGATTGACCAGAAGCGGTCGGGCTCGGGAAAATTCGGCGCGCCTTCATACATCACACTGGTGGCACCGCACTGCAGAGGGCCATAGACGATGTAGCTGTGGCCGGTAACCCAACCGATGTCGGCGGTGCACCAGTACGTGTCCTCTTCGCGCAGATCGAAAACATACTTCGTCGAGAGATACGTACCCACCGAGTAGCCGCCCGTGGTATGCACCACGCCTTTCGGCTTCCCCGTCGTGCCCGAAGTGTAGAGGATGTAAAGCGGGTGTTCGGCATCGAGCGGCTCGGCTGGGCACTCGTCCGAAGCCTTCGCCATCAGTTCATGCCACCAGTGGTCGCGGCCCGCCGTCGTGTTGATCGCCGTCCCCGTGCGCTCATAGATCACCACATGCTTCACCGATGGACACGATTTCAGCGCCTCTTCCACCGCCGGAAACAGCTTGACCTCGGCGCCGCGCCGGTACGATCCGTCCTGCGTGATGACGGCGACGGCATGCGAATCGTGAATGCGATCGACCAGCGCGTTGGAAGAGAATCCGCCAAATACAATCGAATGCGGCGCGCCAATGCGGGCGCAGGCCAGCATGGCAATCGGCAGCTCCGGCGTCATGCCCATGTAGATGGCGACGCGGTCTCCCTTTCGGACGCCAAGTCCCTTGAGCACGTTGGCGAACTTCTGCACTTCCTTCCACAGTTGCTGATAGGTGTAGGTGCGGACTTCGCCCGGTTCGCTTTCCCAAATCAGCGCCGCTTTGTTCTTGCGTGCCGTCCGCACATGGCGATCCAAGCAGTTATAGGAGAGGTTAAGCTGCCCACCGAGAAACCACTTGGCCCAGGGCGCTTTCCACTCCAGAACTTTGTCCCATTTTTTGAACCAGTGCAACTCTTCGGCGGCGCGGGCCCAGAAAATTTCCGGTTGCTCGACCGATTCTCTGTAGAGGGCCTCATATTCGGCGAGGCTCTTGATCCGCGCCTGCGCGGAAAACTCGGCGGACGGCGCAAAACTTCGCTGCTCGTTAAGGGTCGAATCGATGTTCGTCTGCGTCACGGGTGCATCAGCCATGGGACCTTCCTCAGATCATGAGAATTGCTGGGCGGCGCTGCCCCAGCGTTGGACTCGAGATCGAATGATTTTACAGCGCATGACCACCAGCCTCTTTAGAAATTTCTTTCGGCCAGCGGTCCGATTCCGCGCTTTTGCGTCACGAGCTTCGAGCAAACCGCGTCCCCGCGGCACGCAGCTCTTCTATAATTCCGGAACAACCTCGCTCACCGCCCCACGCTGCAGCAAGTACGCTCCCGGCCCCTGTTGCCCGCGAATCGTACGGCAGAACTCGGTCACCACGAATCCCGCATTCAGGGCCTCGCGAAACGCCCATCGCGTCGCCTCGCGCCACTCTCGCGCCAGGCCCATATCGCCGCGCTCGACCTCCAGAATGTCGCCGGGGATTTCGACACTCACGCGCTGCCTTGCGAGCGATTCCCCTGGATCTGCCCGTCCCGGTTTTCCGCTGGGATCGAAGCTCACGAGCGGAGACAGCAGGCGCATGGCATCGAGCGTTTCCACCCGGGCGGCTTCACCTGCCAACCGGCCCGCCAGCCGGTCTCGCACCCGCCGCGAATTGAGCACCCAGCGCACCCACAGCCGGTCGGTTCCATTCCGATGCAGCACGCTGGAAGTTCCCGGCCCGTAGAAATCCACTTTATAACTGTCGGAAACCACGCCCAGCTTTGAGAAATTAAAGTGTGCGTTCCGGCACTGCAGCGGATCGAAGGTCCACGTCATCTCGCGAACGCCCATGGCCATGGCGCGCTCGCGCTGCGCCTGCTTCAACCGCAAGCCCAGATCCAGATGCCGGTACCGATCGAGCACCGCCAGCATGTGCGAGTGGATCGTCGTCTGCCCGTGCTCCCGGCCCAGAAATCCAAAGACGAACCCGACCAGCTTTTCCTTGTCTTTACCTTTGTCGTCCTTGTCAAACGCCCCGACGAAAATGTTCCCCGCCGCCTGGCATGCAACGGCCAGCGTCAGCGGCAACGCGTCCTCGTCCGCCATCCCCCAGACTTCCCTCTCCACCGCTCTGAGCTGTCTGAGGTCGTCGAGGCTCTTGAGGTCGCGAATCCCAATTTGTGGCCCGGTGCTGCGGAACGGCGTAACCGGGTACATCATCGCTGCCCCAGTGCGCGGTTCGAATTTTCCCTGGCCATGGCAATCTTCACGCGAAATTCCGGCGCTGATGAGACACCATCGTTTACAGCACCGCTTGCATCGTTGTCAACAGCAATCGAAGCCGGCCAGCAGCTCAAGTGGAAATCCACTGCACCAGGGCCAGAAGAGCGGCAACCTAAAACCAAGTATTCGTAAGCTGGGGAGATGGCACAATCTAACTGCCCTCTTCCGCGCATTCCGAGTTTGCGTGAGAGTCGGCGCGCGAATGTGCACGGACGATTAGCAGTCCCACCACGACCGCGCTGACCAGCATGATAACTCTTATGTAGAGCCCGGCGTGAAAGGCCTGGTCGCCAGCGACGGTGCGGAGCAAGCCCGAGGTGGCGCTGACGGTGCAGAATGCGAAATAGAATTTTTCCATCCATCCGCGGGAAATGAGTAAGAGCCACAAAAGGATGGAGGAGACGATGACAAAGATCCCGCAGAGTATCCACGTTCCTCGGGACACCGTGGATGGCAGCCAGATGCCAGCGGCGGGACGGGCGGCAATCATCTGCCGGAGGGCAATCAGGAGGAACACGACCGAATGCACCAGCGCCACGACGGCGCGTTTGCGGTTGGTGAGAATGGAGAATCCGCCCATGCCTGGGAATACTGTAGCGGAAGCGGCGAACGCGGGACTGTGATCCAGATCACTCGCGACGATGATCTAGCAAATCTGTTCTGCCAGATTGCGCCCCTATTGAATCGCGTTTCCGTAGGTCGGCACTCCTTGCTGCACTAGGAAGAGCAGGTTTTGCGCGCGGCTGGACCAGTCGCTTTGCGGATACCTGGAAATCAACTGCTGGGCGAGCGAGATGGCCTGATCTTTCGCCTGGTCCGACTTCTTCGGCTGTTCTTCCGTCTTATAGATCTCGATCAGCGCGGCGCGGCGAGAAGCGGCGTTATACATCGCCTCGGGAGCGGCCGGAGATTCGGGGTGTTCCTTCGCGTATTTCTCGTAGATGTCGGCTTCCTTGTCGGGACACTTGGAAGATCCCTGCCAGTCCCCGCAGAGTTTGTTGTCAAGCAGGTGGAAAGCGGCGAGTTGCGCCCACTTGGTATCGGGAAATTTCTTCATCACCTGCTTCATCGATCGCTCTTCGATGCCTTCGCGAAGGTAGGATTGCTTCTCGCGCGCGGAAGGGCGCGATTGCATGTCCGATTTATCGATCTGCCAGCGAATGTCGGCGGCGCGGTAGAGGGCTTCGGCGGCGAGCGGAGAGGTGGGAAAGAT
>JBEKQG010000076.1:0-14385 GCA_049519955.1 Terriglobales bacterium
GCTCGGTCTTCCTCGGTTGCGGGACGTACTCCCGCTCAACCGAACTGAACCGCCGGATGCGGACCCGCATGTCCGGTGGTGTGGCAGGGGAGGAGAGGCGACTCTCCCCCCTATGCCGATTTTCGTGCTGTAATCCGCGAAGCGCGCGATTCCACGTCCCTGGCGCTCATGTCGCGCTGCCACGGGAAATCTCTCCCGATTCCAACGCTTGTTTATAATCAAGGTTTCGCCCGCTGTCTGCGGCGGATCTGAATCCTTACGGCGAAGGACACCCCTTGGCACTCGACGAAAATATTTATGAAATCCGGCGCGAGAAGCTGAAGAAGATTGAGGCTCTCGGTCATGCGATTTATCCGAGCAAGTACGATTACAGCCACACGGTGGCGCAGATTCTGGCCGAGTATGGCGGGCGGACGACGGAGGAACTGGAAGCGCCGCGGGTGACGGTGCGGGTTGCGGGGCGGATCATGGCGATCCGGCTGATGGGCAAGGCTGGGTTCGCGCACTTGCAGCAGGAGGGGCAGCGGCTGCAGATCTACGTCAAGAAAGACGCGGTCGGCGACGCGGGCTTCGATCTCTGGAAGCTGCTCGACCTGGGCGACCACATAGGGGTCCGCGGATATCTGTTTCGCACCCGCACGGGCGAGCTCAGCATTCATGCCGAGGCGTTGGTCTTTCTTTCGAAAGACCTGCTGCCTTTGCCGGAAAAATTTCACGGGCTCACCGACGTTGAATTGCGCTATCGGCAGCGCTACCTCGATCTGGTGATGAATCCGGAAGTGCGGGAAGTGTTTTTGAAGCGCAGCAAGCTGGTGCAATCGTTGCGGCGGTATTTCGATGGGCAGAACTTCATGGAAGTCGAGACGCCGATGATGCATCCGATTGCGGGCGGAGCGGTGGCGCGTCCATTTAAGACGCACCACAACACGCTCGACATGGACCTGTTTCTGCGTATTGCTCCGGAGCTTTATTTGAAACGGCTGACGGTGGGCGGATTTGATCGCGTGTATGAGATCAACCGCAATTTCCGCAACGAGGGGCTGGGGTGGAGATGGAATCCCGAGTTCACGATGCTGGAAGCGTATCAGGCGTACACGGATTATCTCGGCATTCTGGAGACCACGCAGGCGGCGATCGAGCAGGCTGTGAAAGAGGTGACGGGCGGGACGAAGACGAAGTGGGGCGAGCACGAGATCAACTGGTCGCACGCGAACTGGCGGCGGATGACGATGCGGGAAGCGATTGTTAAATTCTGGCCAGAGAAGGCGGGCGCCAAGCCCGAGATGAGCGATTTCGCGGCGCGCGAGACGGTCGAGGCGCTGGTGGTGCGGGTGCGCGGCGCGGGAATTAATTTGAAACACGATCCGGCGGAACCGGCGGGCAAGACAATCGCGAATTTGTTCGAGGCGATTGCGGAAGAGCATTTGATGCAGCCGACGATCATCTACGAATTTCCGACGGCGATCTCGCCGCTGTCGAAACAGAAGCCGGACGAGCCGGACTGGACCGAGCGCTTTGAAATATTTGCCGGGAAGATGGAGATGGCCAACGGATTTAGCGAACTGAACGATCCGGAGGTGCAGCGGCAACGGTTCGATGCGCAGTTGAAGGAGCGCGAGCGCGGCGACGATGAGGCGCACCAGATGGATGAAAATTACATCCACGCGCTGTCGTATGGGATGCCTCCGGCGGGCGGGGTGGGATTGGGAGTGGACCGGCTGGCGATGCTCTTGACGGACTCGCACACGATTCGGGATGTGATTCTGTTTCCGCTGCTGCGGCCGGAAAAGACCTTTACCACAGAGGGCACGGGGGACACGGAGGAGAAGTAGAGAGAGCAATCTGACGAGGATGGCAACCAACTGGCAACTGACCGCTCGGAACCGGCAACTGACGCGGAGCGCGCGCGTTGCCCGGCACAATCCGTTGGCGGCTGTGGGAGCGGTGTTGGTGGCGGTGTTTGTATGCGCGGCGATTTTCGCGCCGTGGCTCGCTCCCCAAGACCCGGCGCGCATCGATCTGCCGAATCGCTTGCAGACGCCTTCGGCGGAGCATTGGTGCGGGACTGATGAACTGGGACGCGACATTCTTTCGCGCCTGATTTGGGGCGCGCGAATTTCTTTGTTTGTCGGCAGCAGCGTGGTGGCGTGTTCGCTTCTGCTGGGCCTGATCATTGGCAGCCTGGCTGGATACTACGGCGGAGGGATCGACCGCTTCGTCAACGTCGTGTTGATGAATGCGTTTCTTTCCTTCCCGGGCATTCTCATTGCGATCGCGTTCGTGGCCTTCCGCGGGCCGGGAATTTTCAACCTCGTGCTGGCGCTGTCGCTGGGAGGATGGGTGGGATACGCGCGGCTGGTGCGCGGGCAAGTGCTGGCCGTGCGCGAACGCGAATTTGTGGAAGCGGCGCGGGCGCTGGGCGCGGGAGATCTCCACATTATTACGAGGCACATTCTACCCAACATTATTCAGCCGGTGATTGTGCAGGCGGCGATCGGGATGGCGGGGGCGGTGCTGGCCGAGGCGACGATGAGTTTCCTGGGATTAGGTGTGCCGCCGCCCACCGCAAGTTGGGGATCGATGCTGAATGACGCCCGCTCGCACCTGTTTGACGCTCCGCATCTGGTGCTCTTCCCGGCGGTGACGGTGATGCTGGCAGTGCTGGCGTTCAACTTTATCGGCGACGCGCTGCGCGACCTGCTCGATCCGAGATCCCGGATCGAGGCGGGACTGTAGTTCGTGGCGTTGATGACTTTTCCTTTCTTGCCCCGTCTAATCAAGTAACCGCAGATCACGGAACTTTTTCCGGGGCGGGTGCGTATGAATAGATATATGGAACTGAAATTCCAAATCGAATGCTTGCAGGATGTCGCGGTGGTGAACTGCTCGGGGCGCATGGTGCGTGGGGCGGCGCTCGACGAGTTGCAGCGCCGGATTGAGCAACTGGAACGTGTTCGCGTGCTGGTGCTTGACGTTTCGGGAGTCGAGCAACTGGATGCGGGCGGACTGGGAACGTTGATGCAGTTGCGGCGTTGGGCGATGCAGGGGTCTCGGAAGATGAAACTGGTGAACCCGCCGCCGTTTTTTCGCAAGCTGCTGCAGGCGACGCATCTCACGACGGTGTTTGAGATTTCCTCGCTGAAAGAAGCAATCTGCATCTTGCGGTCGGCGGAATGCCCGCCGTCGCGCTTCGCGGTCGCCTGAGCCATCCCGCCAGAGGGTCGCGATGCGATATAATTCGCGCCCATGGGGCGCAACAGCAGGTGTCAGGTCTCAGGTGTCAGGCCGCAAGGCCGCTGGCAGGAGTTTGCCGGTGGGACGCCTGCCGGGTCTCTGGGATTCTTGTCATCACGCCCGCAACACTTCCGCTTCCGGCTCCCTCTAGAGCAAATCGAGAACTCCTCGAGTTCCTGCCAATGACGTTACTCGCCCGCAAATTGCGCGTGACCGATTACTTCTCGCTGGGCTGGGGTGCGATGGTCGGGGTGGGTTGGCTGGTGGTGATGGACGATTGGCTGCTGCGCGGCGGCCCGCTGGGCGGCGTTCTTGGCTTCGCGATTGGCGGCATTCTGCTGCTGCCCATCGGCTATGTGTACGGCAAACTGGTGATGGCGATGCCGGACGCAGCGGGAGAAGTGGCCTACACGGCGAAAGTGTTTCCGCAAACGGTCAGCTTTCTTACGGGGTGGATGATGATGCTCGCCTATTTCATCGTCTGTCCGTGGGAGGCGGTGGCGGTGGGGCGCATTGCCGCTTACATTTTTCCCGCGCTCGATTCCATGGAATTATACCGTGTGGCGGGAAAGCCGGTTTACCTGACGCATCTCGCCATCGGCCTGGCGCTCACGGCGCTGATCACGGTGGTGAATTATCGCGGCATACGGCTGAGCGCCACCTTTCAAAACTGGAGCACGTTTGGAACGCTTGCGCTTTTCGCGGTCTTCGTCGGGGTTGGCGTCGCGCGCGGTTCGCCCGCCAATTTCCCGCCTTTGTTTACGCATACTCCGTTCGTTTCGATTTTGCTGGTGTTGCAGATCGTCCCTTACTACATGACGGGATACGAATCGGTGACCAAGGCTGCCGAGGAGGCCAGCCCGCAATTCCGGGCGCGGGGATTTTCTCGCGCCATTTTCGCGGCGATCGCGGTCGGCGCCGTCTTCTACATCGTGGCGATCGCGGCGGTGGGGTTCGTTGCGCCGTGGCGCGGGCTGACTGGCGCGCCGTTCATGACGGCGGTGGCTTTCGAGCACGCGGTGGGATCGCGCTGGATCGTGAGCGTGATTCTGAGCGCCGCGCTGCTTTCGCTGTTCAAGGTATTCAACGGAAATTTTATCGCCGCCAGCCGCTTGTTGTTTGCCATGGGGAGACGCGGGCTGGTGGATGCGCGGCTGGCCGGGGTGCATCCGCGAAATCAAACCCCGGCGACGGCGGTCTCCGCAGTTGGAATCGCGACGGGGGCGTGCATGTTCTTGGGCAGCGCAATTCTGGTTCCGATCTCGGAGGTGGGATCGGTTGCCTGCGCCGCGGGATGGTTCGCGGTGTGCGCCGCCTATTTGTGGATGAGGCCGCGCTTGGCCGATTGCGCCATCGCGGTGGCCGGCGCATTGGCCGGGTTGGCGATGATGCTGATGAAGTTCGTTCCGTTTGTGCCCGGACACTTTTCCGGATGGGAATGGCTCGCGCTCGGGCTCTGGATTCTACTGGGCACGTTGATTGGACGCCCGAGCGGAGGGCAACTTGCGCCGGAAAGAACCGGCCCGGGAGGAAACTGATGACCGCAACTCGTTGTCTCACGCTCGCATTCTTGCTGGCTTTCTCAATCTTCGTGGTGGCCGCCGATTCGTCGTTCGACCTGGTCATCAGCAATGGACACATCGTCGACGGCACGGGCTCGCCGTGGTACTCGGGCGACATCGGAATCCGCGACGGCCGGATCGCCGCGATTGGCAATCTTTCCGCCGCTGCGCGGAAGCGCACGATTGACGTCAAGGGCAAAGTGGTTGCGCCCGGCTTCATCGACATGCTTGGCCAGTCGGAGATGACGATTCTGGTGGATCCGCGGCTGCCTTCGAAGATCTATCAGGGCATCACCACCGAAATCACCGGAGAGGGCGATTCGGCGGCTCCGCTCAACGATGCCATCATCGCGAACAATCGCCCGCTCTACGAACATTACAAGATCGATCCCGACTGGCGAACGTTCCGGCAATATTTCGCACGACTTGAAAAGCAGGGTATGGGCATCAATCTTGCCAGCTACGTGGGCGCGACGCAGGTGCGACGCATGGTGCTGGGCGACGCCGACGTGCAGCCCACGCCCGAGCAACTCGAAACCATGAAAGCTCTGGTGCGAGAGGCCATGCGGGACGGGGCGGCCGGAGTTTCGACCTCGCTGATGTACGCGCCCGCTCCGTATGCGAAGACAGAAGAGATCATCGCGCTGGCATCGGAAGCCGCGAAGTCCGGAGGAATCTACGCGACGCACATGAGGAACGAGAGCGACAGCGTTCTGGAGGCGATAGACGAGGCGGTCCGCATAGGGCGCGAGGCGCGCATTCCGGTGGAGATCTGGCATTTCAAGGTGTCGGGCAAGGCCAACTTCGGACGCATGCCCGAGTTGATCGCGCGGGTCAACCAAGCGCGCGCCGCAGGGGTTGACGTGGAAGCCGATACCTACGCCTACACGGCGTGGCATAACGACATGTCGGCCTTTGTTCCAGCCTGGGCGCACGACGGCGGCAACGCCAAATTGATTGAGCGTCTGAAGGACCCCGCAACCCGCGCCCGCATTCGAAAAGGCATGGAGACGCCCTCGAAGGACTGGGACAACGAGTGGCAGGAGATCCAAGGCCCGGATGACGTGATCATCAGCGTGGTTCAGAATCCCGCGCTGAAGAAGTTTCAAGGCAAGCGGCTGAGCGAAGTTGGCAAGATCATGAACAAAGATCCGATGGACGCGCTCTTCGATCTGCTCATCGAAGACAAGGCGTTTACCGAGTGCGTGGTCTTTGGCATGTCGGAACCGGACGTTGCGCTGGCCCTGCAGCAGCCGTGGGTTTCGGTTGACAACGACGCTTCGGGCACGTCGCCGGTGGGCATGCTCGGCGAAGAGCACCCGCACCCGAGAGCCTACGGCGCGTTCCCCCGCATCCTGCGTAAATACGTTCGAGAAGAGAAGAAGCTGACGCTGGAAGAGGCGATCCGGAAGTTCTCGGCGCTGCCCGCCCAGCGCATGCGGCTCGCCGATCGCGGCGTGCTGAAGCAGGGGATGTGGGCGGACGTGGTGGTGTTCGATGCGGAGAGGGTGCGCGACGTGGCGACTTACGACGATCCGAACCGGCTGTCGGAAGGCATGGAGTACGTGCTTGTCAACGGAGTCCCAGTGATCGACAGCGGAAAGACGACCAACGCGTTACCGGGAAAAGTGTTGCGCGGAGCAGGGTACGTACCGTAGCGGGGCTGTGCTGAAAAGGGTAATTCGGTTTACGGTTTGACAGTCTGTGGATCCGCCGCGGGCCGATCGTCTTCGCCACGAATGACGATGCGCGGCTTGGCCAGCGTCCCGGTGAGCGTCCAAGATTGGTTGTCGCCGCGCGTCAACACGAAGTTGAAGCCGGAGCTGGGGGATGCCGTTCCGTTTACCCGATACAGGCCGTCGCGCGATTCGAGCTTGCCAGCGAGAAGTTCCCAAGCGCCTTTTTCCAGATGCAGGTCTCCGGTGAAGCGGTGCACGGGCAGAGGCGCAGACGAGCCGGGGATTGTAATATGCGACAGACTACCGTTCCGCATTACGAAGCGCAACCTGGCGCTGGAGCGCGCCAGCAGTTCGCGAAAGCTGTCTCCGGATCCATCCAGTTCGAAATTCGCGTCGGCGGTCCCGGCGATCCAGGCATCGTTCATTGACGAGGCGACCTGTGCCAGAGAAATGTCGCGCAAGGTGCCGGAGGCGTGGTAGCGCAGGGGCCCGGTCGAGGCATCGTGAGTTGACAGGTCAAGGGTCCAGTTTCCTAGATGCGTGCCCTCGAGGAGTTGCGCGCGCAGAGCGGTGAACGCGATCTTGCCGCGATCGACGTCGACCTGGGTCGCGACCTGGGTAGCGGACACCTTCTTCAATAAGAAGCGGCCGACATGGAGGGTGCCGCGCGCCTGAAGGGCGAGCAGCGGCGAAGGGTCTTGCGGGGAATCGGAATTCAAGACGCGGTACCAGGGACGTTTGGCGGGATGGAGCGTGAACCATGCGGCGAGTTCTTCGGTCGAAAGCTGGTCGGCGGTGAGATCGAAGTGAAAGGCGCAATTCGGGGCGGGACCTTGAAACGAAATCGGAACGGCGCTCGGAGCGGCGCAATGGCGGGGCGACGTAACGTCGCCGCTCCAGTGCGTGCTGGCGATGCGGGCGGAAATGTTCCGCATCGAGACCGCGTCCGGAGTGAGAGATAGAGCGGCGGAGGTTATCTCAATGGGCGCGTTCAGGCCGCGCATTTCGGCGCGCACGTCGCGCAGTTGCGCAGTGCCCAAGGCGAGGGGAACGGCAAAACCCTGCCACGGGCCAGAGACGCTGACATCCATCTGGGCCGCGCCTGAGGCGGCCGGGCGCGCGAGGGGCAAGCCCAGCGCGTCCTCGAGGCGGAACAGGTTCTTCAATTCGATGCCGCCGCGCAGAAAAAAGCGATAGCCGCGAGCGGAGATCCAGCCACCGGCGTTAACGGGCGCGGAGGCGTTTGTGGTCAGTGTTAGAGCGGCCGGGCCAATTCGCACGTGAGGTTCGGCGGGCTCCGGCTCTTTTTCCGAGGTGCGTGCCGATGGGTGCGAGCGACCCAGCTTGCCGCGCTGCGGCACGTCCGGCGAATCGGCGGCCACGGGCGTCAGCGGAATGGCTGCGAACTCAACCTCGGTCTTCGCCGTCTTCGACGACAGGCGCAGATTCGTTGCCGTGCCGCTTCCGGCCCATCTTTGCGATGGGGCCTGCGATTGGTGCGGCAATAAGCCACGGCGCGCGTTCTCAGGGAGATTCGAGAGGTTGGGAACATCGCGCGTGGCGCGGAACTCGGCATTCAGCAATCCGCTGGCAGTGAGATCGCCGGGGAGCTGCTTTTTCGCCTGGCGCAGCAAGCGAAGCGCGGAGGTCAGCGGCACCTTATCAACAATGAGGGTGAGATCGTAGGTGGGCGGTTGAGAGAAGAGGGCCAAGCTGCCGTGCAGGCGGAGGGCGCCGAGGCCGACGGGCGATTCGCACAGCAGTTCGGCTAGTGCGCTGGTGACCGCGTTATAGCGTCCGGAGCAGGTGGTCGAGAGGCGCACGGTTTCGCCGCCGACGATGTCGAAGCGGCGGAAATCCTGGACCACGGCTTGACTCTCGATGTGCAAGGATTCTGGAGTGCCCGATAACTTCGCCGTGAGAGTGAGTCCGCCGCGCCATCCCCGGTCTTTTCCGCTCAGCAATTTGGTGATCTGTCCCAGTTGGCCATTTTTCCATTGCATCGCGATCCGCACGGGGGTCAGGCGCAAGCTGGGAGCGCGCTGCCACGCGGCGTCGATCTGGAGGAGGCCGGTATCGGTGAGATTGAAGTCCGTGCGCACGGGTTCGGCCTTCATGCGAGCGCCCCAGGAATTTTCGGAATCCTGCCAAAGCGCCACGTCGGCATCCATGAGCGCGTAGGATTTTTTCGTGTCGCCGAGTTTGAAATTGATGCGGGCGCCGGTGGCCTCGAGGTAGGGAAATGCGGGACGGCGTTCGGAGGCGGGTTTTCCGGTGGGAGCCACGGGAATGTGGGCGTTGCGTTCGATCAGGGTCGCCAGGTTCCAGCGCCCCTCGCGGTTGCGGACGAGATTGACGCTGGGCTCGGTCGCGCTCAGGTTGGCGATTTCGAGCCGCCCGCGAAGCAGGGAACGAAGGCGGATGGCGGCCGAGACTTCCTGGGCGCGGATCATGGGTTCCGCGCTAAATGCGGGATCGTCGTAGATGACGAGGCCCTCGAGGTCGAAGCCCGGGCGCGGCAGGATGCGCAGGCTCACGCTGTCGAGCGCGACCCTGCGGCCGAGCGCGCTGCCGATGGAAGTGGAAATCCGGGTGCGCAATCTGTACAAGCCCGGCCGGTACAGAAATAAGACCAACACGAGGGCGGCGACGACGGCCAGCCCGCGCCTGGAGAACAGAAATTTCACTTCACCACCTTGAGAGTGCGCGACCAGCGCGTTTCATCGAAGAAGTGCAGGACGATGTGGGCCAGGAATTTCACGCGGTCGTCCCAGGCGCGCATTTCGTACTGGTCGCTGGGGGTCTCAAACGACCAATAGATGAAGACGGGGCGGCCGATGACGTTTTGCCGGGGAATGAAGCCCCAGAAGCGGCTATCGTAGCTCACGTCGCGGTTGTCGCCCATGGCAAAGTAGCTGTCGGGAGGCACCACGATGTCATCACCCACGATATGCGAAGGCATTTCGTCCGCCCATTTTTCGTTTCTCACGCCGTAGGATTCCGATGGCGGGACGGAGGGAAAATTATCCGTGTAGAGACTGTGTTCTTCCCGTTTGTGGCGGACGAACGGTTCCACGAGTTTCTCGCCGTTGCGGTAGGCGACATCGTCGCGCAGGTGGATGCGGTCGCCGGGAACGCCGATGATGCGCTTCACCAAGAACAGGCCCGGCTGTTCCGGGGACATGAACACGGCAATGTCGTCGCGGTGGATTTCGCGATAGGGCATCAGCTTGCCCATCCAACGGGATGGGGGAGCGAACTGCTCGCGGTTGACGAATACGTGGTCGCCGATGAGCAGAGTGTCCTCCATCGAGCTCGATGGGATCTCGAACGCCTGCAGCACGAAGGTGATGATGAAGAGGCCGGTGACCAGCACTTCGGCCAGGGAGGCGAGGAATTCCACTGTGGTTTCGCGCGATTTCTCGTCCACCGGCTTTTGGTTTTCAAGGATCTGTTCTTTTTCTTTTTGGGGCACGTTTGGCATCCGTTCGAAAATATTTTCTCAGCAGCCCGTGGTGAAACTCCAGCAGGCGGCGAACTGCGTTCGGCTGGGACGGCCGAGCGCGGTAGTCCCTACACAAGCAGGATACAGCAATGGTGAATCCGCACTAAAGCCCGCATTCCTATCGGCGCTGAACGAAGCCACTGATGAGACCAGTCCAGCCTCAGCGCACCAGCCTGAAAGTGCGATCCCAGCTCGTCATCTGGGAGACGTGAGCGACGGCGTAGGCGAGGTGATAAAGTCTATCACCCAGGGTGGGCGATGGGGGAAGATCGTCGCTCAAATTGGCGGACGACCAGTAAATCAAAAGCGGACGCCCGATGATATTTTCGCGGGGCACGAATCCCCAGTAGCGGCTGTCCTGGCTGTCGTCGCGATTGTCGCCGAGAACGAAATAGTGGCCCTCGGGGACGATCAACTGGCGGTCTTCGACCAGCTTCGACATCTCCTTCCACCATTTCGCATCGACTCCGTAGCCGGGAGAATCGGTGCGCGGAAAGTCGTCGCGGTAAGAATCGCGCGGCGCCGCGCTGTGTTGCGCGTACGGTTCGAGGGCGGGGATGCCGTTGATGTAGACGCGCTTATCGATGAGGCGGAGGCGGTCACCGGGCAAGGCCACGACCCGCTTGACGAAGTCCTGCGCGGGATTCACCGGATAATGGAAGACGACGATGTCACCGCGGCGGATCTTGCGGTAGGGCAAGAGACGGCTGCCCGCGTTCTCGCCGAAGCAAAATTTATCGACCAGCAGGTAGTCGCCGATGAGCAGCGTTTGCTCCATGGATTCCGAAGGGATGGTAAACGCCTGGGCGAGGAAAGTGACGACAAAAACGGCGATCACGATGGTTCCCGCGACCGATTGCACGGTTGAGGGCCAATCCCCGGCGAAGATCCTTTCAGTCCACGACATGATTCTTGTGTAGAGACGGGGCTTGTGCCGTCTCGGATGGCTCACAAACTCGTTGCGCGCCGCAACTGGCCGCAGCGGCCAAGGCCGATGCTGGAAACAGACCAGTTAGGCAGCGCTGAAGCGCCGCGCCACCGAAAAACAAGCGCAAGATCGAGCTTTTCGGCAGCCAGAGACGCGGCAAGCCGCGTCTCTACGGGAAATCGGGCGCGCGTTTACGACGACGCGCCGCCGTTGGCGCCGTCATTCGACTGCCGTGGTCCGGGCAAGGACGCCAGATGCTCCAACGCTTGGCGCGCCGCTTCCTGTTCGGCCCGTTTCTTGGTGGCGCCTTGAGCGCGTCCCACGAATTGGCCCGGCTGCGGCAATCTCACTTCCACCGTGAAGGTCTTCTTGTGTTCCGGGCCTTCCTCTTTCACCAGGGTGTAGACCGGCTGCATTCCGCCTCGGGCCTGGAGCGCTTCCTGTAAGGCGGATTTGAAATCCATGACGGGGATGGAGCTGGTCTCGAAATCCATGTTGGCGAGTTCCGGCTCAACGATGGCGCGCACGATAAAGTCCCGCGCGGCCGCCCAACCGGCGTCGAGATAGAGCGCGGCGAGGACGGCCTCGAGGGCGTCCACCAGCAGACTGGCCTTGTTGCGGCCGCCGCTTTTTTCCTCGCCGCGACCGAGGCGCATGTAATGGCCAATCTCAAGGCGCTCGGCCACGTGCAGCAAGTGGCGTTGCCCGACCAGATGGGCGCGGAGCTTGGAAAGATGGCCTTCCTGGAATTCGGGGAAGCGGTGGAAGAGCGCCTCGCTGGTGGCGAGGCCGAGCACGGCGTCTCCCAAGAACTCAAGTATTTCGTTGTCCCCGGTGGACAAACCGGCGGCGGAGCCGAGCGCCTCGACTTCGCGGGCCTGGGAGCTGTGCGTAAGCGCCTGCTGCAGCAGTTCGGGGCGCTGGAAGCGGTGACCGAGGCTTTCTTCGAGCGTCATGATTTCGCGTGACTTCATTTGGCAGAGATACGGCTTGCCGCGTCCGAGACTTGCCCACGCCGGAGACGGGGCAAGCCCCGTCTCTGCAGGAGCGGCGATCAGTTCTTCGGTGGAGTCTGCGGTTGGGCCGGGGCCGCGCCTCCGGTGAGCTGTTGCAAGCGGTCGCGTTCGTGGCGCGCCGGAGTGCCAACCGGCGTGTTGTCCTGAGTCAACTCCACGGCGCGGTTCGCCTCCTTAAGCGCCTCGGGATATTTGCCCTGCTTATCGAGCGCGAGCGCCAGACGCAGAACGGCGACCGGATCCGGTTGGCTGGGGTAAGCGTCGATCGACTTCTGCAGGTTTTCCTGCGCGGCCGGAAAATCTTCTTTCTTGAACTCGATGGTGCCGAGGATGGAATACGCATTGGAGCGCAGCAGCGCCTTGTAGGCGTCGATCTTCTCCTGCGGCGTGCCCGCGGGCACTTGGATGTCGGTGTCCACGGTTTGGGTGGCCTTCAGCGCCAAGGCGGCGGCTTCGGCGAACTTCTGGTCCTTGTCGATATCCGTGTCATGCGTTTTGTCGGCGACGACCTCGGCAACCATGTACAACGCCTCGGGGTCGTCGCCATCGAGGCTGAGCACTTTGCGCCCCATGGCCTCGGTTTTATCGGCGTTGTTGGCATTCTGGTAGAGGCGCAGCGCGACCTTGTATAGCAGCAAGCGGAGTTCGCTGTCGGGGAACTTGGTGGCGAAATCATCCGCCGCTTTCTCGAGCGCAGCCGGATCGGTATCGGCCGCGGCTGCTTTGTAGGCGGCGAACTCCGGCTCGGTCTTGGCTTGCGGTGGACGCTTCGCCGCAGGCGCCGCCGCGCCTGGCGATGACTTCTGCGATGGGGCCTGACTCGCCGCCGGCGGGTTCTGATTCGCCGGTTGTCCGCTAGTCTGCGCCCCGGCCCACACCGCGACACTGAATATCGCTAGAATGACTGCCACTCGTTTCATGCTGTCTCCCTTAATGCGAAATTTCGAACCTAAAATTTGCGATGCCATAGATGCTCTACGCAAACTCGGCGCCTCTACTCCGGCTGCTTCGCCACCGGAGGCTCATAGGGCTGCTCCATGCCGCGGCGCGCCGCCAGAGCGGCTTCCGGGAGGGCCCCGCCGGCCGCGTCCAGCGCCGCCCGATAGTGGTCGAGGGCGGCAAACCGGTCCTCCTTTAAATCGAAAATGCGGCCGAGGTAAATGTGCGACCAGGCGACCAGCTTGGGGTCACGTGCCGACTGCAGCGATTGTTCAAAGTACTTGCGGGCGCCCTCCATGTCCCGATTCGCGGTGGCGACCTCGGCCAAAATAAAGAGGGCTCGGCCCGCATCTTCGTCCTGGTCATCGAGCGCCTTTTGCGCGAGTTTCTGTGCAGTTTCGAGATCGCCAGCCGCGAGCCGCCGTTCGGCGTTCAGCAGCAGGCGTTCGTCGGGGCGACCAGTCAGGTGGAGAAGTTCCGGGGCGGCCTCGCCCGAGAACTCTATCAGCGACGCCCGCTTTTTTTCCTTGGCGATATCGATCAAGCCGACCATGTCGCCATAGGCAGCGCGCATGCCCGCCGGATCTTTTTCAAACTTGCCGAGGGCGTCGTAGAAATAACGCGTGAGGACGTAGCCTTCCCTGTCGGCCTGTTCGAGGGCCTTGGCGCGCTCAGGTTCCGGGAGCTTGGCCAAACGCTGTTCGATGGCCCGGATGAGGCACTCGGTTACGAGCAGCGAGATGTTGGTTTTGAAAGCCTCATCCATGGGAGCGTTCTTTAGGTCCCCGAGCAAGGGCTCGATGCGCTTGAAGGAGCCGCCGTTTTTCAGCGCCAAGGGATCGAGAAGGTAATGTAAATAGGTATGGCGGATCTGCTGCATCTTGATCGCGGTGCCGGCGGCCGGTGAAATGACGACGTAGTAATCGGAAGCATAGTTGCGGGCGTTGGTCTGGGCGGGCGCGCCCATGGCATCGAGATAGACGGTGAACTGGCGTCCGAGGTAACCCGCCGAAGGCATCTTCAAATAGATCTCGGTGTCGAAGGTCATCTTGGCCAGGGGGTCGTGATAGACCCCGGCCAGCTCCGAATAGCGCGCGCGGTGGCGTTCCCAGATGGCGTGCAAGCCGATTTTTTCGTAGAAGGCGAGCATGGGCGGAACGAATCCGGCCATGGTTTCGGCATCGGGCGGCAACTCGGCTGGTTTGACTTTGAGCGCGAAAGTGGGAGGTTCGCCGAGATAAAGGGCCAGCGAGACATACTGCGATAAGTCGCGTGCCGGATCCGGCACCTGGTGCTGCCGGTAGAACAAGCACATGGGGCCGACGACGTCCTGGGCTCCGGCGGTGTTCTCGACGGCCTTGGCGACTTCGGACCGGATCTGGGCGCGCAGCGGGTCGGACGCGCTCAAATCCTGGTCGTAGCCGCACGTATTGATGGCGGCGAGCACGGTGAACAGGGTCTCGCTGGTTTCGAGCGAAACCGGCGGGCGGTTTTGCGCAAAGCCGGCCACGGCCGCAAGCAG
>JBEKQG010000077.1:0-14359 GCA_049519955.1 Terriglobales bacterium
CGCGGAAGGCAACGCCCATGTTGTAATGCGTCTCCGGATCGTCGTCGCCCGCAACCGCCTCTTCTTCGAGTTCCCGTTTCAACTCCCCGAACATCTCCGCCAGATCGACGCTGTCGGAAGCGTGCATGGCCTGCGCTCCGGCCCCTAGGGGGCGCACGGGAGCGGGGCCATAGCTGATGGCAGGGGTGTCCGTGGCTCCGGCGCCCGCCGCGGCGGCTGCCATCGCGGACATGGCCGCCGGGAGAGCGGGAGCTTCAACTGTAATGTTTGCCACGGGCCCGGATTCGAGCGTTGTGGGTGCAGCCGAATCTGCCGCAGCCTCGTTCGACGCCGGCTCGGTTGCCGGAGGCTGAGCTGACAGCGGTTGAACGGCCGGACGTTCGTCAACCGGCGAATCGCCGATTGCCGCCGCCTGCGGAAATGAATCGCCGAGCGCAGCTTCCAAGTCCGCGACCAACGCAGTCAGCTCGTTTGCCTCCGCATGTGCGGGTTCCGCAGGCGTGACTCCAGCGACAGCGGCTTCCGCCTGAAAATGATCGGCGTAGGCCGGTGCCGTCTTGGGTTCCGCTGGCACATCGTCGTGAGCTCCGTCGTGAGCTGCGTCGTGAACCTCGTCGCCGGTCTCGCCGTCGTGCCCGGCCATCGGATCGGCCGAAGTGGTGATGTCCGCTTCCTGGCCGGTCTCCATTTCAACGTCGAACGCCGCGGGCGCGTCGGCGTCGATCTCCGCGATTTCCGGCTCGGACTCTGCCGCCGGCTGAGCGGCGCTTTCGACGGCAGCGCGCAACGGATCGAGGATGCTGGCGTCGCTGGTCAGGGTTTCCAGCTTCTCCATCCCAGCGCGGGCCTGGTCCGTCATAAAGTGTTCGAGATAGAAGCGGACTTCTTCGATCGTCTCGGCGATCTCGTGATGGTCGGAAACGCCGGCCTCGCCTGCGACGTCAGCCTGCAGTTCCACGATCGGAGCCGGTTCGTCGACCGAAAGTGAATTCTCCCACTCGGAGGAAAGGTCGGACGACAAATCTTGCGCGGAGGAGAGATCGTCCGCTTCGGAGGACGCGTGGACGGCCATTTCCTTCACCGCGAACTCCGGATGCGCAGCACCGGCGGTTTCATGATCGGAATCCCCAGCCATCGGCCATGGCGCAGCCGCGGCACTGGCCGCTCGCCGCTCGCCGGCCGGTGGATCGCCCGCCGCCGGAGTCGCCATCGTTGATGCGGCAATCGAGGATGCGCCAGCCACGGGAGCGCTCTCCGCGTTCCGCTCATAGCGGCCGGCCAATTCTCCATAGCGCGCGCCTTCTTCCGGATACCCCGCATCTCGATACACGCCTTCCAGCGTGCGACAGCAGACCGCGGCTTCCGTAAATCGCTCGTAGCGCGTATGGAGCGCGAGCAGGCGCTGGTTCAAGCGGGCGTCGCGCGGCGCTTGCGGCAGGGCCCCCAGCAGCGGCACCACCGCCTTCTCCGGCAGATTGTAGGAAAGAAACAGGTCCGCATCCGTGACCGCCGAGCGCACTGCCACCCCCGTTTCCTCCGAATAAAACTGATCGATGACCGGCGTCGTCGCTTCCAGTTCCTCCACCAGCACCGCTCCTTCTTCGGCCGTGATTCCAGCCGTGGGCGACGCTTCTTCCAGGCGTTCCTCCACCTGCCGGCAGTTCTGCAGGTGCATCGGGTTCTGGGGTTCGGTCGTGGCCAGCAACCGGTACAGGTCCCGTGCCCGTTCCAGGTTTCCGTCCTTGACCGAGGCGTGAGCCAGAAGCTCGGTGACCTCGTTGACGTGCGTGCTCTCGCCGGCTTTGCCCAGCAGTAGCAGCATCTCGTCCAGCGCGCCCGCATCGTCGCGCAAATGGGCGATCATGGAATGCAGGCTGGCCAGCAGTTTGGTCGAGTCGGTTGCCAGCAGGCGATCGGCGTGCCGGACGTATATGTCGAGCGCTTCGCGATGCTGTCCGAGCCGGGCGTAACCCTCCGCCAGCAGAAACATCCCCTCGGGATCGTTGTGCACCGTGAGCAGCTTCTCGGCGATCGCGGGCGCCTTGGTCATGCTTCCGATTAGCAGGTGCGCCTTCAGCAGATCTCGCAAACCATCCGGTTGCGAATCGATGTCGGGGGCCTTTTCCAGATTCTCGATGGCGGTCTTCGCATCGCCGCTCTCCAGCGCGGCCTTCCCGCGCAGCAGCAAAACGTAGCTGTTGCCGGGGTCGAGCGCCAGCAGACGCTTGAGAATATCTTCGGCCGCCGCCAGCGATTTACGCGAACGCAACGATTCCGCCGCCGCGCTGAAAAGGTCCCACGCTTCCTTCTTCTTTCCCAGCCGGACATAGACCTCGCCGAGCTTGACCCGCATGGGCACGTTTTCCGGGTCCATTTCGAGGACCTTCTGGAAAAGGCGCACCGCTTGTTCCAGCTCGCCATTCTTCATGAAATCTTCGGCGACTTGCAAATACTGGGCGCGGGCGTCGTTGAACAGCCCCTGCTGCGTATACAGTTCCGCCAGTTTCAGGGATACGTCCACGCTCGGCTGGAGCTTCGCGATCTTCTTGTACATGGCGATGCCCTTGACCGTGAAGCCCTGCGCGGCATAGGCGTCGCCGACCTTCTTGAAGCACTCGATGGCTTTGGCGCTGTCGCCAAGACGCGAATAGAGATCGCCGATCGTGTTGTTGACCGTCAGGTCGTTGGGATCGTTCTTGAGAATTTTGTCGTACTCAGCAATGGCGTTCTGCAGTCTGCCCTGCTGGACAAACTTCTCCGCGGCGCTGAGAGCCTTCTGTTTGCTAAAGCCAAAACCAAACGCCATATAGTTTGCGGACTCCAGCCCTATTCCCGCCGCACGCCCGCGCTTGCCTCGAGCGTTGCCGAACGGGCCCAACCCTCGCCGGGAGATTCCCAGACGACGCCCCGCAATCGAGACCGCGGAGTAAGCTAATTGTAAGGCTGAGTCCTCTGAGTCCGATGGTTACTGACGATTACCGGGGCTTACCGAAAGGGCGTGTACGTCCGGTTGCGGAAAATATCGCGCTCCCGGAGTCCAGAATGGAAGAAACTCGCCGTCAAGCGGCCAACTGCGCAGCCCCGCTCCCCGAAGCCTCCGGAGCGGATCCCTTCATCGTCATAGCAGCCATCGCCGGCGGCTGGGCCGAATCCGGAGTCGTGAACACGCATGACTTGCCGATCTGCGCCCGGCTTGGACTGGCGTAGCTGTGCCCGTCCCTGCACAACCGAACCTCTACTTCCCGCGCTTCTCCATCGGCACAAACTCCCGCGTCTCATGCCCAATCCATACCTGCCGCGGGCGCGCGATCTTCTGTTCCGGGTCGGTCAGCAGTTCCTGCCACTGCGCCAGCCACCCCACCGTGCGCGGAATCGCAAACAGCACGGTGAACATCTCCGGCTTGAACCCCATTGCCTGGTACATGATGCCGGAGTAGAAATCCACGTTCGGATACAGCTTGCGCTGCACGAAATAATCGTCTTCCAGCGCAATCCGCTCGAGCTCCAGCGCGATTTCAAGTTTCGCGTTCCGTCCCGTAATTTCGAACACGCGGTCGGCCGCCCACTTAATGATGGTTGCCCGCGGATCGTGGCTCTTGTAAACACGGTGCCCGAAGCCCATCAGCTTGCCTTTGCCTTCTTTGATCTTCTTGATGTAGGCGGGGACATTGTCCTTCGTCCCGATCTCGTCCAGCATGTGCAGCACTTCTTCGTTCGCCCCGCCGTGCAGCGGTCCCGAGAGCGCGGACGCCGCCGAAGCCGTGGCCAGATAAGGATCGGTGTGCGCGCTGCCCACCGCCCGCATCGTGTTCGTGCTGCAATTCTGCTCGTGGTCGGCGTGCAAAATAAACAGGATGTCGAGCGCCCGCGCAATCGTCGGATTCGCCGCGTACTTCGGCTCGACCATTTTCCACAGCATGTTCATGAAATTTTCGGTGTAGGTCAGGTCGTTGTCCGGATATACGTACGGAAATCCCACGCTGTGCCGGTACGACATCGCCGCAATCGACGGCATCTTGCCGATCAGGCGCTTGATCTGCAGCAGCCGGCTCGCCGGGTCGTGAATATGTTTGGAATCCGGATACACCGTCGACAGCGCCGCCACTGTGCTCACCAGCATCGCCATCGGGTGCGCGTTGTAGCGGAAGTTCTCCATGAACTTCTTCGTCGTCTCGTGCAGCATGGTGTGGTGCGTGATCTCATTGACCCAATCGTTGAGCTGGCTCTTCGTGGGCAGTTCGCCGAAATGGATCAGGTATGCGACTTCGAGGTGCGTGCAGTGCTCCGCCAGCACCTCGATGGGATAACCGCGGTAGCGCAGGATCCCCCGGTCGCCGTCAATGTACGTGATCGCGCTCCGGCACGACGCCGTATTCATGAAGGCGGGGTCGTAGGTCATTAAGCCAAAATCTTCGGGATCGGTTTTTATCTTGCGCAAATCCATCGCGCGGATGGTTCCGTTTTCGACCGGCAGCGTGTAGCTTTGGCCGGTGCGGTTATCGGTGATCGTCAAGGTGTCCTGCGGCATCGAAAAGTCCTCCAGAGAAAATGTCCAGCGAGAGAATCTAAGCGGGGCGAAGCCTTCCCGCGCCCCAGCCAATGTTTACTTATGAATCCCGCTGCCCGTCAAGTCATGCTATCAGCACCGGGCACCGATTGCGTAATGGGCGGCGAATTTCAGCCCTTGCCCACGGCCCGGCCATTACTCATGTACCCACTTGCCTTCCGAAAAAATGCGACAATAGATTTGGCGCCCGCATCTCCGCAATTTACGTAACTTTACAGGGAAACTTTACTCGTAATCTTACGCAACCCAGGAGCCTGCCCGCGTCTCTAATCGTTGTAGTCTGTGCCTGATGCCGGTTACCCAAATTCCGTCTCGCGATCCAGCGGCTCCCGCCGGATCGCCCGAACAGCGCGATCTGTTCGATGCGCAACACTGGGAGACGGCTTACCGCGGCTTCAATCCCGACGACGTTCCCCACCTCCTCATTCAGTTGCAGGACGACCTTTCGCGGGCGCGCAAACGCGAGGCCCTGTGGCTCTCCGTCATCCTGCACTTGTTCGTCATCCTTCTGCTGTGGAACAGCGAAAAGTTGATGGCCATTCTGACCCGCCATCCCGTGGAGCTGGCCATTCGGACCGACGCCGACCGGGCCAAAGACGCGACCTTTTTGGAGTTGCCGCCCGACGCGCAGAAGCTGACGCGGCGTCCCGATGCCAAGGTGATTTCGGATAAGGACCGCATCGCCACCAGCAAGGCGCCGCAGATTAATCGCGAAGATTTGAGGAAGATCCTGGAAAGCACGCGTCCAGGGCGTCCGGGCGAGACCGTGCCGCCTTTGCCGGATCAAGCCGCGCAGAACCAGCAGCCGCCTCCGCAGGGATTCGCACCCCCGCAGCCGAGCGATCAGACCGCGCGTTTGCAGACGCCTCCGCCACCCAGACTGCAGCCGAACTTCAATGCTTCCATGACGCCGGGCTCGGCCATCCAACAAGCCGTCCAGGCCACGGCCGCCAACCGCGGGCGCTACGGCGGTTCTGGACAAGCCGGCGACTTCGGCAGCCCGGGCGGCAGCGGGGCCAAGGCGCTCGATCAGGCGGAAATCCTTACCGATACCATGGGCGTGGATTTTGGGCCATACCTGACACGGATTGTGCAAATTGTGAAACAGAACTGGTACAACCTGATGCCGCCCTCGGTGTATCCGCCAATCTTGAAACAGGGTAAGCTCTCCATCGAATTCGTCATCCTGAAGGATGGCAAAGCGACCCAAATGACGGTGCACACCTCCTCCGGCGACGTGGCTCTCGACCGCGCCGCGTGGGCGAGCATCACCGCATCCACCCCATTCCCACCGCTGCCGAGAGAATTCCCCGGCCAACTCCTCGGACTGCGCTTCTATTATTTCTACAACCTTCAACCCGGCGCCGACTTGAAGTGATCCAATCTCCCGTAGAGACGCGGCTTGCCGCGTCTCTCGCCGCATCCAAGTAAATCCCGGCAAGCCCGCGCCCCTACTTCACCTACTCGGGCGCTTCGACATGTCATGGCGGACTCCTGATGGTTCTGGATCACGATTATGACAGAACTGCGCTGGGTCGAAATATGAGAAAGCCGCAAGCGCTCGCCGCCGGCGCCGTCGCGCCCGGTTCCACCTGGAATCAGGTGCGCAAATGGCCTGAATTCGCTACTATAGGAATGTTCGCGGTCCCATGCGCATCCAAACTAAACTATGAAGATTCCACGACTGTCGCCGCTCTCCCTTTTGCCGAGTCGGGCTTTGCCGCTTCTGCTTCTCTTGTGCCTCGCCCTGCTCCCGCTCTCGGTTTTCGCTGAGGATACGCCCGAGGTCCTCCGTCCGCCCAAGGGCGCGCAAATCGCCATCGTCGTCTTTCAAGACCTGCAATGTCCGCAGTGTGGCCGTCTGGCGCCGCTGCTCGCCCAGGCCTCTCGCGATTACAAGATTCCCCTCGTGCAGCACGACTTTCCCTTGCCCCAGCACAACTGGTCCTTCGAGGCCGCCGTCATGGCGCGCTACTTCGATACCCATTCCAAGGACATTGGGAACGCCTTCCGCGACTCCGTGTTCGCGCACCAGTTGGAGATCATCCCCCAGAATTTGCGCGCATTTGCCGACAAGTTTGCCGCCGAGCACAAGATCACTTTGCCTTTTGTCGTCGATCCCGATGGCAAACTGGCGGCCTTGGTGAACGCCGACCGGGACTTGGGCAAGACCTTGAAGATCGTTCATACGCCGACCATCTGGGTGGTCTGCAACAAGCGCGGCGGTAAGCCTTTCGTCGAGGTGGAGGAGCCTCAGAAGAACCTCTTTGCCATCATCGACGAGATGAAGAAGGAGCCGGAGCCGCCCGCAAAAGCCGTCTCACATCCCCACATCCGGTAGGGCCGCGTCTTGCCGCGTTTCCGCTGCGGTCGCTCCATTGCTTTGAATGCCGCTTCACAGGCTGCCGAAGAACTCTCAATTCACGCCGGGTTAGGGAAGGGCGCGAGTTCGCTCGTGCCCTAAGGAACCTCTGATTGAATCTCCTGTGGATCTCTGTGTCCTCTGTGATTTACGCTCTTCGTCGAACACTTGATCAGAGCTTCCCTGAGTCGCTGAAAATTATGTTCACGCTCTAGCCCCCGACGTGACCTTCTGGCTTCCCCCGCTGACTTTCGGAAGCCAATCACGGTACTATCGAATTTCCGCATGAGATTGCCTCAGCCCTTCACTGCCGCTGCCCGGAGTTTGTCATGGTTCCGGAACTGCGCATCGTTGTTGTTTACCATGGGTCGGGCCCACGCTTGGTCATTCTCGGAATTCCCTGGCCGCGCCGGGCGCGCTCTCGCCGCCGGAATTCTGTCCGCCATGTTCCTTCTGCGCTCGCCCCGCGAGGGAATTTACAACATCTTGTGGGCGCTCGTGTTCGGCTTTGCCACGATCAATATCTTGAGCCTCGGGGCGCGGCGTTTCGAGCAGGGCAGGACCGGCCTGAACTTCGGCGAGATTCTCGCGGTCCTGGTCGTCATCGTGGCGATTGTCCTGCTGGCATGGGAATTGCTCTACCTGTTCCACATTCTGCCCATCCAACTCACGCCGCGCTGACCCCGATTGCGGTATCATCGCCTGTGGCGAAACGCGAATCCAATTTCGATGTCACCTGTCCCTGCTGTGGCGCGGTCCTGAAGATCGACGCTTCCACGCGCAGCGTCATCGCCCACACCGCCCCGGTCAAGCCGAAAACTTTCAACGACATGGAAGAAGCCGCCCGCGCCATGAAAGAGCAGGACGGCCGCCGCGACTCCATCTTCCGCCAATCCGTCGAAGCCCAAAAGCATGCCTCCGAGTTGCTCGAGAAGAAATTTCAGGAGGCCATCAAGAAGGCCAAAGAAACGCCCGATACCGGAAAGCCAATCCGCGATTTCGACCTTGACTGATTTCTCCCCGTCCCGCCATTGCCCCCGCCATTCGCCTCATTTACATTGAACAAGATGTCCACTACAGGCGAGCGTTTCGAACGAGCGGTTCAAATCATGGCGCGCTTGCGGGCCCCGGACGGTTGTCCCTGGGACCGCGAACAAACCTTCGACACCATCAAGCCCTACACACTGGAAGAGGCCTACGAAGTCCTCGAAGCCATAGACAATCGCGATTGGCCGGAACTGACCGCCGAGCTGGGCGACCTGCTCTTGCAGGTGCTCTTCTATTCGCAAATGGCAAGCGAGGCCGGCCACTTCTCTGTGGACGACGTGCTCGACCGCCTTTCCAGCAAATTGGTCAACCGCCATCCCCATGTTTTTGGCGACGTGAAAGCCGACACTCCCGCCGAAGTCCTGCGCAACTGGGAAGCGCTGAAAGCGCAAGAGAAAGAAAAAAAGAAACGCCCGACCCCGGATGAAGAAGAGAATCCATATCAGGCCGGAGACGCTCAATCCGTGCTCGCGGGCGTGTCCTCGAAAATTCCCGCGCTCATGGAAGCCTATAAACTCAGCTCTCGCGCCGCCCATGTCGGCTTCGACTGGCCTGAGATCGGCGGTCTCTTCGCCAAGCTCGAAGAGGAAACGGTGGAGTTGCAAGCCGAGCTAAAGGCTGTGCCCGAGCCTCCTTTCAACGCCCAATCGCTGGGGAAGGGAATCGCCGGGTCGGGGAAACCGCAGGTTTCGCCCGCTTTGCGCGAGCGTTTGGAAGACGAAGTCGGAGATCTGTTTTTCGTGCTCGTCAACATTGCGCGCTATCTGTCGCTCGATCCCGAGTCGGCGCTGCGCAAGGCGAACCGTAAATTCAAGCGCCGCTTTCAATGGATGGAAGAACGCCTGCGCGCGAGCGGCCGCGGGCCGCAACAGGCCTCGATGGACGAACTGGAATCCCTATGGCACGAAGCGAAGCAGCGGGAAAAACAAGCGTGACCGGCGCCATCCCCAGCACGTCCACCGGCGAAGTTACCATTCGCAAGTGCGAAGCGCTCGCCGAGATGCAGTCATGTTTTCGGCTGCAGAAGGAAGTGTGGGGGTTCGCGGACGCGGAATTGGCCCCCGTGCGCCTGTTCGTCGTCGCCGCGAAAATCGGCGGCCAGGTGATTGGGGCCTTCGCTCATACTCCTGTAGAGACGGGGCTTGCCCCGTCTCCGCAAGACGGCCAAGAAAGCGACAAGCAAAGCGGCAAAGAGGAACTGATCGGTTTCGCGCTCGCGATTCCGGGAATAAGGAACGGCCACTCCTACCTGCATTCGCACATGCTCGCCGTCCGCCGGCAATATCAAAATCGCGGCCTTGGCCGCCGGATGAAACTCCATCAGCGTGAAGACGCGCTGGCCCGCGGCTTCGAGCTCATGGAGTGGACGTTCGATCCGCTCGAAATCAAAAACGCCTATTTGAATATCGAGAAGCTGGGCGCCATCGTGCGCCGCTACAACGTGAACCAATACGGCATCACATCCTCGCCGTTGCAGGGTTTTATGCCCAGCGACCGCTTGGTGGCGGAGTGGTGGATGAAGTCAAAACGCGTCGAAGCGGTTCTGGCAGGCGCTCCCCGAGCCCCGTTCGATTGCCGCGCAGCCATCGAAGTGCCGGCGGAAATCTACGATTGGAAGGCCGCCCCCTCGACCCGCGCCCAGGCGCTCGCCGTACAGGAAAGCAATCGCGAGCGTTTCACCAGTGCATTTGCTCAAGGACTAAGTGTCCTCGGCTACGAGCGCGACCAGCGCGGCAACGGCCGGTTCCTCTTGGGCGCGTGGGACGAACGCTGGCGGTATTAGAACAGGACAAGCCATGAAAATCGAATCCATCACTCTCCGTGAACTTCACATGCCGCTCGTGCATTTTTTTGAAACGAGTTTTGGCCGCGTTTACAGCCGGAAAATCCTGCTGGTGAGCGTTGACTCCGATGGCGTCCGCGGCTGGGGCGAATGCGTCGCCGGAGAAGATCCGTATTACAGCCCGGAATGGACGGAAACCGCCTGGCCCACCATCAAGCATTACCTCGCGCCCCTGCTGCTGCAAAGCGAACTGCCTTCCGGCCGAGATTGCGCCGCGCGCTTTGCCCGGGTCCGCGGCCATCGCATGGCCAAGGCGGCGCTCGAAAACGCCGTCTGGGACGCCGAGGCGCGCCAGCGCCAGCAGCCGCTCTGGAAGCTGCTCGGCGGAACGCGCCGCGAAATCGCCTGTGGCGTTTCCATCGGCATTCAAGACACGCCCGAACAACTCCTGCAAGAAATCGACACCGAATTGGCGGCGGGATACCGCCGCATAAAAATCAAGGTCAAGCCCGGCTGGGACCTGAATGTGCTGGAAAAAATTCGCGCCCGCTGGGCCGGCATCGTTCTCAGCGTGGACGCGAATTCCGCCTACACCCTCGACCAGGTCGAGCACCTGCGCCAATTCGACGCCTTCAACCTGTTGATGATCGAGCAGCCCTTGTGGAGCGACGAAATCTACCTTCATGCGCGTCTGCAAAAGGCCATCCAGACCGCGATCTGTCTTGACGAATCGATCCTCAATGCGCGCGACGCCGATTTCGCCCTCGAAACCACCGCCTGCCGCATCCTCAACGTCAAAGTCGGCCGCGTCGGCGGTTTCACCGAGGCGAAAAAAATCCACGACGTCGCCGTGCGCTACAACGTTCCCGTGTGGTGCGGAGGCATGCTCGAATCTGGAGTGGGCCGCGCCCACAACATCGCTTTGTCCACCCTCGAGAACTTCCGTCTTCCCGGAGATGTGTCCGCGTCCAAGCGCTATTGGAAACAAGACATCATCGAGCCCGAGGTGGAAGTCCGCGCCGACGGCATGATCGCCATTAGCGACGCCCCCGGAACCGGCTACCAGATGCGCGAAGACTTGGTAAAGAAGTTCACCGTCCGCGAAGAAACCTTCCGCGCCGGAAAATAAATAGTCGCCTTGAAACTCCCGTAGAGACGCGGCTTGCCGCGTCTCCAGTCGCGCGCGAAACGGGGCAAGCCGCGTCTCGACACAAATCCCTTACCGGTTGGCGAGCTTGCCGCCCGCAGAATTCTCGGCCACGCCCGCGTCTTCCTTCTTCAGCATTTCCAGCGCCTGCGCGAACGTCAGGTCCGGCGGAACCCGTTTGAATCCATTGAAAGTCTCCGCTGAGCTGAATGATAACTTCTTTACCAACAGCAACTTTCCGGTAACATCAAACCTTATGCTTGAAATCTCCCAGAGGTTGTCCTCTACCTCCTCCTGCTGCACCGTGAACCGCCCGCCGCGATCGAGGTGTCCAAGAATTCCCCACCCGAAGCCCACTTCTTTGAAGAGCGTGCCATCGATGCTGGCCAGCCGGCAACGCACGGCATCCACAAGCACATAGCCCTCCATGCCCGTCAGGATCTCTTCCACCCGTGACGGCGGTTGGTAGCTCGGATTCGGTCGGAACTTCAATCTGACCAGCGTTGTCCCGGCCCGGCCCACGCCTTCCGAGCTCTGTGCTTCTCCCGCGTACTCAAACAGAAAAGCGTCGGGCAGCGCGCGCACGATCCGCCCCGTTCGCTCGGCGTTGTCGCGTTCCTGATTGCGCTTCTTTTGCAGTTCTTCCGGATGATTCACGAACCGCTCGACGCGCGCCTCTTCCGCCCGCCGCTGTTCCGGAGTCAGAGCTTTGCCGTTATACGCGACCACCAAGCCCGCGGTCGCCTGCTTGGTCTCGACATAGATCTTCGTGGTTGATCCCTTGGGCGTGGTCTTGGTGCCGCGAAACAGGAAGCGGGCGTTGTCGTCGCTCTCCGCTCTGATTTCGTTCTGCACCGCTTTGCGCACCAGTTCCACCGGATCGTGATACGAAGAAACGGTCGCCGGCTGCACCGCAAAACCGCATGCGGCGAGCGGCAGAATCCACACGCTCGCGCGGGCAATGACGCGGGCCACGCCGTGGACGATGCCATGCCTGCTGGACCTGCGCCAGATCGAACTGCCGGCCGCCATAATGCGATTGAGCACGTTGAGCCTGATAAGACGATGGTAGCAAACCGCGCGCGGCATCGGGGCCCCGCTCCCTTCCGCTGCTCTAACTTCCTGCTGTAACTTCCTCACGACGGATGACTCCCGCCCGCCCCGTCAATCCGCAACCGCGCCCAATGATTTACAATCGGTTCATTCGCGGCGAACAGAGCGCGACCAGTTGGAGGCCTAAGCATGGATACTCCGCAGACCCAAGAGTTCGCCCTCATCGGCAAGTCCGTGGTCATTAAAGGAGAGCTCTCCGGCTCCGAAGACTTGTTCGTGGATGGCAACGTCGAAGGCAAAATTGAGCTGCGCAACCACAGCCTGACCGTTGGGGCGAACGGCATCGTCAAGGCCGACGTCAGCGCCAAGTCCGTCGTGATTCAAGGCAAGTTGGATGGGACCGTGACCGCCTCCGATCGCGTGGAGTTGCGCAAGTCGGCGGTCGTCACCGGCGATCTGATCACGCAACGCATCGCCATTGAAGAGGGCGCGTTCCTGAAAGGCAAGGTTGATATTCAGAAGGAGGCCGCAAAAGCGGCAGCGCCCGCGTCTTCATAAGCAACGGCGCGCCGGTCGCGCCCTGGGCTGCGCGGATCGCCGGCTGCACGAAATGACGACCAACGATCGATGGCATCTGTTTCCGACAACGTAATGAAATTCTTTCGCAGCTCTTCCAACCAGACTGCGGGCGCGGCCGACCCGCGCCGCCTCACCCGCCGCTCCAGCGGCATGGGCGAGGTTTCACGCCTGCTGAATTCGCAGGAAGGCCTGTGCCTCCTCGACATGGGCTCGACCTCGGCCGGCAATATCCGCTTCTTTACCGGCAAGGGACACAAGAATTACAGCGAAGATTTGCTGTTTTCTTCGCTCGATCCCGCGCTGCGCATTCGTGACGCCGCCGGAAACTCCGTTCTCGACAGCAAGAAGTTTCTCGATGAGAACCTGATCTACCCGAACGCCCACTTCGACGTCGTGCTCTGCTGGAACCTGCCCGATTACATGGAAGAGAGCCTGGTCAAGCCCACCATCGACCGTCTCTGGTCGGTGATGAAGCCCGGAGGAGTGCTGCTCGCCTTCTTCCACACCCGCGACGCCGGTTCGGACTCCACCTGCTATCGTTTTCACGTCACCGATAACGACATGCTCGAGATGCAGGAGGTGAAGTTCGCCGTCCCCGGCCGTCCCGCGTCCGAAAAGCAATCTCCGCGCCTGCAACGCGTCTTCAACAACCGCCACATTGAAAACCTCTTCCGCGATTTCGCCTCCATCAAGTTTTTCCTGGCCCGCGACTCCATCCGCGAAGTCCTCGTCGTCCGCTAAAGTCCTGCCTGCAAGGCTCACGTGATACTTCCTCGTAGAGACGCGGCTTGCCGCGTCTCGGCACAAGCATGGATTGTCATCCTGAGCGAAGCGAAGGATCTATGTATTTGGCCGCTGCAACGCCAGTTTACCGGTTGGACATGCAGGTTGGACAAGTCTTCCCATGCGCCAGCCGCGCCTTGTGCGCCTGCTGATACGCTTCCATTTCTTCTTTCTGATGCTTCCGCTTCGCCTTCTCGGACAGTTTTGTGCGGTACAGAAACGAAGTCCACGCCGCGTGCGCGCGGTCCTCACGCTCTTTGAGAGTCTTATAGACGGCGCATTCCGATTCAGACATTGGCTCGATCATAGTCGAAAGACCCTTTTGCCGCGCAATACCCACGACGGAGACATGGCGGAAATCGCTCTTGGCTCGTGCCGTTGGCTTTTAGCGAAGAGCGAACAGCGAACAGCGAAAAGCCAACAGCGCTTTCCGCAATCTCTTGCTAATATGTAGAGTCAGGCATCGGTTCCGCGCGACGTTTTCCCGCCAACCCCGCCAGGTCCGGAAGGAAGCAACGGTAACGGGCTCTTTCGTGTGCAGTGGACCGCCGGTGCCTGACTTTTATTTGCCCGCTGCGCGCCGGCTTTAGCTTGCTGCTGAAGAAATCGGTGCAGCACCTGACTTTGGGTGGCGCAGCGCTTCAGTCTGTGCATGAGAACTCATTTCCGAGCAACCCTTGGAACGAAGTATCGGAAAGTCCAGCCCCGGAGGGGCGACCGAGCTTAGCTCAGCGCTTCAGCGCTGGGAAGAATGGGAAAAGTGATGCAAGTCCCGGAGGGACGGCCGAGTTCTCGCGCACACTCTTCAGCGCTGCGAAAACAGGCCACGATTTTCAATGTCGGCTTTATAGGCTGCGGAAAGACTCTGATGCACGCAGGTTTTCGGGAAGGGCACGAGTTTACTCGTGCCGTACGCCGTGTGTGCCGAACATGTTCGACAGCTTGGGGGTGGAAGTCCCCTGCCCAACCTGGTGGAGGTGAAGGGCTAGAGAAGCGCAAGGGCGTCGTCGCGAGGCGGGGTCTGAAAGAAGCGTGGAT
>JBEKQG010000078.1:0-14324 GCA_049519955.1 Terriglobales bacterium
CACCCGTTCCTCCGGCGACAAGTAACTGAATATATGGTTCTGCTGATCGTCTGCTCCTCGCATGCTTCTTCGTAACATACACGGCTGTGGATTGGGAGTAGTTTTTCAGCAGCGTGCTAGAGTCGCGTTCTCGTTGTGCAGGACTGTTCTCGACAGCCAATATGAAACGTACGTGAACGGGTAAGTCAGGGCGTAATACCCCAACGATGTACTCGGAGAGCCCATGTACTGATGCGGATTCCATGTCGGAAAGACTCCGCTGAAGAGGCTTCGACAACCCTGTAAGATCGCGGGCAGATTTACCGCAAGATTATCGTCTTGGGTAAAGTAATAGGGATGGCTCTGCTCCAGCAGGAGAAGTGCCGTCAGCACTGCCACAAAACCCGCCACCGGCCATAAAACTCGCTGCTTTGTCGAGAAACAAATTTCGTCCTCTTCGCTCTTCGGCACGATCGCCAGCGCGTCATTCAAATTGAAATAGCGAAACACAAGGCATAGTGCGAAGACAACGACAGGAAGAATCAAGGAAGCCGGCATGTTGCCGAACAGAACAGAAATTGGATGGTCCCACATCGAACTGGGATTACCTCCCAGGACTCCGAAAGCGAGAAGAACAGCTCCCACCAGCAGTAGTTGCCACCAAGAGCGATATTCAGACTCGCCGGTACGTGGATTTCGCGAAAAGGACATGGGCTTAAAGGCTAGCGCTTCACAAATACTGCCGCCAATTGATCCTGGTAGACCAAACTGAAGCGAGGATCGGACATCAGCACACTGGCCAGCGGCTTGCTCTTCTGCAAAACGACCACTCCCGCTTCATTCAAGTAGGGATCGGTGGTGTACGATTCTCCGCCGTTCTCCGTCTCAAAGAAAAGACGGTCGAGATCGTCGCCATACAAGTCGTTGCGGCCGTCGATGGCCACGGGGTAATCCGGCATATACCAGGTGAGGAATCCGCCCCAATCGAGGTTGTTGTAGAGTGGCCCTGGAGCCGGATGCTGCCTCAGAAAATTCAGCGCCTTCACCGGATACATGCTGCTGATGGCGCGATCCAGGCCGCGCTGGGTGAAATCGGCGTCGCGGGCAGCCAGTACCAGCGCCAAAGCGACGAAGACAGCCACGCCGCATTTTTCCAGCCAGGTTTCCGTCCTGCGCCACTGCGCCTGCGGGACGGGGAAATCCGCGATGCAGGCGGCCGCCGCGATGCAGATGAACCAGGAATCGCGCATGGTGCGGAAGGCAACCACGCTGGCCACAACCAGCAAGGCCAGCTTGAAGGGATCGATCTTCTTTCGCCATCCGAGAGCGAAAAACCCGGCGCCGGTCAGCAGCAATTGCACGTAGTGGCTGTAGGCGCGGAAGTTAATGGCCTGTAACTCCCGAATCATGGCATAAGGCACTTGCGCCTTGGAGTACTCGGCAATCACCACATACAGGTGATACGAGTACGGCCCGATGCAACTGGCAACCACGCAGATGGCGAAAATGGCTGCGAGGGCCGCGACTGGCAGGGTTCGCGGCAGCACGGTACTCGGCGTGATTCCCAGGCGATCCGCTACGAACTGCAACAAGTTCGCTCCAAACAGCAGACCAACCAAAAATAGTCCATAGAGGAACTGAATGTGAAGGTTTGCCCACAGGACAAACAGCGGCGGCAGCCAATAAAGCACTTGCACGCGGCCGCTGCGATTCGCTTCCAGAATGAGTGTCAGCGTGACCGTGAACAACGCCATCGAAAAGAACACCGGGCGCGGCATCAGGTTATAGAGGAATGCCGAGCAGGTGACGGTACCGAGCGCGCAGGCCCACCAGAAGCGGCCGGATAAACGCAATGCCATCCAATAGATACTGTAAGCGACGGCCAGAGTCAGTAACACTCCAAAAACGCCAACACCCACCAAGCCGAACCACCGGTAAGCGCGGGAAAGCAACACCTCATAGCCCCAACTGTAGGCCACCCATGGCCGGTCGGCGGCGGTGCGCGAAAGGATGCCGGTGTAAGGGACAGCATGGCGCTCGACGATCCAGTCGCCCACCTTCAGATGCCACCAGATGTCCAGGTCGAGAACGCAGAACTTCAAGAACAGGGCACGCGCCGCCACGACGGCCAGCAACCCGGCCAGAACAAGCATCTGCAGCGGCCGCCGCTGGAATAGTCCGCGTACTTCCTGCGCCACGCTCATGGTCCAGACTTCCTCAACACCTTCTGACGACAACAAGTAGCGGGATAATTCTGTTCCGCCAAGTACGTAAGTCGCGAGTTACGAGCGGTGAGCCACAAGTTACGAACTGCGGGAACGCCGCCGCACTCGTAACTCCAAGTTCGAAGTTCGCAGCCCTGCAATATCACTGCACAGTCAAGCCTGCAATGGTGATCGTCACCGGATTGGGCTGGGCTGAGGTCGTTCCTTGGACCTTGACGTTGTAAGTCCCAAGTTCTGGATTCCGGGAAGTCGAACTCGATCCACCGCAAGCATTCAGCAAAATCAGAAAGACGCACAGCCCCGCCAGCCACGGCCAATAGCGCCGTTTACTCTGCTGCCCATTTCGCCGCCCGGCGCCGACTAATAAAATACCCGCCAACGGCACGAAGGCACAGTAGAACAGCAGCCGCGTCCTGCTTGGATTCTCGACGGACGCCGAACCGGTGGGGACGGTGATGGTCAGCGAAAACGCCACCGCTTGGGGTCCCGGCGTAATCGTGCGAGGCGCAAAACTACAGGTAGCATTTGGTGGCAATGTGCTCTGTAAACAAGCAAGCGTGATCGGCTGCCCCGGAGCGCCGGTATTTTCATTCAGCAGAAGAGAATACGTTGCCGCTCCACCTGGAGTCGTGGTTTGCGGTGCAGGCTCGGCGGCAGACGGGTCGGTGACGATCAGGAACGATTCGGCGCCGATGGCACTCGAGAGCGCCTGTGAAACTGCCTCGACCGTGACCGTTGCCGGCGTGGGTACGACGGCTGGTCCGGTGTAATTGCCCGCGGCATCGATGGTTCCAACTGTCGAGTTGCCGCCCGTCACTCCATCCACTTGCCAGGTCACTGCAGTGTTGGATGTACCGGTGACAGTTGCGATGAAGGTCTGCGTCGTGGTTGTATAAACCTCGGTAATAAGCGGGTTAGTGCTCACCGTGACATTCACAGCATCGCCGGCAGGGACAATCGTCGCCTGGGACGATCCCGAGGTCGTGTTATCGGCATCCGACATTGCCGTTATCGTGACCGTGGCTGGCGTCGGAATAGTCGCTGGCGCTTGAAATACTCCGGAGATCGAGATCGTTCCTACTGTCGAGTTACCGCCTACCACTCCATTCACCTGCCAAGTCACGGACGTGTTGCTGGTTCCAGTTACCGTCGCTGTAAACTGCTGCTGCGTGCCGACTGCCACATTGACTGGGTTCGGTGTGACGGTGACAAAGATCGATGGAACCAGTTCGCGGATGCGCTCGTTGTCCGTGTCGGCAATAAACAAGGTACCGGCAGAGTTGCCAGCCAATCCCGAGGGGAGGTTGAGTTCCGCGCTGGTTGACTCCCCACCATCGCCGGAGAAGCCTCGAGTTAAAGGGGTTCCGGCTACGGTTTGAATGAACCCAGTGGCCGCTACAACCTCGCGAATCGCGGCATTGTCCGTATCGGCAATGAAAATGTCTCCAGAGAGGTCGACGAACACACCGTAAGGAGTGTCCAGTTCAGCGTTCGTGGATGCAGCGCCGTCGCCCGCGTAGCCGCGTGCGCCGGTCCCGGCCACGGTTGCAATATCGCCCGGCGGAATCACAACCCCCGCGATTGTAACCGCCGGGTTGTTCGGGTTGGCGACCACGCGAACGCGATTGTCGAAGGTATCCGCGATGTAGATGTTCTCCGAAGCATCAACGAATACGCTGGCCGGAAAGCCGAGTTGTGCGCTGGTTGCGACTCCGCCATCACCACACGTCGAGCCGGGTGGATTACACTCGGTGCCGTTGCCGGCCACGGTGGCGATGTCGCCACTCGAAGCGGTTACCTCGCGGATTGCGGAATTACTCGTGTCGGCGATGAAAATGTCCTCCGCGGTGTCTACAAACACGCCGGAGGGACCGCTAAGCTGCGCATTCGTGGCGAGCCCGCCGTCCCCGGAGTAACCTGCCCCCAAATTAAAGTTGCCGGCCACGGTCTGAATGTCGCCGGTCGATGCCACTACCTCGCGAATCACGGAGTTATTCGTATCCGCAATAAAAATGTTCCCAAGACTGTCCACAAAGACGCCCTCAGGGCTGTTGAGCTGCGCACTGGTAGCGGGTCCTCCGTCCCCGGAGTAACCTGGCAATAAGAGGGCGTCGCCCGCCACGGTCTGAATGTCACCGGTGATCGCCACTACTTCACGAATTACCGAACTATCGGAGTCGGCGATGAAAATGTTTCCCGAGCCGTCAACGAACACGCCTCCGGGAAAGTTCAACTCCGCATTAGTAGCAGACCCGCCATCGCCGGAGTAGGCGAGGGTACCATCTCCGATGATGCTCTGAATGTTGCTATTCGATGCTGTCACCTCGCGAATCGCGGAGTTGTCCGTGTCTGCGATAAAGATGTCTCCTGAACCATCCACGAATATGCTGCTGGGGTAGTTCAGGAACGCACTCGTTGCTGCCCCACCGTCACCCGAGTACCCTTCCTGGCCCAGAGTTCCGGCGACGGTGGCAATGTTGACGCCCGACGCCGCCACCTCGCGAACCGCGAAATTATCTGTATCGGCGATGAAAATATCTCCCAAGCTGTCCACCAATACTGCATCCGGCAAGCAGAGTTGTGCGTTGAGCGCAGGCCCGCCATCGCCGGCAAAGCCGCAAGAAGAGCCGTCCTCCGACTGGTAGTAAGTCCCAGCCACGGTTTGAATGTCATTGGGCGGGATCGTGACCCCGGCAATCGTACTCGCGGCGGTCCCGGTATTCACCACGCGGATGAGGTTATTATCTGTGTCCGCGATAAAGATGTTTCCCGAGACTACGAATACGCCTTCCGGTTCATCGAGCTGTGCACTGGCGGCAAGCCCGCCGTCTCCAGAGTAGCCGCAGGGCGACGGGGACGCCAAAGGGTTCCCCGCGACGGTAGAGATGTTGCCGCCGCTGACCTCTCGGATCAGGCAGTTGTCCGTGTCGGCAATGAAAATGTTTCCCGAGCCATCTACAAAAACGCCGTACGGATCATTGAGCAGCGCACTCGTGGCGGGCCCGCCGTCTCCCGCGTATCCGCAGGGCTGCGACAGTGCAGAGCTGCCCGCGACGGTTGAGATATTGCCGCTACTCACCTCGCGGATCAGGCAGTTAGCTGTGTCCGCGATGAAGATGTTTCCCTGGCCATCCACGAACACGCCTTCCGGGCCGTTGAGCGCCGCGCTGGTTGCGGATCCACCGTCACCGGAGTAGCCGCGAGTGCCATTGCCGGCCACGACGGTGAGATTGCCGGTCGTATCAACTTTAAAGATATGGCTCGAATAGGAATCGGCAATGTAGGTGTTACCCGCGGTGTCTAGCGTGACACTGCCCGGATACCCAATACTGGCACTAAGCGCGGTCACATTATTTGGGCCGCCGCCGGCAACGGTGCTGATGGCATACTGGGCGAGCAAAACCTGGGGCGCAAACAAGACAAGTGCGAGAGCTACAAAACGCAGATGAGGTAATTTGTGGGATCGCATGATTACTTCACCTCCTGGCCAGAAATACGGTCCAGTCGGACCACTGCGGTGCTCTTGGCATTGCCTGGGCCTGCCATCCTCAAGACAAATCGAGGCCGCATTCCCTTTTGCCATAACTGGTAGTCCGAACGCGGAATAGTGAATTCCTGCGTTGTCTCTGCCGAGGCGTGCGCGCGGAGCACAACCGCACAGGCATGAGAGCCGCCCTTAGTAGGGTGGGAGAAATCCCAGAGCGTCATCCTCTGAATGGAGAGATCGGACGGCCCGTGGTTCACCAGATGTATGCGCATCCGAATCTGCGCCTGGGAACCGAGACCCGTATCTTGCACCACTTCGTAGGATCCGGAAACCAAGGGAGCATTGCTGGCTGGCGCATATTGAATCCCAAGGGCAAGTACTGCTGCGCCCACAAAGCACCACTTGCAGAGACCAAGAATGTTGTAGCTCATGTGAACCTGCCTCCTTCACGGGGTGCCCCGAAGGCCACCCCATCGATTAAAGCAATCTCTCTAAGCCGGGGTTGCCACATTCCTAACTGGAACCCCGGTTCCTACTTCCGCTGCTTGCTCACCCGCTGCGCCTGCCTCGTGATATTCAGCGTCCTGATTCACTGCCCAGACGTCGTACTTCCGCTCGCCCGCCAGGATGTTCTTTGCAGTAAGCATAGCGGTCATCATGGCGTGGTCCTGATTGTTGTACTTGTGCATGCCATTGCGGCCAACCAGGTGAAGCGCGGGACAGTTTTCTTCGAGGGCTTCCCGAATCGTGTTCACATGCTGCTGGTAAGCGTCGTCATAAATCGGATATGCCTTGGGCTGCCGGATGACGCAGCCATCGACCACGTCCGCGCTGGCAGCCAGATTCACCTTTTGAATTTCCACCTTGGCCAGTTCGATCAGCTCACGGTCGCTCGTGGTCCAGAGCCCGTCACCTTCGAAGCAAAAATATTCGAGGCCATAGGAGCTATAGCCGGCATCGGGGACCATCTCCGGCGACCACGACTTGTAATTTTGCACGCGGCCAACCTGCACACTGGGATCGTGAATGTAAATCCAGTTGTCCGAGAAACGGCCGCGGTCGTGCACGATCAACCCGACCGTCAGAAAGTCGCGATACCGCAAAGATCGGGCAGCCTGGAGCGCGACTTCGGGAAGATGTGGCGAGATCTGTGCCACCAGTTCCCGCATGGGCATGGATGATATCAGGTTTTCGGCGCAATATTCTTCCAACTCGCCCTTGGCACTGCGGGAAGTCACGATCCACAGATTGCTGGCGGAATCGAAGCGGCAGCCAACTACTCTGCGCCCCAGCAGCACTTCGCCACCCAGCTTGCGTACTTTTTCCGCGCACACCTCCCACATCATTCCCGGGCCCAGCCGCGGATAGCGAAAGGTGTCGATCAGCGTCTTCACAACCTGCTTGCGGTCTTTCGGCTTGCCCTTGGCGAAAAGAGCGTGCATGATGGCCGAGCCGAGCGACAACCCCTTGATCCGCTGCGCCGCCCAATCCGCGGAGATCTCGTTGCAGCTCATTCCCCATACTTTCTCGGTATACGTCTTGAAAAAGATCCGGAACAATCGCTTGCCAAACTGGTTGGTGACCCAATCTTCAAAGGTCTTCGGGTTGCGCGTGGGGTGGAGGCGCGCAGCCAAAAACGAAAGCATGCAGAGCGACGACTCGATCACGCCGAGCTTCGACAGCGCCTCGAACGGTTTCAGAGGATAGGTGTAGAACTTGCCCCGGTAGTAAATGCGCGACGACCGCGGACGATCGAGCATGTCTTCGCCGGCAATCTCGGTCCAAAAATCTTCCACCTCGCGCGACTTGGAAAAGAAGCGGTGCCCGCCGATATCGAAGCGAAAATCCTTATAGTTGACGGTGCGAGAGATTCCGCCAACGTATTGGGGATCGCTCTCAAGCACAACAACTGAGGCGCGCTGCTTCGACAGTTCGTAGGCCGCAGTCAGACCCGCCGGTCCGGCGCCGATAATTGCCGCCTTGAAGATCGTTTGTTCCATGGTTGTGTTTGCAGCTTCCCCAGTGGCGGAACGGCAATCGCACTACCAACTCAGTATAAGAACTAAGTGCAAGATGCACAAGAATTTGAGCCGTCAAGATGGCAGTGGTCGGCAAGCGGGCGAAGGGGCAAAACACGCCTTGCTGAGGAGAAAGACCCGACTCGAAACCGCTTTCCGAAGAGAAACTGCTTTGGGCCCTAATCATGCCGCAAGCAGAGCCACAAGCGGCCACTCCGAGGTGAGCCGCAGTTTTGGACATTCCGGGTGCGCTCTCAGAGCGTGTTTCATAAATGCCTGGCAGCTCTGGAGACCCGCCCCTCAGGGGTTCAAGCTCGCATTTTTCCAGGCCCTAAACGGCACATCTAAAACCGTGCCCTACCCGAAATCAACTTATGAAACACGCTCCAGTCGACGGGTTTTTGCGGGCTATGGCAACGGCTTGGCCGGCGTGCCCGGTTTGACGCCCGCATGCTTTTTCGCCTGCGCCATCAGTTCCAGAACTTTGTCTCTGCCTTCATAGTTCGGGTTCGTGTCCAACAACCTCTGCCAGGTGGCAAGGGCTTTATCGATGTCCATCTTGCCCTGCCATTCCACGACACCGAGATTGAACAGCGTGTTGGCCTTGTTCGGTTCGTAAGCAAGCGATTTCTGAAATTCCGCGATGGCGGTATCGGCATTGCCCGTGTACCAATAGGCCGTCGCCATGTCGGTGCGAACTCCGGTGTTGGCGGGCTGCACCTTCAGCGCCCGCTGGTAGTATTCGATGGCCGTGGGAAATTGTTGCGCGTCGTAATAAATATTTCCGATGTTTTCCAGAAGTTCGGCGTTCGACGGGTCCGCCTTGAGCTTCTCGATCAACGGTCCAGCTTGCGTGTCCGCCATTTTCTGCATCTGGGCCGGAGTTGGAGCTTGGGCGCCCATGTCTGCACTCCCGCCAGCCGGTGCGAACGTGCTCGCCGTCTCCGCCGGAGCGGCCGCCGGACTCTCGGACCCGCGAATGAACCAGCCGCCGGCGATTCCCACCAACAGACAGATAACCGCCAACACATAAGCCTGCACGCTTGTCCACTGTTCTTTGGAAGTGGACGTTGCTCGATTTGTATCCGTCATTGCCCAGTGCTCCTTAAGGTCCCGTCTTGTTTCCGCGTTAGCTCTTCCCCTGCATCTGTGCATCAGCGATCAGCTTCTGCACCTCGGCTTTGCGTTCCGCGCTCAATTGCGGATTCGACTTCAGCAACTCCTGCCAAGCCGCCACCGCGCCCTTGCCATCCTGTTTTCCCTGCCACTTGATGATGCCGAGATTGAACAGCGAGTTGGCATCCTTGGGGTCATAGTGCAGCGACTGCTGAAGCTGGCCGATCGCTCCGTCCACATCGCCGTTGTAGAACAGGCACGAAGCCATCTCGGTGCGAATGGCAACGTTCTTCGGATCGACCTGCAACGCCTTGTCGTAGTAGCCGGCCGCTTCCTTGAACTGGTGCGCTGCCTTGTAGAGGTTTCCGGTTTGGATGAGCAGATCAATGTTTTTTGGATCGGTCTTCAGCTTTTCGACGAGCGGCGCCGCCTTCGTATCGGCCATCCGCTTCATCTCTTCCAAGCTTGGCATCCGTCCGCCCATACCGCCTGCGTCCGCCGACGGCTGGGCATTGCTGGCCTGAGAGTTGGCCGCCGGTGGTGCCTGCGATTGCGATCCGCGGAAAAAATATCCGACCGCCAGCCCAACCACCAGGCAGATTGCCGCCATCGCGTACACCTGCGTCGCCTGCCACGCCGATCCCGCACTTGATTGCGCGGTGGGTTCATTCGCCATCTACTGTTCCCCCTAGTCTGTATTGCTTTGGATGCTCGGCGTCCGCTGGACATCGAGGACCAATCAGCGTCTTCCCCGCAGATTAACGGACTCTGCCGCGGTCCGCCATTGCTAATTTATCCTAAAGGCAGGAAAAAAGCCGGACAACATTCTTTGTCACAAGCGGGTGTGATGGCGATCACTTAAATACTCCCCCCTCCGCTCCTCGCCTTCACACGCAATCCGCTTGTGACATCGAGTTGAGAGCAGTAGTTCCATCCACGGGGATGCGGGTTCCGACGACCGTACGATCCGGAGGACGCGGCGCATGGGAGCGGGATTGGAAGTCCCCGGAAGACGACGTCATGCGCGCTTTGACGCGAAGAGCTCTTCAGGAGCACGGCTATACCGGATTCGAGGCGGATGGCGGGAAGTCCGCTCTGGCATGGGATAAGTCTCATCCGAACCCAATCGATCTGCTGTTGACCGACGTAGTCATGCGCCGCATGAGCGGCCCTGAATTCGTCGAGCGCCTCAGCGCTTCTCACGCCAACCTGAAAGTTGTGTACGTGTCGGGCTACACCGGCAAGGTGTTCGCGGAACGCGAAGTGCTGCAGCGAGGCATCGCTCTCCTCGAATAGCCCCTTGCCCGCGCTGGCCGGCTGAACACCATCCACACGACGCTGGGGTGAAATCGTGTGACCCTGGGCGACAATCGGACGAGCCCCAAACACCCTCTTCGGCCCACATGACCATGCAGTCGGTGACGGGGATCACACAGCGCTGCGGGAAAGGACGCACTTTCAGGCGCAATTCCGGGGCAAGAGCGGATCTGGACGTTTCTCGCAAAATCAATATAACTCGTTTATTTTCTATTTCTTAAACGATTTCCACAGGAGTATCTACCGGACTGACAAGAGTGGCCAAGGACTTGCCAAAAGCAACCTGTTACGGAGGCAATAAATGGCCACGCAGATTGTCAATAATGCCCCAAAACTGGTGCTGGTAGACAAGACGTTTTTCGGTCTCCCCGAAGCCGCAGTCGATGCCATCGAGCAAGCGGCACTCACCACGAGCTACCCCACCGGAGCAGTCCTCTTCGCGGAAGCGCAGGCTCCCCGAGGCATCTTCATCGTGCGTCGCGGCCGGGTGAAGCTTTCCATCTGCGGCAGCGACGGCAGGACATTGATTCTGCGCATCGTTGACGCCGGCTGCCCCTTGGGCGTGGCCGCCGTAATTTCCGGTCGTAAGTATGAAGCCACGGCCGAGACCCAGGAACCCAGCGAGATCAGCTTCCTGCGCCAAAGCGATTTGCTGCGTCTCATGCGCCTGCACAGCGAGATTGCCCTTTGGGCGACCCAGCACATCGCCGAGGATTACGCCACCACTTGCCGCGAAATTCGCGACCTCATCCTTTCCGACTCCGCCAGCGAAAAGCTTGCCCGTCTCCTGGTCGGATGGCTCGATCAGAACACCGCCTCCAAGTTCCCCAGCCACGTAAAGCTGGCCTTGACCCACGAAGAAATCGGCCAGATGATCGGCTCTTCCCGAGAAACCGTCAGCCGTTTGCTCGCTGGCTTCAAGAAGCAGCGTATCATCCAGCAGAACGGCTCGACCCTGGTAATCCCCAACCGCCTTGCCCTGGAATCCCTGATCACAGCGTAGGCACACCGTCCGCCATGGGCCGGTCATTATACTTTTCGACCGGCCCCGGCTCTCCGAAGAGTTGCCAGTGTAGTGCACCCCTCAAAGCTTGACACGAGAGCTATAATAAAAATATAGGTTGCGGCCCAGCGCCGCCGCCCAGCAATTTTACTAAGTTATTTGAAATCTAGATTTTGCTCGACTCACCGAGGGCAACTCCTTGATTCTAAAGACCAAGGCTCCAATAGTCACCTGTAACTCCTTTATTTTGAATATTTTGCATTAACTCATTTGCAATGAAGATTTTAACGAAATAGGGGGGGGGAGGGGGGTACCCTAAGCAACCAAATCCAAGCCCACCCGCCTGTCTCATTCTGAGAACGCAGGGACAGCGAGTTAGTTTTTCGTGGGTGGCCCGTCGCTTGGAGCATCGTCGCTTCCCTGCTCCTCTTCATAGTCGGAAGGCTCCTTCGGTAACTCGACCAAGTGCGCCCGTTCCAATGCGCGCAGATACTCCGGTCTGGTATGCCGAAGGTGATCGGCGGAAGCTTTGCCGTCGATCCACGCTGTATCCATCGGATAGACGAGCGGGTCGAAAATCGTCATGTAGAAGTGCCAAATCAAAATCGCGAAGGTCGCGAGCAGCGCTTCGTAATAATGCACGGCAGTGGCCGCGTCCGAAACCCATTTCGGAAAATAGCGCAGCGTGAAATTGTTGAACCACAACAGGCCACCGGAGACCGTCATCACCACCGTTCCCCACATAAAGGCCCAGTATTCCATCTTCTCCGCGTAGTTGAACTTTCCGAAGCGCGGTTCGATCTTGGTAAGTCCCAGGTTGTAAGTGATAACCTGCACGAGATCGGTCGCGTCCTTTATTCCCGGCATCATCGCTTTCAGGAACAAGCGATCGCGCCGGTTCCGGGCAAGATGGACCACATGGTAAATCATCGAAGCGACAAGCACGACCGCCGCGCTGCGATGCACCAACCCGCGAAAAGCGAAGTGGCCCTCCCCGAGCAACAGGGGACGCGCCCACCATTCCTCGGGATACTTCAGCGCGAATCCCGTGAGAACGAGTGTCGGGAAACTCAGCATTACGCCCCAGTGGGCGATGCGGAAGTTGCGGTTCATGCGCAACACCCGCGCTCCGGTTTCGTGCCGCGGCTGCCGGCGAATGAGTTTCGAAATAAAGTCCAGCAGATTATGCAGGATCATGAAGCCCAGGGTCATCGGGATCAGGCTCAAGTAAGTCAATCGGATCCACTTCACAACTGGATGCGCGGCCCCGGTCGTAGTCCGCACATGCACCGGCCCGATGACGAAATGGCCACCCGCCCCGGCGTGGCAATTTCCGCAGGTCTTTGGAAGGTTCGCCGTATTCACGGTCGAGCGGGGGTCGGACGACGGAAAGATATTGTGCACGCCATGGCAGGAAGCGCAGTTGGCAACACTCTGCGATCCGCCTCGCGAGGCCAGACCATGGTAACTGTCGGCGTAGGATGGAACGCGGTCGGCGGGCAGATTGTAACGCAAATCCAGGCGTTCATCGCTGTGGCAACGCCCGCAAGTGGCTATGGAGACGCGCGCCGAGTTCACCAGCGAACCCTGCTCTCTCGGCCCCAGGATCAAGTGCTCGCCATGGCAGTCGCTGCACACGGGAGCAGCGGTGACCCGGGTCTGCATGGCTTGCCCGTGCACGCTTTCGAGATAGGTCTTACTAATGTCCTTGTGGCACTGTCCACAGGTCGTTGGAATGTTCCAGTGATTGACCTTGGAACGCGGGTCTTGAGAAGGCAGGATGCCGTGGCTTCCGTGACAGTCAGAGCAGGTTGCGGCAGCCTCGTTGCCACCCGCCTCCGCTCGTCCATGTACGCTTTGTCGATAAAGTTCCACGGGATGCGCAAAGGGAATCTTGTGCAGCGAGAGAAATTGCGGGTCGCTATGGCAGGAGGCGCAGGTATCGGGCAGAGTTTTCTTGGCCACCCGCGAGGCCGGGTCGCTCGAAGTCTGGATTTCATGCACGGGCCCATGGCACGACAGGCACGTCGGCCCATATGGATCGCCTGCCGCCGCCGCTTGTCCGTGAATGCTCTGGCGGAATTCCTTGACTTCATCGGCATGGCATTGCGCGCACTTTGCGGGCACGATCTGGGCTCCGGCCACCACCTCGTGCACGTTGCCGTGGCAGGATTGGCAACTTACGCCGGCCGTACCATGAACGCTGGTTGGCGCGTGCGATGCCTCGTCCGCGTGGCAGGCGGAGCATTCCACCTTCACAACTTTTTCGGGATGCGGAAAATCCTTGATGGTGGTGTGGCAATCGGTGCAACCCAAAATGCCGTGGGCGCTGGCGGCGTGCTTGGCGGAGTCAATCGAAACGCTCTTGCCGCTGGCCGACGTCATTCCTGCCTGACCATGACAGGCCAGACAGACCTCGTCTTTGTTATTGGCAGGCGCGGCGGTAGCCACCGTCAAGGCCAAAGTCAAAACCAGGGAAACCAAAGCAACTCGAGTCGCAAGCATTTTTTCTACACTTTTCTCCGCAAGTCAACCGCAATTCGGCCCTACCGGTACGCAAACAGCATCGCATAGATGATCCACAACACTATGCTGAATCCCACCGCCAGCGCTGCCCAGGCGAAGGCTCGAATCGTACGGGTGACAATCGCCGGGTAAGCCTCCTCCATTTGATCCTCCAGCTTCCCGCTGGCGACCAGCGCTTCATATTCTCTCGGCTTGTCCCTTTTCAATTCTTCCAGCGCCATGCGCCCGGTGAATACCGTGATATCCATAGGGAATTTTTCGGGTCGCAAGTGGGTATTGAAAAAATGAACGGTAAAAATAAAGCCCGTGGCAAGCAGCGCCTCGTCGCTGTGAACAATGGTGGCGACGTTGAGGAACGACCCCGGCAAAAAACGCGTGAAGAACACAGGGAACCACAGCGTGAGACCGGTAGAGCCGATCACCGCAATCCCCCAAAACACCGCGAAATAATCGAACTTTTCCCAGTACGTCCAGCGGCCATAAGCAGGCCGCTCGCCTCGGCCGACAAACCACTTCAGCGTTTCCAGAAGCTCAGTCAAGTCCCTTCGGTTGGGGATCATGCTGCCCGGACCCAGCAGCAGCGCGCGCCATGAGCCGAACTCCCTTTTCTTCAGCCGGTACAGGCCCACCAGATGGGTAATGAAAACTCCGAA
>JBEKQG010000079.1:0-14170 GCA_049519955.1 Terriglobales bacterium
ATGGGGCACGCTGCTGTTTCGCCTGCAGAGGATCGAGAAGTAAACGACACGTAAGTCCCGTCTCCGGGCCGCGACCGCCTGCTTCGCCTTTGCCAGTGCCGGACGCCCGGAACTCGGCCCTTCACAAGTCTTGACCAGCACGGCGTAATACTCGTTCGCCTCGGAAGCTTGTCCCGCGATCTCCGCCGCCTGGGCCGCGGTGTCAACACGCGACAGCGCTCAAAAACCGGTCAATGAGCGATATGGGGATTTATCAGCAGCTATCCCGGCAAACAACCTAGGAATACAATTACCATCACATGCGAACCGTCCTAGTAGCTGCCCTGATAGTCTTGCTTTACCTGAATCCAATTCTGATTGCGTGGATTTGGGTTAGACGGCTAACGAGCCGCAGACCAGCGTGCCCAATTTGGAGGTCGGCCATGTCGTGGCTCTCATTGTCCCTAGCAACGATTGCGGTGGTGATTTTTTGGACGGCCACTCTCGGGAGCCGTTATCCCGAGCCATCATCGCACAGTGCCCTCCAACTCGGGCTATATTCAAGCCTGACTTCTGCTACTGGTGCAATTGTTACCGCCTTCCTCGGCGAGGGAAAGGAGCGGAAATGGGCTGCCATTTCCGCATTCATCATCCCTCTTAATTGGGTGATGTGGGCCGCCTTCCAGTGACATCAAGATGGCTATCGAGAACAGGCGATTTCACCAACTGAGAATTGTCGGTGTAAGGGTGATTCTTGCGACAGTGGCCCCGGCGCTTTTGCCTGCTGCAAGTGGATTCCCGAAGCGGAAAGTGGCCAATGCTGTACAGTAGCGGGTAAGCCGCACCTAGAACTGAAGGCCAATGCCTATGTTCAAGCCGCTGACGTGCCCTCGATGCAACGAGCCCATTCATCGTCGGCAGTTGAAAGATTGGGAGTGTCCCTCTTGTCGAACCGACATCGGACTTGCGCGATCATATCAACGGGTCGTAGGACTGCTCACGCTTGTGTCGGTCAGTTTGCTCGCCATAGCAACTTACAAATCGACCTCTGGCGGAGCGTGGCTTCTACGTGTCTTTCTCTCAGCAATTCCGTGTTGGTTCATTTTCATGACCGTTGTTCCGCCTTGGCTTAAACAGGGGCGCAACCAGCCGAGGATTACAGTGGTGAGTGCATGGCTCGGTGCTGCAATGACTGTGTTCTTGGTCGAGTTCCTCTTGTTGGGTGCTGCGCATGTGCTGCTTGGTGCTTCCCGGCCTGAGCTTCTGGAACATCTCTGGATGCTATCAATGCCGCTTGCTTGGATTAACCCAAATTTCCTGTTAACGCCCGCCAAGAGCTTTCCGGACGTATGTGGAGTCATCCTGGGGAACAGCGTCTTCTTCGGATCCTTGATGTTCGCCTGTTATCAAATTGTCTGCTGGGCCTTTCGTCGGGCTCGGCCAACGCGTTTATCGATCTCCGACAGCGATGACACCGAGGATGAAGAATAGCGAACACCCGAATCCATTCCCGACCCACATTTCCCGTTCCGCCCAACTACCTTTTGCCGGACTGGTTCATGAATTGACTCTCAACTGTCGAGAACAGGCAATTTCACTAATTGAGAATTGGCCGACCAGGGTCCCTGGCTTTACGTCCCAAATCCCGCAGCGGAGGGCTAGCCGAATCTTTCCCGGAGAGTACTACCCATCAAGGCAGGGGCGGTAGTTTCTACTGCAGACGAAACCGTTCATTCATCAGCCGCTGCAGTCGCGGCCGGTAGATCATGTCGTAGGCGAGTTCCTTGCCGGGAAACATGCTCAGGGCGGCGCGGCGGGCGCTGGCGGCCAACTCCGCCGCTTCTTCCAGCGTCAGATTGGGGTCCTGGCCAATCACCGACATCACCATGCCGATCATCACTTGCAGGCGGCGCAGTCTGCGGGCCTCTTCCATTCGCTCATTGTGCTCCCGGCCCGGTGGTTTGGTTCGTTGAACTTCCATGCTGCCCCCGTCTATTTTTGGATGTTGACCGGCGACTCCGCGATGCGCCCCTGTTGCCATTGTGGCAGCATCGCTGCGCGAAGCAAGCTCCTCTTGGCCGTAAACTTCCGCGTTCGGCAAGACAGAGGCATGGCAACTGCCGTAATCTGTTGACAGGCAGTTCTTTTGCCAGACAGTGCCATGGAGGACGTATGCCAGATCCGACTCGCTCCGCTCCCCAACCCGAGCCTCAACCCGAGCCGAACGAAAAACTCGTCAAGATTTTCGATACGGAGCGGGAAAACGAAGCCATCGTCGTGCAGGGCCTGCTCGAATCCGCCGGCATTGAATCGGATTTGAAATCCATTGACGCGGTGCAGAACGCGTTTCCCGGCGTCGGTGGGACCGTGATTCTGGTGCGCGAAGAAGACGCTCCCGAAGCGAAAAAGATCATCGAGGCGAACCGCAAATTGCCGCCGCTCGATGAAGGGTCGGCCGAGAGCCAAGCGTAAGAGGGCGTCCAATTCGCCGTAGAGACGCGGCAAGCCTCGCCTCTACAGGCAAGTCTCAATGCAGGAGCGCCACGTCCGGAGTCACGGACTTGCCGTCCAGATAAAAGCTGACCGCGCCCTCGAGGTCGGTGCGGTAGGTTTTCACACCAGCCTGCTGTAGCCGCTCCAGCACTTCCAGCCGCGGATGTCCGTAAACATTGCGCGCGCCGACGGAAATCACCGCGTACCGCGGATGCAAGGTCGCGAGCAGAGCGCCGGAAGTTCCGCTGGCGCTCCCGTGATGCGCGACTTTCAAGAGCATTGCCTCGGGATGCTCCTCCACCACGCGCCGTTCCGCCGGGCGTTCCGCGTCCCCTTCGAGCAAAGCGGCCGTCCCGCGAAACGTGGCCGTAAACACCAGGCAATCGTCGTTCGGACGCATCAAGCCGGTGATTTGGTCGCGTCCGGGAGCGAGCATGTGGAAATGCGCTCCTCCGTAATCGAATTCGTCGCCTTCTTTTTTTACCGAGACTTTCATTCCCGCGCGCAGGGCTTGTGCGACAACCGGCGCCAATTGGCCGGCCGGGTGGTCGATGCTGATCCAGAGTTCTCGCGGGTGGAAATTCGCGATCACGGCGGGCATTCCTCCGAGGTGGTCGGCATGAGGATGCGTGATCGCGACCACGTCGAGACGGTCGATGCCGCGATTCCAAAGATAAGAAGAGACCACCTGCTCGCCCAGATCGAAGTCCGAGTGCATCCACTGCGGCAGGCCTCCGGCATCGATGAGCAGGGCGCGGCCCTCGGGCGTGACCAGCAGAATGGAATCGCCTTGTCCAACGTCGATGGTCGTCATCTCCATCACGCCCGGGCGAAGGTGAGGCCGCGAAGGGACAAACGCGATCCAGACGGCAACCGCAAAAAGCAGCGCGACCGAAGCGAACGCGGCCCAGCGGGCGCGCCGCGCCGCCAGCATTGCGAGCATAAGCGCCGCAATCGAGGCCAGGGTCATCGCCAGCGAAGGCATGGCGACACGTAAATCGGCAATCGAAGCCCCAGCGATCTTTATTCCGGCGCCCTGCGCTCCGCCAAGAAGGTGTACCGTTCCAGCGATGCCTTCGAGCGCGAGGCCGGAAATCCAAACCGCGGGCTTGGCCAGCGTAGTCGAGATGTATCCCAGGCCGACGGCGGCGGCGGCAGTGGGCATCAGCACCTGGGTCAGCGGAATCACCGCCAGGTTGGCCGGCATTCCCATGGTGGTCGCGCGATGGAAGTGGTACGCCATGAGCAGCGCCAGACCCGCCTGCATCAGCGCCGAAATGAAGATCAATCCGCTCGCGCCAATGGCGATCCTCATGAAGATCGCGGGCAGTGCCAGGCTGAGGCGCTTGCCGATGAATCGCTGCAACCGCCCTGCGATCAGCCGCAGATCGAGCCGGAATTGCGCCACCTCGGGCGCGACGTGCAAATCGTAGCTGGCGAACCGCAACAGGCGTAAACCGCGCGCGTAAGGGAGCGTTGTCCGCTCCAGAATCGGCGAGCCGATGCCCGCAATGATAAAGACCGCAAGAAACGTGAGCTGAAAGCTGGCGCCAAACAAGGCATGAGGATCGACGATCAGGACCCCCAGCGCCGCCGCGCCAATGGCGTTCGTCATATTGCGCCCGCGATAGAGCAGGCGCGCGCCCAGGTAGATGGCCAGCATCAGCGCGGCGCGCCACACCGGCGGGCCGACTCCCACCACAAACGCGTATGCGAATGAGATCGCAACGGTAACGATGGCCGCGACCGCCGGATCCACGCGAAACTGGCGCAGCGTCCAAAGAATGGCGAAGGCCAGAATGCTCAGGTTCATGCCGGAAACAACCAGCACATGATACGTGCCTGAGCGCTGATATTCGACGCGCGTCGAGTTGCGCAGGAACGATTCTTCGCCGAGGACCATGGCGTCCATCAGCGAGGCCTGCGACGCGGGCCAGAGCTCGTGAATCTTGGCGATGATGCTCGCGTGAACGCGCGTTCGCCAGAGTTGAATGCGGCTGCCGGAAAAGCCGGGGAGCCGCTCAATATCCTTTGCCTGCGCCGACCCCAGCACGCTGATGCCGTTGTCGCGCAGATAGCCTTCATAATCGAAGGCCCCGGGATTGCGGTAATTGCGCGCCGGATGCAGTTTCGCAAGAATGCGCAGCCGCATGCCGTAAGTCAGAAGGATCGGGTCATTGAGACCGAAATGCCCTTGATCTTCAATCACCCGATCACCCGATGACCCGATGGCCCGATCTTCCACTTTCTCGTAGATCGTCAGCCGTACGCCGGCCCGCACCGGCCAGCTTTCACCCTGGCTCGCGATCTGTTCCGTTTCCACGTCAATCGATTCCAGCAGCCGCGGCCCCGAAGTTCGCGCGTAGCCCTCGCGCATCACGTGCGCCGTAAGCGTGACTTCCCGGCCATCGGCCAGCGTGAAAATTCCAGCGTCATTCTGCTGCAAGCCGTCAGCGGGATGGCTGCGGACCTGAATCAGAAAAGCGCCCAGAAGAAACCACGCGCCGAAAGAAAGTGTCCTGGCCAGCCAGGCGCGCTTGCGGAGAAACCATGATGCCGCCAAAACAAAGGCCACGACCGCAATTACCCACCACGACGGCGGACGCCACGCGCGCACACCCGTCCACAACCCGGCCGAAAATGCCAACGCCGCCCAGAACAACGGCTGCCGTGGCGGCTTGTGGTCGCGCATCATGGCATGGATCTCCGGAGATGGCGGCGATAGCCAAGCCAGGTTGTTGTGGCCAGGGGCGGAGGCCGGGCTGCGCCGGCTGGACGGGTCACCACCTCGTCCCGCAAAAGGCGCGCAGTCTGGGGGACCCCGGCGAAATCGTCCGCCCCTACGCAACCCAGAACAAGAACGGGTGGGGCCCTGGCACGGTCTCTCGCTCCGCGCCAGAGTCCTCGGCGTACCACCCGTCTTCCAGGAGGAACTTGGACGACGTGAAAGCGGTCAACGCGCCAGCAGCATCACCGATTCGATGTGAAACGTCCCAGGAAAAAGATCGAATAAGTGCGCTTCCTCGATGTGATACCCGGCCGCCAGCAGGGGGGCGATGTCCCTGGCCAGCGTCGCCGGATCGCACGATACATATCGGACTCGAGCCGCTCCGAGTTCCACCAAAGAGCGGATGACCGCTGGGCCGGCGCCGGTGCGTGGAGGGTCGAGCACGACCAGTTCAGGTCTATTGCGCACCGGCCGGCTTCCCAGGCAATCGCTCCGCAGGTAATTCTCGGTTCGCGCGCCGACCGCTTTCACGTTCGCAGGAACATTCTGCGCGAAGTCGCCCTGTGCTGTCTGTGACGCCTCTACACCAAATATGTGATGAAAAAAACCGGCCAGGGCCGCCGAAAACAGTCCCACTCCGGCGTATAGATCGAGCGCAGTGTCGCCGCGCGCATTGCCGGTCACAACCGTTATCAGCTCGTCCGTCAGGTAACGATTCACCTGGAAAAAGGCGCCCGCGCTGACCTGATACTCGTGGTTTTTCGTGCGATAGCGAATTGCCTTCGCGCCCGATTGCGCCAAGGGCCTCATTTCCATCGGAACTTCATCTTCGATTCGCCGCCGCGACGAGAAAATCGTCACGCCGGCGATTTCCGGCAACTCGCGCTGCAGCGCCTCGGCCCATCGCAGCAAATCTCGCTCGCCGGCCTCGCGCCCCGAAAACGCCCAGGCCAGCAGACTCTCGTCGGACGCGTCCGCGAACAGCTCCATCTCTTCCACCGCTGTTGGGCAGTTCAGTCCGCCAAGCTCCAGCAGCCGCGCCAGCACGCGATTGAGCAGCGGCGAGCTGATTGGGCATTCGCGCACCGGGAGAAACTTGTGCGAGCCGAACTGGAAATACCCCAGAGAAAACTCCGGCGCAGTTCGCGCCTGCAACCGCGCGCGATTGCGGTAATTCCACGGCGGAGAAGGATGCAGGCACAGCTCGGATTGCAACTCGATCTTTGCGATGCGCCGCAACGTCTCGCGCAAAATTCCAGCCTTGAACTCCAGTTGCCGGTCGTAGGCAATGTGCTGGTAATGGCACCCGCCGCATTGCCGGAAGTACGGACAGCGAGCCTCGACGCGATCGGGCGATGCTTCGATGAGCTGCGTCACCGACCCGCGCGCGAAGCCCGGCTTCCCTCGCCGGATCTCAGCCTCAACCCGCTCGCCCGGCAACACAAATGGAACGAACACGGCCATGCTGCGCCCGTCCGCGCCCGCCGGAGTTCGCGCCAACCCGTCACCGCCGTAAATCAGTTTTTCGATGGAAAGTAGCATGGGGTTCACAGGTAGAAGGTCGCGCACGCTTACGTAGGGACAGCCGCCCTCGGCTGTCCCGGCGAGCGCAGCTCGCCAAGGTCTCGTTTGTGCCTTCTCGCGCTTCAAAACGTAGCGGGGCTTCGCCCCGCCGAACAGCCGAGGGCGGCTGTCCCTACGTGCCTAATGCATATAAAACAAACTCAGCCGCGGCACGCCGCAGCGCTCCAGCAGACGCTTATGTACGTACTGCTTGTGAAGCTGTTCAACCTGCGCGGCCGTCATGTTCCGCCGATACGGAGCAATGTCCCGGTCCGCTTCCGTGCGAACCTGCACCAGATCGTCGTCCGGAGTCGCCGCCATCAGCACCGCAAACAGTTTTTCCTCCAGCACCGTCAGCCGCCGCTCCAAATCTTCCAGCCGCGGAAGCTCGCCGCTGCCTTCGATTGCCTCCGCCAACTCACAGAGCGATGCCGCTTCCTCCCGCGCCAGCGCTTCGGTTGCGAATCCGGCGCGCTCCGGCAGTTTCGCCTTTTCGAGCTTCCCGGCATTGGCGCGCAAAAACGCCGCAATCTGCGCCACCTCAAATCCGGGCTCGCGTTTGGCTTTATCTTCTCCCGGCGCGCCCACCGCCGCTTCCTTCATATCTTCCGCCGCAGCCAGCACGGCCTGCGAGCAGTACGCCAGGCTGTTCACCTTCTTCGATTTCGCCGGACGCCGGTCATATTTATCAAAGGCGTCGTCAATCCCGCGCAGCACTGCCTCCAGCGGCACGCCAGCGTTCTTCCACGTTTCAATCAGCGCCCAATCCAGCGTGGATAGAAACAGGATTGTCCCCCGCCGCCGCTGATAATGCTCTTCGATTTCGGTGAAGTAATTGAAGTAATTTTCCACGACAGGCTTCTGGAGAAGTCAAAAGTCAGAGGTCAAATTGCAGAAGTTAGAACCCCAGGGTTTCACTTCTGCAATTTGACTTCTGACTTCTGCAACCTCTGACCTCTCACTTCTTTTTATGGGCTTTCGGCGCGCCTTCGCGGCGAACCGATGCCGGCTGGTTCCGGTCCCACATAATGCGCAGCCCATCAAGGGTGAGAAACTCGTCCACATCTTTAATGAAGCGAGACGCGGTGCCGATCAGCGATCCCAAGCCGCCGGTTGCGACCACGCGCGTGTCGGCGCCCAGCTCATGCTCGTTGACCAGCCGCTCCAAAATTCCGTCAACCAGGGCGAGATAGCCATAATAAAGCCCGGACTGCAAGCTGCCGACCGTGTTCGATCCTATGACGCGCTCCGGTTTGCGAATCTCCACGCGCGGCAGCCGCGCCGTGCGCGTAAACAGCGCGTCCGCCGAAATTCCTATGCCCGGACAAATCACGCCGCCCATGTATTCGCCCTTTTTCGTAATGCAATCGAAGGTCGTCGCCGTGCCGAAATCCACAATCACGCAAGGCCCGCCATATTTCTCAAACGCCGCCACCGCGTTCACGATGCGGTCGGCGCCCACTTCGGTGGGATTGTCGTAGAGCACCGGCATGCCCGTCTTCACGCCCGGCTCGATGAACAGCGGACGCGTGTTGAAATATCGCTCGCACACCTGCCGCAGCACGGAATCGAGCGGAGGCACGACCGATGAAATCACGATTCCCTTCACGCCCGAAACTTCCAGGTTGGCCATCGAAAAAAGATTGCGGAAGATGACCCCATACTCATCGACCGTGCGGGTCAGATGCGAGCCCACGCGCCAGTGCGCGACCAGCCGCTCGTAGCGCGCCGTTTCCGCCGTCGCGTCCTCGCCCGCCGGATGCGCGCCCCGTGCAAAAACGCCCAGCACCGTATTGGTATTGCCGACATCAATGACTAGCAGCATAATCGCATCACGTAGGGACAGCCGCCCTCGGCTGTCCAGCGGCTCGAAGAGCCGCCAAATCGCTCAGACTAGCTTCACCGTCCCGCTCACCACCGTACTCAAGCCGTCCGCCGTTCTTACGCGCAAAAATCCGCGATCGTCCAAGCCCTCAGTAACGCCCGTCAGAGCGGCGTTCTCTTCGACGGTCACGTTTCTGCCCCGCACCGACGAAGAGCTTTCCTCAAACCGGCGCAGGATGGCGGTTCGCGCTCCCGCATCTTGAATCAGGTGGCGATACTCCCGGTCGAGCGATTTTAGCAAAGCGGCCGTGAGTTCCACGCGCGACCACTCCGTGCCGGTTTCGATGCGCAACGAAGTCGCGATTTCGCGCAGCTCCGCCGGAAACTTCACCTGATTGACGTTGATGCCCACGCCCACCACCAGATGGCGCACTCGCGTAGCTTCGCCGCTCATTTCCGTGAGAATGCCGCAAAATTTCTTGCCGCCCAGCAGCAGGTCGTTCGGCCATTTCAGATCAGCCACCAGCAGCGGCGCAATCTCCGCCACCGCCGCGCGCACCGCCAACCCCGCCGCCAGCGAAAAAATCAGCGCATCCGAAGGCGGCATCGCCGGACGCAGAACTACGGAACAGTAGACGCCCGCCGACCGCGCCGAATGCCACGTGTGCGCGCCCCGTCCGCGCCCGGCCAATTGTTCTTCGGCAAGAAATACGCTGCCTTCCGGCGCGCCCTCCGCCGCCGCTTGCATCGCCTCCAAATTGGTCGAGCCAATTCTGTAATAGTGATGGATCTGCTTGGCGCCGCCGAAAATCGTGCCCTTCAACAGTGGCGACAACATCTCCGGCAGCAGCAAATCCGGAACCGCGCGCAGTTGATATCCCGTTGCCGGATGTCCAGCTACATCCACGCCCAACCCTCGCAGTTGCTGAATCAGCCGCCAGACTTCCGAGCGGCTCGTGCCGATCTCTTCGGCAATCTTCGTGCCGCTGGCGACAACCGTAGCGTGGCCCATGAGCAGGCGCACGATGTGGCCCAGGCGAACGTCCGTGGCCTTGTGCACCGACGGCAGGCTCCGAGTTTTCGCTGAAGTGGTGATGCAGGGAATTATAAACAGTCGTTGGTCGTTAGTCGTTGGTCGTTTGCAAGATCAATCCGACGGAACATTGGGGAGCGACGATGACCTGCGGCCCGCGAACGACCAACGACGAACGACCAACGACCGGCTTTTAAGCAGGCCCCACCCGCAAGCTCATGTCCACCGCCGTCGCTGAATGCGTCAGCGCCCCGGCCGAGATGAAATCCACGCCGGTTTCGGCGTACGAGCGCACGTTTTCGAGATTGATTCCGCCCGAGCACTCGATCGGAATGCGCCGCGGCTGGCGCGAACAAATCTCGACGGCCTTGCGCACGTCGGCCACGCTCATGTTGTCGAACAGGACCGCCTCCGCGCCGTGCTCCAGCGCCTGCTGCAGTTCTTCGAGCGAACGCACCTCAATCTCGATCGGCTGCCGGCCGCGCCGGTTATGGATCGCGCGCTCCAGCGCCTGCATCGCGCCCCCTGCCAGCGCAATGTGATTGCCCTTGATCAACACGCCGTCCGAGAGATCGAGCCGGTGGTTCTGCCCGCCGCCGCACCGCACCGCGTACTTGTCGATCAATCGCAGGCCCGGCGCCGTCTTGCGCGTATCGAGGATCCGCACCCGCGTGCCCTCGACCGCATCGACATACTTGCGCGTGGTGGTCGCGATTCCGGCCATGCGCTGCAAAAAATTCAGGATCACCCGCTCGCACGACAGAATCACCCGCGCATTATGCTGGATCACCGCGATCTGCTGCCCCGCGTGTGCGCGGATCCCATCGAAAATCGAAGGGTGGCTCGTCACCTCGTAATGCGAAGTCACCGCGCCGTCGAGCTCCGCGTAAACGTCGAGAATCCGCGGAATGCATCCGAGACCGGCCAGAATGCACTCCTGCTTGGCGATGACCGTCGCCGAAGCGCGCTGGTTGGGATCGATGCAGGCGTAGCTGGTCGCGTCGCGCGTCGCCCGGTCTTCGGCCAGCGCGTTCTCGATAATCGCCGTAATGCGTCGTGAATTCCAGTCCATGTTCGTGTAGGGACGGGCGCCCTCGCCCGCCCAATCTCACGTAGGAACAGCCGCCCTCGGCTGTCCAGCGGCTCGCAGAGCCGCAATCTTACATCAGGTTCTACCCGTCCAACCGAAAACCCTCAACTGGCCGAGCGTCTTCTCTTGCAACGTCTTCAGTTCATCCGCTCGCGTCCGTAGTCCCGCCACGACTTTGGGCGGCGCCTTTGCCAAGAACTGCTCGTTCGATAGCTGGCGCTGTCCATTGGCAAGTTCGGTTTCAATCTTGTCCAGTTCCTTCAGCAATCGCTCGCGTTCGGCGGCAACGTCGATCTTCTGCTCATAGATGGCATGAACGTCGAAGCGCGATGTGCTGCGCGCGCCCGGCAATTTGGCCAGCGAACTTTCGACAAACGTCACGTTCTCCACATTCGCCGGACGATCCAGCAGCAGCGTGTGGAGATTCTGTTCGATCATCCTGCGGATCGCCGGCTCATGCGCAAACACCTCGATCGGCACTTTGACCTTGGGCTCGACCTTCAATTCCGCCCGCAGATTGCGCACGCTGACGATCAGGTCCTGCAGGATCGCCATCTCCGTCTCCGCGGCCAGATCGATCTGCTTTTCATCCGCCGCCGGATACGCCGCCAGCGCAATCGACTTCAGCGGAGGCTTGCCATCGTACATCGCGTGCCAGATTTCTTCCGTGATGAACGGCATCACCGGATGCAGCAGCCGCAACGATGCCTCAAACAGATTGACCAGATTCGCGCATGCAACTCGCGCCGGTCCTGTGTCCGCGCCTTCCTCGAAATTCAAGCGCGGCTTGACCAGCTCAATGTACCAATCGCAAAATTCTCCCCAGAAAAAATCGTAGATGCGAGTCGCCGCCTCATCGAAACGATATGTCAGGAGAGACTCGTTCACGTCCTTCGCCGCCCGATTGAAACGCGACAGAATCCAGCGGTCTTCGAGCGATTGCGCATCGAATCCCGCAACGCCCGCGTGGAGACAGCCGCCCTCGGCTGTCCCGCCGGGCCGCAGGCCCGGGTCGATCCGGTCCACATTCATGAACATGAACCGCGCCGCATTCCATATTTTGTTGGCGAAATTCCGATATCCCGCCGTGCGGCTTTCACTGAACGCAATATCCGTCCCCGGCGCAGCCATCGCCGCCAGCGTAAACCGCGTCGCGTCCGTCCCATACTGCCCGATCACTTCGATGGGATCGAGCACGTTGCCCTTGGTCTTCGACATCTTCTGCCGGTCGGCATCGCGCACCAGCGCGTGAATATAAACTTCGCGAAAAGGAACGCTCTCGCGCAGCGCGTCTTCGTCGGATTCTGAATCCGGGTGCCCCATCCTAAACGCCTCGCTCCTTGAGGCGTTTAGGGTGGGTTTGTGCGGCGGCGCCATGAACCAGCACCCCATCATGATCATCCGCGCCACCCAGAAAAACAGTATGTCGAAGCCCGTAATCATCAGTGAATTGGGATAGAAGACTTCCTCGTCGCGCGTAACGTCCGGCCAACCCAGCGTCGTGAACGGCAGCAGTCCCGACGAAAACCAGGTGTCGAGCACGTCCGTATCCTGCTCCAGCTTGGTGTTGCCGCACTTGCACGCCGCTGGGGCCTCGCGCGCCACAATCACTTCCTTGCAGCCGTTGTTCGTGCAATACCACGCCGGAATCCTGTGTCCCCACCACAACTGCCGCGAGATGCACCAGTCGTGGATGTTGCGCATCCAGTTCAAATAAATCTGCCCGTAATTTTCCGGCGTAAAGCGGATGTATCCCTTCTCGACCACCTCGATGGCGCGCGCGGCCAGCGGCGCAATCTTGATGAACCACTGCGTCGAGAGCCGCGGCTCAACCGTTGTCTTGCAGCGGTCGCACTGGCCAAGCGGCACCGTGTACGGCTTCACCGCGACCAGAAATCCCCGCTCCTGCAAGTCCTTCACCACGGCAGCGCGGGCGACCAGACGATCCATGCCCTGGTAGGCCGCGCCGGCGTTTTCGTTCATCCGCGCGTGTTCATCCATCACCTCGATTTGCGGCAGGTTGTGCCGCTGCCCGGCCTCGAAGTCGTTGGGATCGTGCGCCGGAGTGACCTTCACCGCGCCCGTGCCAAACTCCCGCTGTGCGATTTCGTCGAGGATGATCGGAATCGTGCGGCCCACCAGTGGCAGCCGGACCGCTTTCCCGTGCAGGTGCGTGTAGCGTTCGTCCTTCGCATTTACCGCGACCGCCGTATCGCCCAGCATCGTCTCCGGCCGCGTAGTAGCGACCGTGATAAATTGCGTAGGGACAGCCGCCCCCGGCTGTCCAGCGGCGCGAAGCGCCGCAGCCTCTGTGTCCACCACCGGATACCGGATCTCGTAGAGTTCCCCGTGAAAATCTTCGTGCTTCACTTCGAGATCGGAAATCGCCGTCCCGCATCGCGGACACCAATTCACGATGTATTTCCCGCGATAGACCAGCCCGTCTTCATACAGCCGCACAAACGCTTCTTTCACCGCGCGCGACAGGCGGTCGTCCATGGTGAAGTATTCGCGGCCCCAATCCACCGACGCGCCCAGCCGTTTCATCTGGTCGAGGATCGCGCCGCCATACTCGCGCCGCCATTCCCAGACGCGCTCTATGAATTTCTCGCGGCCCATCTCGCGCCGCTTCTTGCCTTCTTTCGCCAACTGGCGCTCGACCATCATCTGCGTCGCAATGCCCGCGTGGTCCGTGCCCGGCAGCCAAAGCGCAACGTGACCCATCATGCGGTGCCAGCGCACGATGATGTCCATCTGCGTCTGATTGAGCATGTGCCCCATGTGCAGACGCCCCGTCACATTCGGCGGCGGCAGCAGCAGCGTGAACACCGGACGCGCTTCATTTGGGTGCCCCATCCTAGCCGCTCCCGCTTTTGGAGCGGCTAGGGTGGGGATTTCCGGCGTCTCCACATGAAACAGTTTTTCCCGGACCCAATACTCGGCCCAGCGCGCTTCAATCGCGCCCGGTTCGTAAGCTTTTGGCAATTCGTGAGGCATTTTTATCCTGACCGTGTAGGGACGGCCGCCCTCGGCCGTCCGGGCCGAGCGAAGCTCGGCAGATTTTCCCGCAGCAGAAGAGAATTCTTGATCTTACAGGCGCAAGAAAAGAAGGGTCAAACGCGAAGCATTGCGTCGTCGTCTCGCCTGCGCCAGAACGCGCCGCGCAACTCCAAGTTTGAGCGCCTGCATCACGGTCGAAAGAGTCTTTATTTGCGGTTCGCCGATCGGAAGGTGAATGTGCTCGGGCATGATCACATAACCGGCGACGACGAACTGATAGCGCCGCCGCACCTGCTCCAGCACGGTGAGAAACAGAATTGGTTTCATAAATCGGTTTTGGGAAGGGCACGAGTTTACTCGTGCCGTTTATGTCTTGGAAAAATGCGGGCTTTAGCAGGCTGCGGAAAAACTCGGTTTTGGGCTTGATTTTGGGTGGCGCAGCGCTTCAGCGCTGCGATAA
>JBEKQG010000080.1:0-14078 GCA_049519955.1 Terriglobales bacterium
ACCTCTGATTTATACCGACGCGCTGCCCAAGACTCAGCTCATGACCTTTCTGGTAGCGCCGCCACCACCACCACCGCCACCACCACCGCCGGCAGCGGCCACGGTTAAGGTGGTGAAAATGCAGACCGAACTGGACAACGGCCGACTGAAAGCCCCCAGCGCGATTCCCAAGACGATTCAGATGATCAAAGAGGACGAAGCGCCGGACCTGGGTGGCGGAGGCGTCCCGGGCGGCGTGCCGGGCGGCATTCCCGGAGGCCAGGCGGGCGGTGTGATTGGCGGCATCATCAGCCAGCAGGCGATTGCCATGCCCAAGATCGCGGCTCCGCCGCCTCGCATCCGCGTTTCGTCGGGTGTATCGGCCGGGCTGCGTATCAAGTACGTGCAGCCCAATTATCCGCCGCTGGCAAAACAGGCCCGCATTCAGGGGCAGGTCGTGTTGCAGGCGGAAATCAGCAAGGAAGGCATGATTCAGAATCTGCAGTTGATTAGCGGGCATCCCATGCTGGCGCCGGCGGCGATCGAGGCCGTGAAACAGTGGCGCTATAAGCCGTACCTGCTCAATGGCGAGCCGGTGGCCGTGGACACCCAGGTGATTGTGAACTTTAGCTTGACCGGAGGCTAGACTCCGGGTTTCCCGTAGAGACGCGGCTGACTGCGTCTCCCGGGGAGACGGGACAAGCCCCGTCTCTACACGGAGCGGCGTTCGCGCATTGCAGAATTTAGAAAGCGTTTGGAAGAAGTTCGAAATAGTTCTGGGTTTGAAATAGTTTCGAGGAGGAGAAGCAACTCATGGTAGTCAACCTGGCAGCAGTCGCACTCTGTAATTTCCATCTCTTCGCCGCCTGGCTCTTTGACGAGGGCCAGGTCGGATGGGACCCGATTTCGCTGTGGAAACAAATGGGCATTCTAGCGAAAGCCGTGGTCATCATTCTGTTCATCATGTCGGGATGGTCGATCGGCGTGATGATCGACCGCTGGATGGCTTTCAACGCCGCCCGCAATCAGTCCCGCTCCTTCGCTCCTGCGGTTGCCGGAGCGCTGCGCGAAGGCAAGATTGACGAAGCGATCAAAGTCGCCGAGCGCAACAAGAAAAGTCACCTGGCCAAGGTGGTCACGGCGGGCCTGATGGAGTTCAAGGCCCATCAGGACAGCCCGGGCGAAATTCCAGGCGAGACGATTGAAGCTTCCAAGCGCGCACTGGAGCGCACCGAAGCCATCGTGCACGCCGAATTGAAGCGCGGCTTGGGCGGTTTGGCGACAATCGGTTCGACAGCTCCCTTCGTGGGACTGTTCGGAACGGTGGTCGGCATTCTGAACGCCTTCAATGGCATCAAAACGGAAAAGGCAACCGGCTTGGCAGCGGTCGCGGGCGGCATTTCCGAAGCCCTCGTAACCACCGCCGTCGGCCTGTTTGTGGCGATTCCGGCCGTCATGATGTTCAACTATTTGACTGGCCGCGTGGAAGCGTTCGACGTGGAGATGGATAACTCCTCGAGCGAGCTGATCGATTACTTCCTGAAGCGCCGCAGCATGCGCCGGTCCTAACGCCGCGTTTTTGGCCGCCGCCCTACTAGGCCGGCCTCTAAAGCGTCGGGTTGCATACATGAGTTGCTGAAGCGGCGCCGGTGTTCCGGCCGGCGCCGTTCAACCTCATGGCTGCGGCCTATAGGGCCGCAATCCACGGCCAACGGTTAGCACACGCAGGAGATAGAATTCCATGGCATTAGCAAAGCGAGACGAAGGGTCGAAAGTCAGTTCCGACATCAACGTGACACCCATGGTGGACGTGATGCTGGTCCTGCTCATCATCTTCATGGTGGTCACGCCCATGTTGCAAAAAGGCGTGTCGGTGGAGATGGCCAAAGTCAACAATCCCGCAGCCATGCAGGACGCCGACAAGGAAGACGCGATGGTGGTTGCCATCAATCGCGAGGACAAGGTCTTCTTCGGTAAAGAGGTCGTTCAGCCGGCGGACCTGACCCAGATGATCAAGGACCGCCTCGTGAACCGGACCGACAAAACGGTATTTCTAAAAGCCGACGCCCGTGCCAAGTACGCCTGGGTGGTCGAAGTTGTCGATGATGTTCGCGCCGCTGGCGTGGATCAACTTGGCCTGTTGACGGACCAACGAAAGTCCGGAAACTTGGCCCCGCCGTCGGGAGCCACTCCGTAGGACTGGTGCGCGGGCGGGTAGCAGAATGCAATCGTAAATAGAGGAGATCGATATGGGAATGGCAATGGGCTCCAAGGGTGGCGAGAACGCGAACATGAACGTCACGCCGCTGATTGACGTGTTGCTGGTGCTGCTGATCATTTTCATGGTGATCACGCCGCTGACGCCCAAGGGTTTGGAAGCCTTGGTGCCCCAGCCGCCGCCGAAAGATCAGAAGGCGCCCCCGCCCACCGATCGCACCATCGTGGTGCAACTGATCGACCATGGCCCGGGTAATACTCCGGGGGTCAAGATCAATCAGGACGATGTGACATGGGAGAGTCTGCAGGGGCGATTGGAAGATATTTTCAAGGCCCGCGCCGAGAAGATCATGTTCGTGAAGGGCGACGACAATGTGCCTTTCGCCGACGTGGCCAACGTGATTGATATAGGGCATTCCGCCGGCGTCGATAAAGTCGGCTTGATCACGGCCAAAATCGAAGCGGGCGGCTAGAACCGTCATCGGGTGGGTAGCGGCCTGCGTCTGGCGAGCCTGCCCTGAACGAAGGCGAACAATCCAGCCGGGCGGGGACGCTCGGCTTTCTACGTGAGATTTCCAACTCCGCGGCAAAGGGAGATTCATAAAGCAATGAAAACGACTCAAAGGTTCATGGTGGTGTTCGCCACCGTGCTGGTGATCCTTTCCTCCACGGGCTGCAACAAACTTATGGCGCGGGACCACCTCAACAAGGGTGTGCAAGCTTTCAAGAACTCCAAGTTCGAGTTGGCGATCAACCATTTCCAGCAAGCCGTCGCCCTCGACCCAACCCTCACCAATGCCCGCCTCTATCTGGCCACGGCCTTTACGCAGCAGTACATTCCGGGCATCGAGAGTCCGGACAACATGCGCTTTGCCGAGCAGGCGATCGATACCTACAAGCAAGTGCTGCAGTCCGACCCCAAGAACATAAACAGCATCAAGGGCATCGCCTATCTCGAATGGCAAATGAAGAAATTCGACTTGTCGAAGGAGTACGACAAGAAAGCCTCGGAGGTCGATCCCAACGACCCCGAGCCTTATTACTCCGTGGCCGTCATCGACTGGACGCAGACCTACGTGCCCCGTATGGAAGTTCAGAACAAACTCGGCATGAAGCCCGATGAGACCCTTGCAACCAAGGACAAGAAGGCCTGTGCGGAGATGAGAGAAAAGAACGCCGCCAACGTTCAGGAAGGCATCGATAACCTGAACAAGGCGATTCAACTTCGTCCCGATTACGACGACGCCATGGCGTACATGAACCTGATGTACCGCGAACGCGCCCATATCCAGTGCGACGACCCGGCGGCCCGCGCAGCCGATTTTAAGACCGCCGACGATTGGGTCGACAAGACCATGGCCACCAAGAAAGCCAAGGCGGAAAAACAGCCAGCCGCAGGCGGTATCGTCATGGACCAGAAACAGTAAACTCTTCTTCCCCAGAACCAAAGGCTCCATGCTCTCGAGCGTGGGGCCTTTTTGCTTTTCCTGGGAATGGCCCGGCGACTCCCAAGCGTCCTTTCGCCAAACTCGCAGTCGCAGGAGATTTGCGGATGCGCATCTCCGCGCCTACAGGTAAAATCAGTGCGGCACGCCGCGTCCAACGAAACGCGCATTGGCGCCGTGCTCAACCGGGACGGTTGCATTAAACTGTTCAGCCCGAAATGTTCAAAAAGATTCTGATCGCCAACCGGGGAGAGATCGCGGTGCGCATCATACGCGCCTGCCGCGAGATGGGCATCGCCACCGTCGCCGTCTATTCCGACGTCGACCGCGCCGCGCTCCACGTCCGCAAGTCCGACGAGGCTTACTCCATCGGCCCGGCTGCGGCGTCGGAATCGTATCTAAGGATGGACAAGATTCTCGACATAGCCAAGCGCTCACGGGCCGAGGCCATCCATCCCGGCTACGGCTTCCTCTCGGAAAACGCGAAGTTTGCCGAAGCGTGCGCCGCTGCGGGCGTGAAGTTCATAGGGCCCACGGCACGCTCGATGGAGATGATGGGCTCGAAAACCCGCGCCCGCCAGGCGATGGAAAAGGCCGGCGTTCCCCTGGTTCCCGGAACCGCGCGCGGCCTGGAATCTCCCGAAGAAGGCGAGGAAGTGGCCGAGCGGATCGGCTATCCCGTGATGCTAAAAGCCGCTGCTGGCGGCGGCGGCAAAGGCATGCGGCTGGTGCACACCCGCCAGGAACTTCGCTCCGCCCTCGAGTCCGCCCAGAGCGAGGCGCAGCGTTCCTTCGGCGACAGCGAAGTTTATATCGAGAAGGCGATTGTCAATCCCCGCCACATCGAGATGCAGGTGCTGGCCGACGAGCATGGTAACACCGTCTGGCTCGGCGAGCGGGAATGTTCCATCCAGCGCCGCCATCAGAAAGTCCTCGAAGAAGCGCCTTCGCCGATTGTCGATCCCGATATGCGGCGGCGCATGGGCGAGGTTGCAGTCAAAGTCGCCACCGCCGCCAATTACACGAACGCCGGCACCGTCGAATTTTTGGTCGACCGGGAAAAGAACTTCTACTTCCTCGAGATGAACACGCGCTTGCAGGTGGAGCATCCGGTCACCGAGCTCACCACCGGGCTCGATCTCGTCCATCTGCAGATCCAGATCGCCGCCGGCGAGAAGCTGCCCTTCGCGCAGTCCGACATCGCGATTCGCGGCCACGCCATCGAATGCCGCATCTACGCCGAAGATCCCGACAACAATTATTTTCCCAGTCCCGGCAAGATCACGGTGCTGCTCCAGCCCTCGGGCCCGGGCATCCGCCGCGACAGCGGCATGTACGAAGGCTGGAACGTTCCCATGGATTACGATCCACTGCTCGCCAAACTGATTGGCTACGGCACCGACCGGCAGCAGGCCATCATGCGGCTGCAGCGCGCTCTCTACGAATATTTTGTGGCTGGGATCAAGACCAACATTTCGTTGTTTCAGCGCATCCTGAGCGACGCCGATTTTCAGGCAGCGAAACTCGATACCGGATACCTCGATCGCCTGCTCGCGAAAAACAACCATGCCGTCACGTCGAGCGCGTCGGAGCGCGGAGTCGAAGAGAAGGCCGAAGAACTGGAGACCATCGCCGCAATTGCCGCGGGACTGTTTGCGGTGCTCGACCCGGCTTCGCTCGCCGGCAAGAATGGAAACACCGCGGAAGCGAGTTCGGGTCCGGCTTCGATCTCATCCAACTGGAAACAGGAGGGACGCTCCGAAGCGCGCCGCTGATCTTATGGTTTATGAAGTCATGGTGGGCGACAAGACGGGCGGCAAACCGCACCGGCTCGAGTTAAAAAAGGCCGGCGGGGGATGGGACTGCCGCTTGAACGGGAAATCCATAGCTATCGACGCGGTCGTCGCGCGCCGCGACGTTATGTCTCTCTTGGTCGATGGCCGTGCCTACGAAGTTAAGCGCGAGCAAACTGCCACCGACCTTCACCTGTGGGTCGGCAGTTCGCGCTTTGCCGTCGAACTGCGCGATCCGCGCTCCTTGTGCTCGCGCCAACACGCTGCCGGAGACGAAAAGGGATCCAAGAAAATCCTGGCGCCCATGCCCGGCCGCATCGTGCGCCTGCTGGTCGCGGAAAATTCCGAAGTCGAAGCCGGGCAGGGCATCGTCGTCGTCGAAGCCATGAAAATGCAAAACGAAATCAAGTCGCCAAAAAAGGGCGTCGTGAAAAAAATATCGGCCACGCCAGGCGCAGCGGTGAACCCCGGCGACGTGTTGGCCATCGTGGAGTGAGGTAGTTATGCACCGTTGGATTCTCTCCGTAATTTTCTTATCCGCAGTCATCGGTAACGCACAATCGAAACCCGCCGATGCGAGTACGGGCGCCATCCCGCAGAATTCCTGCAACTCCGCTGATGAAAACGCACTCCGGCAGATCAGCGAGCAGTGGAAGGATGGCTACAACAACGGGAACGCCGCCAAGGTCGCATCGCTCTACACCGAAGACGCCTACTACCTGACGCAGCATTTCGTCGCCGGTTTTGTGCACCCGCGCTCTCAGATCCAGGCCTATGTTCAGCGTGGCGTCGATGCTCGATATCACATCGACACGATTGACGTCGTCCGGCTGGATTGTTCCGGAGATCTCGCATACACCGTTGCACGCTACGAATCGACTAATGCCGGACACAGAGATTTCGGGGTGAACATCGTCGTGCTCAAGAGAGTCCAGGGAAAATGGCTCATCGTAGCGCATGAATCCGCCGTCCCCGACCCAGCCACGGCAATCCAGAGCCTCGACCCGCCTACAACTCGCCGATAGCCGGAGCCTGGAGCGGAAAGCCCGCTGTCGCAATCGCCAAGGCCCAAGTACCTACGTCATCTGAAGCTGGAACCCTCCCTGGGCTTATCATAGATTGCAGCGTTGGAGGCGCCGTTTGAAGCTGCAGCGCATCATCAGTTTCGCTACCCTGGCAATCTCGATTCTTACGCTCGTCCTGGTGTTAAAGCGGCCCGCGCCGGTTGCGCCCGCGCAAGCGCCCGCCGCCGCTGCCGCCAATGCGCAGTCTTTTCAGGAAAAGGTGAACCAGCTCGCGCAGCCCAAGTTGCCCGGCGAAGGTGGAAGCGAAGTCCGCATCAATTCCGGAGAATTGTCGGCTGCCCTCGCGCAAGCCGCCGGATCGCTGCCCGCCGCCGCGCCGCCCGCGCCACCGTCCGCCAACACGTCTTCCGGCGCTCCCTCCACCGGCCCTGCAATGGAGTTCCCCGGCGCGGTCCCCAATATCAAGGATTACCAGGTCTCCATGGATGGAGACCTCATGCGCGGTCAATTTCTCACGCAGATCGCCGGCAAAGACGTTTATCTTACGCTCGCCGGACACCTCGGTTCCAAAGACGGCTACGCTACCTTCGACGCCACCGAAGTCAAGGTTGGCGATCTCTCCGTGCCCGCATCGCTGATCAACGAAGTGTTGAAGAAAAAACTTGCCGAACAGCGCGATCAACTCAAGCTGCCCGATAACGTCAAGGATATTAGGGTGGAAAACGGCGAGTTGGTGTTCGTCGAGAAATGAGCTTCCCCTGTGTCCCCTGTGGTTCAGAAGTTCGGGAGTTCATTACCACAGGGGACACAGGGAAGCACGGGCGGCTTGATGGGAATTTCCCCTGAATAAAATGCCCGGTAACTACGAAGCCGCCCGCTTGTAAAGCAAAATTTGCCCAGCGAGCTACACCGTGGTTTCCTTTCGACAGACGTTTCTAATCTCCATCTAATCTCGTTCTAACCCAATCCGTTTCCAATCGACGGTATGACGAGTTATCCCATACCGCCCAACTATGCCGACAACGTCCTTGTGGCCAGCCCCAGCACCGTCGTGCGCCAGCGCGTCCTCGACAGTCTGCGGTCTCCCGCACGCCGCTTCGAACAGGCCGCCGGAGGCGCCGAAGCTTTGATCCATTTGGAGAGCGGCTTCTGGCAGGTGCTCTTTCTCGATCGTTCGCTGCCCGACCTCGACGCCGAAGAACTGAGCCGGACTGTGCGGCAACGCTTTCCCGGAATCGAAGTCGTGCTGCTCGATGCGGAACTCGATTCCGCGAGTGGCGCCGCCCCCCTCTCCGGGGAAGAGAAAGAAGGCCAGTTTCTGGAAATGTGGCCGACTGCGTTTCCGGACGACGATAAGCACAAGGACAAGGAAAAGGAAAAGGACGAAGACCAGATCGTGCCCAACGCCCCGTCTTTTCTCCAAACCCCCTTGCCCGGAATGATCGGCAACTCGCGTGTCATGCAGCCCGTGTATCGGCTGGCGCGCTTGCTGGCGCCGCGCAACACCACCGTGCTCATTACCGGCCCAACCGGCAGCGGCAAGGAAGTCGTGGCCCGCGGCATCCATCACCTGAGCCCGCGCGCCGCCCGTACTTTCGCGGTCGTCAATTGCGCCGCCATTCCCGAGACCCTCCTCGAAGCCGAACTCTTCGGATACGCCCGCGGCGCGTTCACCGGGGCCATGCAATCCTATGCGGGAAGAATTCAGGCGGCGCAGGGCGGCACGCTTTTCCTCGACGAAATCGGAGAGATGCCGCTGAGCCTCCAGCCCAAGCTGCTCCGTTTTCTGGAGCAGAAGGAGCTGCAGCGCCTGGGCAGCGCCGAAGTCGTGCGCGTGGATGCCCGCGTCATCTCCGCCACCAACGCTCGCCTCCAGACCCTGGTGCGGGAGGGCAAGTTCCGCGAAGATTTGTACTATCGCCTCTGCGCTTTCCCCATCGAGATTCCGCCGTTGCGCGAACGGGCCGAAGATATTGCGCAACTGGCGGCGCACTTTCTCGACAAATATGCCGCGCGCCTGCCCGCGCCGCAATTGTCCGCCCCCGCGCTGCAACTGCTGAAAACGCAGCCCTGGGCCGGCAACATCCGCGAATTGCAGAACGCCCTTGAGCGCGCCCTGATCCTCTCCGAAGACCAAGCCGTGATTCGCCCCGAGCATCTATTGCTCACGGACTCCGCTTTGCGCGGTTCGCGATATGCCGAACGATAGGCCGAGCAATGGGTCGTCTTCATCCGTACCCGGCATAAGAGCGATCTAAGGCAATTTATGCCGGGCTGGCATCGCTTTTGCAATGGAATCGTCATGTCCACCATCTTTCCCGCACCACGAGATCCGGCGCGCGACCCCGAGCATCCGCTGGCCCGCGCCTTTGCGTCGTTCACCGAGGCGGCGGGTTCGCTCGAGCGCACCTATGGGCAACTGCAAGGGCAGGTGGCGCATCTTCGTCAGGAACTCGAAGTCACGAACCGCGATCTCGCCACCAGTCTCGACGAGAACCATCGCATCCGCGAACGTCTGCGCCGAATACTCGAAGGCTTGCCCTGCGGGGTTCTCATGATCGAAGCCGGAGACCGGATTTCGACCCTCAATCCCGAGGCGGCGCGCCTGGTCGGCCAGAGATTCGAATCGGTCGCGGCCCTGCCGGCCACCCTCTCCAGCGCGCTCGACCGGGCCCGCGAGACCGGCGAAGAGCTGGAATTGCCACTCTCCGAATGGAACCAATATTCTTGCGACCAGAATTCTCCAGGCCCGTCCGCCGCGCAGCAGCCATGTTCCAGCCCAACTTCTTCGCCGCAGGCTCACGCCGTCTGGGTTGCCATCCGGCACGCATGGCTGGAACAAGGCCAAAGTCCGGCGCGCGCCACTTCGGTTTTTATTCTGCGCGATGTCAGCGAGGCGAAGAAGCTGGAGCATGATCGCGAGCATCTTCGGCGGCAGCAAGCGCTGGTCGAGATGTCGGCCCTGCTCGCGCATGAAATCCGCAATCCCCTGGGCAGCCTTGAACTTTTCGCCGGACTTTTGGCGGAGGCCAATCTCGAAGGCGAAAGCCGCCGCTGGATCGAGCACGTTCAGGCCGGTCTGCGCACGCTTTCCGCGACCGTCAACAACGTGCTGCACCTGCACAACGCGCCCCAGCCCGAGCTTGCCCCGACCGACGCGGGCCAACTCCTCGACTGGGCCTACGACTTTCTCTTGCCGCTCGCCAAGCAGGCGCGCGTCGAAATGCAGATTGTGAACGGCCTCCGCGGCGTCGCCATTCATGCCGACCGGCACCGTCTGGAGCAGGTGCTGCTCAACCTCGCTCTCAACGCGTTTCGCTTCATGCCGGGCGGCGGATGGCTCTCGATTCGCGGCGCCGAGTGCGGCGCGCAAAAGAACGACTGCGGCGCGCAAAAAGAGAAAGAACAAGGAGACGACGGTGTCGAAATCGTGGTGCGCGATACCGGGCCCGGCATTGCGCCCGACGATCTCGTGCGCATCTTCGACGCGGGATTCAGCACCCGCGCCGGCAGCTCCGGACTCGGGCTCGCCGTTTGCCGCCGCATTCTCGAACAGCACGCGGGCTCGATCGCAGTCGAGAGCCGCCCCGGCCACGGCGCGACGTTCCGTCTCCGCCTTCCCCGCAATGGCGCGGCGGGAGCCGGCCATGCATCCGAGCGCGCGTCCGAGCCTTCCCGCGAAAACTCCTCGGCATCCGCGGCATCGGGAGCCGAGCTATGAAGCGCCTCCTCATCGCCGACGACGATGCCGGCATGCGCGCCGCCCTCGAAGCCCGTTTCCAGCGCCGCGGATGGCTGGTCGATGTCGCCGTCAATGGCACGGAAGCGCTCCAGAAGTTTCGCGCCGGCCTGCATTCGCTCGTGATCACGGACGTGCGCATGCCGGGGCGCGACGGCTTCGAGCTGATGCGCGAGGTGCGAACTTCTTCCGCGCGCACGGCCGTGATCCTGCTGACCGCCTATGGCTGCGTGCCGGACGCGGTCGAAGCCATGCGTAACGGGGCCTGCGACTACCTGGTCAAGCCCGTCTGCTTCGAGAAACTCGAACTCGCCGTCGAGCAAGTCTTGCGCCGCGCCGGGGAATTTGGCAAAGACACAGAAACGCTCATTGGCCGCTCCCCAGCCTGGGAACAGGCGCTCGATCGCGCGCGGCAGGCGGCCTCGGCCGATGCCGACGTTTTGATCGAAGCCGAAAGCGGCACTGGCAAAGAGCTGATCGCCCGCCTCATTCACCGCCTCAGCCGCCGCAAGCCCGGGCCCTTCGTCGCGCTGAATTGCACCGCGTTTCCCGAGGCCCTGCTGGAAAGCGAATTGTTCGGACACGCCCGCGGCGCCTTCACCGGCGCGGTCGGCGCACGCCCCGGCAAGTTCGAAACGGCCAGCGGCGGCACGCTTTTGCTGGATGAAGTGGGCGAGATGCCGCTCGCGCTGCAGCCGAAACTGCTGCGCGCCCTGCAGGAGCGCGAGTTCGACCGCCTGGGATCGAACCAGACCGTGCGTGTCGATATCCGCGTGATTGCGACCAGCAACCGCCCACTCGACGCCGCCGTCGCCGAAGGCCGCTTCCGCGCCGATCTCTACTATCGTCTGAACGTGATTCCGATCGCGCTCCCGCCGCTGCGCGACCGCGCGGGCGACATTCGGGAACTGGCGGAATATTTCGCCGGGCTTTATGCGGCGCCCGGGGCCCAGGTCCGCATGTCGCGCGAATTGTTCAGTCGTCTCGAAGAGCACACTTGGCCGGGTAACGTGCGCGAACTCGCAAATTTCGTGCGCCGCGCCGTGGCCCTCTCGCCCGGCGGCGAGATCGGCGTCGAAGCCTTCGATCACGGAAAAATTCTGCCCGAAAAACTTCCGCCGCGCTCCCCGCAGTGGAAAGCCGGCCTTTCGCTCGGCGAAATGGAGCGCCAGCTTTTTGCCATGACCCTCGACGCGACCGGCGGCAACCGCGCCCGCGCGGCCGAGTTGCTCGGAGTGAGCCTGAGAACGGTGCGCAACAAGGTCCGCGAGTTTGGCCTGCCGCCGCGCGGCAACTATCGCAACGGTCTCCGCGGCGGCGATCTGCGCAGCGGCAACATCAATGACACTGACCATCACCAGGAGCAATCATGTCCATGATCGATACCCCGCTGCTGCGTGGGCTGGAGCGCGTGCTTGACGTGAGCGCGTTCCGCCATCAGGTGATTGCCTCGAACCTCGCCAACGTCGATACCCCGGGATATTTGCGCATCGTCTTCGATTGCAGCCTGGTTTCCGCCGAGCACCTCACCTTCCTCGAGTTCCTTGATCGCATCCCGGAAAAGGCCTACCTCGCATCCATCGATCTCGCCCCGGTCGGCGCCACCGCTGTCCTCCATCTCGATCTCACCATCGCTTTCCCCATCATCGACGTCATGCTCGGCGGCGAAGGCAAGAGCGGCGAACTTACCCGCGACATCACCGAAATCGAAGAGCAGGTCATCGAGAGCATCGTCCGCATCTTCTGCCGCGAACTGCAAAACGCCTGGCAGGCGATTGCGCTCGAATTCAATTTCGGCGCGCGTCAGCAGCCCTTGCAAACCCAGCGCCTCATGCCTCCGGAAGAAAAAAATCTCTGCCTCAGCTTCGAAATTAAGATGTCGGAGACCCGCGGCACGCTCAACCTCGCCATCCCCGCCGTCGTTTCCAACGCCTTGCTCAGAAAAATTTCCGCCGACTCCACCTATCGGCGCCGCAGCGGTCCGGTCGAAGCCCGCCTGCAAATCCAGAAAAAACTGCTCGACTGCCTCTTCCCCATCGAACTCTCCATGTCCGATCTCGAAGTGTCTTTGCAGAGCCTCGCCGATCTCGTTCCCGGCGACTTGCTCGCTTTTCCGAGGAACGCCTCTGCCCCGGCCTTCCTGTTGGTTGAGGATGTTTGCCTGGGCTCGGCCACTCCTGTGCGCGTCGGCGCCCGCCGCGCCGCTCGTGTCCTCGCTCTCGATGCTCCGATCCCAAACTCAGGTGAGTTATGACCAACGTTCCCGATTCCCCTGCCGAAAACCCGGCCCCCGAACTTCGTTCCGAACTCCGCAGTTGGTGCGAAGCCTGGAAACACTGTCTCCAGGACGTGTTCACCCAAGTCTCGGGCGCCGCTTCCTTGCAAAACGCCGTCTTCGAAATTTCTTCCCAGCCCCTGCCCGCCGCCGATTCCGACGTGTGGTACACGGTCCTTGCCGCCGGCGCCGCCCATGGTGAGGTGAGCTTGCGTCTGCCTGCCGCCTCCGCCACCCGTCTCGCCCAGAAGCTTCTCGGCGAAACCGGGCCCGCCGCCGAAGCCATGGCCGCCCAACCCATCACCCCTGAAAACAAGGAGGCCCTGGAGGAACTCCTGCGCCAGGTCGCCGGTCTGGCGTCCACCACCCTCGCTTCAAACCTCGATGGCGAAGTGAAGCTCAGTCTCTCCGCCGCCGCTCCCTCTTGGTCCTCGGACGCCATCGTCTGCCTCCAAACCGGAAACGAGGCCGGCGTCTCCATCGCCGTCGAAATTCGGATCAGCCCCGCCCTGGCCGCCGCGCTCCAGCCCCGGATCCAGCCCCCGCCCTCGTTCGCGCCGCAGAATTCGGTGTCGCCAGCGTCTTCGTCGTCCACCCCCTCCGCGCCCTCCTCCAGTTACGACCGCCTCATGGATGTCGGCCTCGATGTCAAGCTGCGCTTCGGGACCCGCCGCATGTTGCTGCGCGAAGTGCTCGCCCTCAGCCCCGGCGTCGTCGTCGAACTCGATAACACTCTTCATTCCCCCGTGGACCTGCTCCTCGACGGGCGCCTCATCGCCCACGGCGATGTCGTCGTCGTCGACGGCAAATACGGTTTGCGTGTTACCACTGTCGTCGATTCCACGCCTCCCCCCGGCTGATTCCCGGCTTTCGAAGAAGCTATCAGCCATCAGCTATCAGTTATCGGTACGAACCCCTCAAGGACTGATAGCTGATAGCTAAATCGCGATGAACGCAACGATTTTCCCAAGGATGGCCGCCTCATGAAAAACTTTCTCAAGCCGCTCGCCTCGCCCGCCAACTGGTTCAAGCGCCACCATCGCGAATCTTCGCAACCCTCGTGCGCGCTCGCCTCCTGTTCCCGCTCGCAAACGCTCTGGCAACGCCTGCAACGTCGTCACCGCCCCACCGGCACCGTTCTCCAGGGCGCCTTCTATTGCCAGCCCCAATGCCTGGAGACAGCCCTCATCCATCAGCTCTCCCTCCTCCGCGTCATGGCGCAGTCGCCCCAACCACCCTACCGCATTCCCCTTGGGCTGCTCATGGTCGCGCGCGGCAAGCTCACGCACACCGAAGTCCGCGCCGCCCTCGAAGCTCAGCGCCGCGCCCGCTACGGAAAAATCGGCGAGTGGATCGAGAAACTCGGCTTTGCCTCCGAACAGGAAGTCACCACCGCCCTCGCTCTGCAATGGGGATGCCCCGTCGCAACTTCCTTCGATCCCTCCATCGTCCATTCTCCCGGCAACGTCCCGCTTCCCATCCTCGAGGCCTTTCAGATGGTGCCTCTCAACTACGCTGTCGCCGCCAACACGCTCCACCTCGCCTTCGGGGAACGCGTCGACCACGCCGCTCTCTACGCCATCGAAAAGATCCTCGCTTGCCGTA
>JBEKQG010000081.1:0-14062 GCA_049519955.1 Terriglobales bacterium
CCCAGCGTCTTTCGGTCCTCAACCTCAAGACTACCGGGATTCTATCGAGCCTTCCCTCTTATCCAATCAGCTCAAGCCAAGACCGAGCTTGAATGGGCCACTCGTTCCGGCGAAGTAGGATAACATCGGCAAACCGAATGATAGTACGTATTCCAAAAGCGAGCTTCGACGCCCTCGCCGGCTACATCCGTAGCCCTGAGAGTTTTTTGATCTCTCAGGAACTGGAGTGGTACATGGACGAGAAGCCCCGCGTCCTCGGGGTGCTCGCAATGGACATAATCGATGAAGACTTCCTGGGAACAGTTCTCGGCAGGGACGCTCGCGGTCGATTTCGTGGCGTCACGATGACGCCTTTTTGCGAAACGCCGGATGCTGCAAGAGCATTCCTGAAGGATGAACTCGATAGGTGGTCGAAAATGCCGGACGCTGAGTTTTGGCAGGGGGACGAGGAGGGAAAGCCATTGGATTTCTTTACCCCCGTCGTTCCGCCAGCGCGACTTAGCCCTTCATTTGTCCGGGTCGCCACGGGCGAAGGATTTTCTCCTGCACGCGCTCTAATCGAGTCGATGATGCCGTACTACGAGGATGTGGATGGCAACTTCGTTGAACAATTCCAGACCACCGGTTTCGATTCCCGGTTTTGGGAGCTATATGTCTTTGCGCTTATGACCGAAGGGGGTTTTGTGTTTGACCGCTCGTTCCATGCCCCTGATTTTTTCTGCCGTAGTGTCCCTGGCGATGTCTTCGTGGAGGCCATGACCGCAAATCCAACGGTGAATGCGGCCGGTCTTGTGATCGAGCCGGAAGTACCTCGCGAACCGTATCGCTTCAAGGAGTATTACCAGGAATACATGCCAATCAAATGGGGTAGCACGCTGACCTCGAAACTGCAGAAGGAATACTGGAGATTACCGCACGTCGCGGGTAAGCCTATTGTCTTTGCCATCCAGGACTTCCATGTCCCTAGGGCGATGACTTTTCTCAATCATTCCTTGATGCCATATCTATACGGGATTTCTTTTACCGCACTCTACGACGCGAACGAACGGCTGGTGGTGAAGGCGACACCGCGCGGGCCACATAAGTGGGGCTTTAAAACGATCGAAACAGGATTCTTCAGCTTGCCAGGCAGCGAGAATATCAGCGCGGTAGTCGCCAATCCGACGGCGACCATCTCGAAATTCAACCGCATGGGATACCTTGCCGGGCTGGGCAGCCGCGACGTCACGATGGTTTGCATTGGAACCCGATACCATCATGATGACAATTCGGCATTGCCTATTCCGTTCAAGATGTTGGTCAACGATCCGAGGTACTCCGAGACATGGGTTGAAGGTGTTGACGTTTTTCACAATCCAAATGCGAACTTCCCCGTGGACGATTCTTTCCTGATGGGTGCGTCGCACCATTTCCTTGAGAACGGTAACGTTAGATCCCTGATCCCGCGTTTTCATCCTTACCAGTCCGAGACGGTCATTATCTCTCCCAAGCGCATTTCCGGAGCCGTGGGGCACCGTCAAAGCCGACTAGGTGGGAGGCAGGTACTCTATTGAGGTCGAGTTTTTCCGGTGCTCACCAAGAAACCGCAGCAGTGGACGGCAGGCGAGTGGCCCATTCAGGCCCGGTTTGGCTTGAGTGGGAATGTTCGACAGCTGGAAGGAAATTCGGGGACAGACGGAACGTTCCCACTAACGAGTTTGAATCGCACCCCAAAGAAGGGCGCAGGGCAGCACACACCTCATTCATTCATGCGGAACTGAGCTGGGCCACATATCGGTTCTTTGGACGCTAACCCTTCGACAGGCTCAGGGCAGGCTCTGGGGTGGAGGAACGCTCGGGCTGGGCCGTCGCAGGTTTTTGCTTCCCGATCTCTCGCTGTCCATTCCGATTCGATCTCGACGACTCCGATTCCTCGTAAAGAATCGTGGCGAGAGCTGCTCCACTTCCTTGCTCCCGGTTCTTTCGCTAGGTTAGCTCTGATTAAGTACTGGCGAAAGGCGTTGACCACAGGGTACACGGGGGTGCACGGAGGGGTCCGGGGACTTAATCAGAACTTGCCTAGCAGGCTGCGGAAAAAGTCGTTCCGGGGCCAGTACCGTGAGCGCAGCGGCTAAAGCCGCATTCAAAACAATGCAATTATCGCAGCGGTGAACCGCTGCGCCACCCAAAATCACCTGCAACACCGAGTGTTTCCGCAGCCTGTGAAACCGTACCCTTTCAAAGCCGATTCAAACTGCGCCACTACTCGAAAGCTGCTCCACTTCTACTCTCCCGGTTCTGCTCTGACGCGGCTTTGGATAAGGGTGTAGGGGTCCTTCGACTCCGCGCGGACTTCACTTCGTGAAGTCCGTGCTGCGCTCAGGATGACAATTCTAAGTGAGTCGAGATGGTGGTGCGTCCGCACGTTGCGGTCGTAGTAACGTTCCGTTTGCAATTTCCATCCCACTCAGACGACAATCGGATCGTGACCAGCACAAGTTTTTACGAGGAACCTCGAGCGGTCAGCCCCTTCCGGCCTGGCGTGCTTGTGATCGCCACGTTGGGCAACCCGCGCGAGAAATTCTGGGGCGCGATTCTCCATCTTTCGGGCGAAGGCGTCAGCCTGCGCGGCGTCGATGTCGCGGGATTTGACGATCTGGCTTCGCAGATCAAGAACGGCGAGGCCTTCGCCGCCGGCGTCGTCTTTTTCCCCATGCACCGCGTGGAGCGAATGGAACTCGACCTTCCCGAGGGAGACCTCCTCTCGCTGGCCCAGCGCTTCGCGCAGAAGACCGGGCAGGACCCCGCTCCATTGCTGGTGAGCGAGTACCTTGGCGGCGGAGAAAGGAAGCGGTGAATTTCCGCCAATTCCTGACCGCGCCCAACCAGCTCACGCTGCTACGGATGATCTTTCTGCCGTTCATCGTGATCAATCTGGTCAAGCACGATTTCAAATGGGCGCTGGCGCTGTTCATTCTCGCCGGATTGAGCGACGGCCTCGATGGCCTGCTGGCCCGCACTTTGCATCAGCAAACGGTGCTCGGGCAGTATCTCGACCCCATTGCAGACAAGCTGCTGATGAGCACCATGTTTCTCGTGCTTGCAATCGAACGGATGATCCCCTGGAAATATACGATCGTGGTGTTCAGCCGCGATATCTCCATTCTGCTGATCAGCGGCGTGCTGTTCATGATCGCGGGGCTGCGCGATTTTCGCCCCAGCATCTTCGGCAAGGCCAACACCTTCGCGCAAGTGGCCGCGATTTTCTTCGCGCTGCTGCTGCTGATCGATCCCATCCGCTGGGTGTGGATCGCGCGAATCACCTTCCTGCGCGCGACGTTTGCGTTCACCATCGTCTCGGCGGTGCACTACGCGTTTCTAGTGCAGCACCGTCTGCGCGAACACGCGCCGCCCGCCGCGCTCCAGTCTCAATAGACTGCGGTAAAATTCGCACTCCAGACTTGATAAGGCGTATTCGGAAGGGATTGCTTGCGGCATCGCTCAGGCGCTGCCCGGATACGGATCTCACTGGCGCGAGGCCTTCGTGGTCTTCGCCGTGGACGGAGCGGGCGCCAGCGCGGGTGGCGGGCCGATATTGTTGGGCAGCTTGCCGTTCAGAGCGTCGAGAAACTCGAGCAAATCGTCGCGTTCGGCAAACGTGAGGAAGTCGAGCGGGTGCATTTCCTTGTCCAGGTGATCGTTCTTATTGCCGCCGCCGATGTAATGCGCGAGCGCATCTTTTACCGTGGGAAAGCTGCCATCGTGCATGAAAGGCCCGCGGTGCGCCAGATTGCGCAGCGTCGGAGTCTTGAAGCAACCCATATCTTCGTCTTTCTTTGTCTGGCTGAAGCGGCCGGTATCGTTCAGATTGCCACGCGTGTCGGCCCCCACGCCGAGATTGTGGAACTTATTATCGGTGAAGAGCGCGCTGGTCTTGCCAATGCTGTGGCAGACTTCGCAATTGGCCTTTTTCGGGTCGATGAACAGCTTCAAGCCGCGCTGCGCCGCCGGTGAAAGCGCCTTCTTGTCGTGTCCATAATAAAAGCGGTCGAAGGGCGAGTCGCCTGCAATCACGGTGCGTTCGAACGATGCGATGGATTTCGCGACCAGGTCGATGTCGATCCGGTCCGTCCCCCATGCCCGCTTGAAGAGCGCAACATACTGAGGGTCCGCTTGCAGGCGATTCACAACTCCGTCGAGCGAGTGCGCCATTTCGACCGGATTGACCATCGGCCCCTTGGCCTGCTCTTCGAGACTGGGGGCGCGGCCATCCCAGAATTGCAGCGTGCTGTAGGCGGAATTGACGACCGTGGGCGCGTGGCGCGTGCCGGTCTTTTTGCCGACGCCGACCGAGACCGGGCGTTCATCGGCAAAGGCGAACTGCGGCGCATGGCACGACGCGCAGGAGATCGTGCCATCCACGGAGAGCTGCGGATCATAGTAAAGCATGCGGCCAATAGCAATGGTGTCCGCCGTCGGAGGATTGTCCCGCGGAATCGGCACTGGAGGCAGGCCCAGGGGAGCCTTGATCTGCACGGTCTTGCCCACCGGCAGCGCCGTGCCGCCGGCGGGCGATTGGGCGCTCATTCGCCAACTGCCGTTCGCAGCCATGAGTAGAAAGAGAACAACCAACAATCCGAGTGCGCGCAATTTCCCGCTGTTATTCATCGAACACACGTCCGCCACATCCTCCGTCACATCCGAAGACCAACGGCTTCATCCAGTTTAACGCAGTAACGGACAACGCTAAGGGCCGTGCGCATTGCATTGGAGAATCGCATCGGGTCTGGAAGCCCCGCCGAGAAAAACCACCAGCCTCGTGCAATTTCGCCCCGATTCTCCACAGCCCTCCACCGGCTTGTCACTTGCATTCCCGCGCATAAGTTCCGGATAATCCTGAGAGAGAGTTGGATCGCCGTGTATCGCTACAGCCGCGCAGATTTGCTGCGCATTCTCCGGCTTGTTCCTCGCCAGCTTCAAACCTGGGAGAAGGCGGGACTGGTTACGGCGGGCGAAGATTATACTTTCGTCGATCTGGTGCAAATCAAGAAAGTGCGCGACCTGTGCGCCCAGCGAGTTCGTCCGGCGGTCATCCGGCAATCGCTCGACGCCATGCAGAAACAGGTTGGCGGCATGGAGAATCCTCTGCTGGAGGCGGGGGCCTACCAGAGCGGACGCCGCATCGCTTTCCGCCACCAAGGCCGGCTGGTGGAGCCCATCGCCGGGCAGTTCATGTTCGATTTCTCGTCCCCAGAAATGAAGGTCGTGACCAGCCCGCGGCGCAATGGGCCGGAGCTGGTGGTCACCGACGTTACCGACCTGTTTACGCGCGGGATCGTGCTGGAAGAAGATCCCTCCGCGCAGAGCGAAGCGATCGGCGTCTATTTGAAGGTCCTCGAAATGGACCCCACGCACGCCGCCGCGCACATCAATCTGGGCACGCTCTACTACAACCGTCAGGAATACGCGCTCGCCGAAAAGCACTACCGTTCGGCGATTGAGATCGACCCACGTTATGCCCTCGCCTATTTCGATCTGGGCAATGTGCTCGACGAAACCGGACGCATTGAAGAAGCCATCGACACTTATAAGATCGCGATCCAACTCGCGCCCACTTACGCCGACGCGCACTACAACATCGCGCTGGCCTATGAGAAGACGCGCGCGCCGCGCAAGGCGCTGCAACACTGGCGCGCCTACGTGAAACTCGACACCACCGGCCCCTGGACCATCCACGCCAAACATCAGATCCAGCGCATCCTGCAGGGCGACGCCCTGAAACTGGTGCATTCCCGCCGGGCAAACTGAGAAGCGCTCCTGGCTTTTGGCCCTTGGCTTTTGGCTAAATGCCTATGGCCAAGAGTAAATGCGATTTCCCCGCGCTATACTTCGGATGTCACCTCTCAGGTGCAGGAGAAAATGGATGAAATTCTACCGGTGGATTTTGACGTTGAGCCTTGCGATCGCCGTCGCCGCAGCGACGACAACCTGTTTTGGCCAGGCGGCGGCCCAGGCGCCCGCGAAGACGAAACAAATTTACAATGAGAGCGCCGATGCGCGCGTCGAAATCAAAGAGGCCCTGCACAAGGCCGCGGCGGGACACAAGCGCGTCATTCTGGTGTTTGGAGCCAACTGGTGCTTCGACTGCCACGCTCTCGATACGGCGTTCCATCGTTCGGACATAGCGCCGATCCTCGCCGCCAACTATGAAGTTGTACATGTGGACATCGGAAAGGGCGAAAAGAACCAGGACCTGATGGCGAAGTATGAGGTCCCGATGAAGCGTGGCATTCCCGGCCTGGCCGTGCTCGATCCCGATGGAACGCTGGTGTACAGCCAGAAGAACGGCGAGTTCGAAAATGCGCGCGCTCTCGCTCCGGAAGATTTTCTGGCCTTCCTGAACAAATGGAAACCGGCGGCGCAGAGCCGGTGAGGCTCGAAATCATCCAGGCACGGCGACGCTTTTTACCGCCAACACGCCGAGGGGGTAAAATACAAGAATGACCACTGACGAGCGCCTGGATCGGCTGACCGAAAGACACGAAGCGCTAGCTGAGAGTCTGCAACTGCTCACGGCGGACGTGCAGAGCCTGGCCCAGTCAGTGAAAGAGCACGACCGGATCCTCCGGGGGCACGCCGACCTCGTTGGCGACCTGGTCAGGATCGCTACAGCCCACGAGCGGCGCTTGGATCGCATCGAAGGCCACTCCGCCTGACCGCTACACGACAAAAGGCCCGTCACTGCGTTATTTTTTGCGGTGGGCCGACTTCCTCTTTGACGACACGACACTCTTCTTAATAGCAGTTTTTGTCGCAAACACCCTTGCGAAGATCTTGTCGATGTTCTTGAGCTGCCGCCTTAAATCAAATGCGCGCTCGATCTTTGCCCGTGGCACTCGTCCGCGGATCTCCGGATCGTTCACGATCAGTTCGTGGAAATCGAGGTCCTCCTTCCATGCGCGCATGGCGTGACTCTGCACCAGGCGATAGGCGTCCTCGCGGGAAACGCCGCTTTCGACCAAGTCGAGCAACAACTGTCCGCTGAAGACGAGGCCGCGCGTGCTTTCGAGGTTCGCCATCATGCGCTCGGGATAGACGAACATCGTCTCAATCAGGTTCGCCGTCTTGTTGAGTAGATAGTCGGCGAGCGTGGTCGAATCTGGAATAATGATGCGCTCGGCCGAGGAGTGTGAAATATCGCGTTCGTGCCACAGCGCAACGTTTTCGAATCCGGCCTGCGCGTTCGACCGCACCACGCGCGCGAGTCCAGAGATTTGTTCGCAGGTGACGGGATTGCGCTTGTGCGGCATGGCGGAGGAGCCCTTCTGCTTTTCGCTGAAGAATTCCTCGGCCTCGCGGACTTCAGTGCGCTGCAGGTGGCGGATTTCAGTCGCGATCTTGTCGAGCGTAGAGGCGACCGTGGCCAGCGTTGCCAGGTAGTGGGCATGGCGGTCGCGCTGAATCACCTGCGACGAAACGGCCGCTGCCTTCAATCCCAGGCGCGCACACATTTTCTCTTCGAGTTCGGGCGTGAGGTGGGCAAACGTTCCCACCGCGCCCGAAAACTTGCCCACGCGGAGGTCTTCGGCGGCGGCCTCAAAGCGCGCGATGTTACGCAAAGTCTCCGAATACCAGTTGGCGATTTTGAAGCCAAACGTAATCGGCTCGGCATGTACGCCGTGCGTGCGCCCTATCATGGGCGTGTCCTTGAACTCCCATGCCCTGCGTTCGAGCACCTCGGCCAGACGCTCCAGGTCGCCCTCGATCAGCGACGATGCCTGGCGGATGAGCAACGCCTGCGCCGTATCCACCACATCGTTCGAGGTCAGGCCATAGTGAAACCAGCGGGCGTGCGGGCCCACGATTTCGGCGACCGCCGTGGTGAAGGCGATGACGTCGTGCTTGACCTCGGCTTCAATCTCGAAAATGCGCTCGACGTTGAAGCCGGCGCGCGCGCGGATGGCCTTGGCGGCCTCTTGCGGCACGATGCCGGCGGCGGCCAGCGTTTCCGTGGCGGCGACTTCGACAGCCAGCCAGGTGCGGAAGCGGTTTTCATCGCTCCAGATGCGGGCCATCTCGGGCCGGGTGTAGCGTGGGATCACGGCAGTCTCTCCTAAAGGGGGAACTGTGGATTGTAAATCAGCCGGGGGAAGTTGTGTGGAGGCGGGGCTTTGCCCCGCCTGGACGGGGCGAAGCCCGGTCCCCACATGGCCTACTCCACCGTGTGCTTCGCCGTGTAGCCGTCGCGCGCGGAAACGATGTATTTCAAGTCCTTGCCCTTCTGGTCGCGAATTTTCAGCGGCCCGCCGTCCGGCGCCTGCAGTTCCACTTTCAGCTTGCGATAAGTGCCGTCGAGCTTGGTATTGGTGGGGTGATAAGTGATGCTGTACTGGTTGCGGATGTCGGCCGCGATATCGCGAAAAAGCTCCGGCAGTTCGCCCTGGAAGCGCGGGAAGTATGCCTGCCCGCCGGTCAAGTGAGCGAAGGTTCTCATCTGATTATCGGCCTGCAGCCAATCGGTTCCCGTAATCCCTCCCACGCGTCCGCGCGCGTCCATCAGTTCCCGCCACTGCCATCCGATGCTGATCGCATAGATGGTCACGTCTTTGGTGGACTTGATCTTCTTCATGATCTGATCCAGGGTTGACCTGCTAAAGGTGTCGCGCCCGGAAGAAACCAGAATGACGTACTTCTTTCCCTCGATGCGATCGCACCGGTCGAGCGTGTCGAAGAGCGCGTCGAAAAGGTTGCGCTCGGAAAATCCCGGAATGCGCAGCATATTGAGCGCGCCCATGATGGCGCGCTTGTCTTGCGTGAAGTCCACGAGGATTTTCGGCCTCATGTCGTAGGAAACCACGGCCACCCAATCGTCCTTCTTGAGTCCGCTGGCGAAGGTGTACGAAGCGTTCAGCGCGTCGCGCATATAACTCATGTTGGTCGCGGCATACTCGATCAGCAGCACCGCCGTGATCGGAGCTTCGGTCTGATTAAAGCTCGCAATCTTCTGCGGTGTGCCATCTTCTGTAATCTTGAAATTCTCCTTTTTCAGCCCCGGGATGGTCTGGCCGTCCTTGGTCGTCACCAGCACGTCCACGTTCACCAGCGGCACGTTGACCGAGATCGCGTAGTCGGGCATATTCTCGATCTTCTTCGGTTTTTCGGGGGCCGGAGGCGGCGGTTCTTCCTTCTTCTTGGGGATCACATACGGTCCGACGTCGTTCTGCGGCCCGCCGGCTTCGGGCGGGGCCTCTTGCTGGTTCGGATTCGCCGGAGGTTGCTGCGGCGTACCCTGGGCCCGCGCCGGAAAAGTCGTGGCAGCCATCCAGAGAAGAACAAACGCCAACAGGGTCGCACGCTTGCGGGATGCCGCCGGCACCCGCTTCCGCTCGCCAAACACGCTGGAAATCATGGGAAACTCCTCGAAAACCACTGTGCTAGTATAGATGCAAGTACTCTGCGGATGGGATATTTCGCGGGCCTCAAAAAACGCCCCCTCTTCTGGCAAAACCTTTCGCTAGCGCGCGGAGTATTCGCTCGATGGCGGCGACTGGCGGTTCGTCGAGCCGGTGGGACGGTTGTCGGACTCGAAAACTGAAAACTACGATTTTCGCGTGAGCGTGCCGCAACCCGAAGCCGCGCCCGCTCCCATGGCCGACAGCACCGCGAATGACCACGCGGTGGTGGTCCGCGCCTGCGACCGTTTCGACAATCTAGCCACGGCAAAAATCGTTCTGCGCGGGAAATGAGGATTGCTGGTGGAGAGACGGGCGAGGCCGCCGTCCCTCCACAAGCTGTTCTTACTGTTGCGCGAAAATTACGGGACTTGGGGTTCCGCTGGTACAGGGTTGAGGGGTACAAGACCCGATCATCATGAAGTCCGTGCCCGCGAAATTCCCAGCGCTGAACGATGTGACGTCGATGGCGTAAATCACGTATGTCGCCGCCGAGGGAGCGGTCAGCGTGATCGCGCCCGCGCCGATGTCGGTCATCGTGTACGTCCCAGTCTGCGTTACGTTGCTGGGGTTCTCGGTCCCGGCCACGTTGCCCGTGTCCGTTCCGGTATAGGTGAACAGCAGGTTATCGACCACCGGCGTCACGCCGGACGCGCTGTTGCCGACGGTCGCCGCCGCATAAGTGCCCGGCATCCACGATGCAGCGTAAGCGCCGCTTACGTTTGCCGGCTGCGGATTCATGGTTCCGGTCATCACCGCCGGGCTGGACTGATCGAGCAGAAAACCGCGATTCGCCCCGCTGGCATACAAAACGAACGGAATCGGCGCAACCACGGTGGCTGCGTTGGGATCGCCCAGCATCTGGAAGATGTAGCGCCCGGTGTTGTCGTTGGTCGCCACGTACGTGTAGGTGAATTGTGAGTTCGGCGTTGAGGTCTGGTTCAGGGAGAGAATCGTCCCATTATCGTCCTGGTCGAAGTTGCCCGTGAAGCCGCCCGTCCCCCCCGTTCCGCTCGATGTGCCATCGGTCGTGCCGTTAATCAGCGCGACATTCGAAGAGCCCGCGACGCCTGCAGAGTTCACGACTTCCAGTCCCGTCAAATTCGAAACGGATGTGCACCCCGCACTCGCCGACGTGCAGAAGCCCAGATTGTTGTAGGTCATCGGGACCTGGTACACCATGGGTCCAGAAAGCGCCTGATAGCTCGAATCGGTGGAAATGGCATAGAGCGTCAGCGGGCCCGGACCGGTGGTGGTTTGTGTTTTCCCGCCAGCGACAAAGAAGTCGAAATCAAGCGTCACCGTTGAGTTCAGCGTCATATGCCAGAGCCCGGGAAGGTTGGTTGCGTCGGGCTGGCTGTAGGTCCCCGTCCCGGTGCAGGGCTGTGCGCCACATACGCTCGTGCCACCGTCGTTGGCGTCGAAAAGAACAGGGGTGGCGCCATCGCCGATATCCCCGACTCCGTCCATGGGCAGCAAACCAACATACCCAACCCGGCTGCCGGCCGAGTCCACACCCGTGAATCCGAAGGCAAACGTCTGTGGGCCGTTGTTGAATACGGTATTTGCCGCCGACTCTTGCATGACGCCGGAGCCTGTTCCCAAGCCGTCGGACTCGATCATCCGAACGATGCCCGACGAGGTGACGACCGCGGTGTACGTGTACGCGGGGCCGCCACTCGCACTCAGCGTGAGCGTGCCCAAGCCATTGGTATGGTCGCTTGGACGCACACTTGGGGTGTAGGATCCCGTCACCGTCGTGTACTGCTTATACGCGCCGTCGATCGCCACATCTTCCACGCCGCCGGTGATCGTGTCATTGGCGTTGAGCGTCACACTCCCCGCCGTTGCCAATGCCTGGTTCGCCTGGTCATAGCCCGAGAACTGGAATGCGTACGTGCCCGCAGGCAGGCGCGAGGCCGCAACCGTGACCTTGGCCGAAGCAACACCGGCGCTTGCGGGAACCTCCGTCACCGTCGTCTCCGCCGACACCAGCACACCGCTCTGCGGGGTTCCGCCGACGAAGACCGCAACATTGGAATTGTTTGGGTCGTAGGAGACGCTTCCGCAGTTCGTCCCCTTGGTACACGTCACGCTCCAAGTAAACGTCTGCGGCGCGTTGTCCGGGTGCGCGACGGCGGTGAACTGCTGCATCAGGCCTTCCCCAACCGTCTCCACCGCCGCCGAAGGCAGCGTCGGCATCACAACCACGGTCACCTGCACCACCTTGAGCCCCAGATTGCCGGTCGTCTTCTTGTCGGCGGCTGCTGTCGCCGTGATCGTCACGGTCGGCGACGGACTCGGCGCCGTTGCCGGCGCAACGTAGGTCGCGGTCGCCGGAGTTGTCGCCGGGGTGACCGGCGTGAGCGTGCCGCACGCGCTCCCCGTGCAGCCCGTGCCGCTCATGGTCCAGGTAACGGCTGTATTCGACGCGCCCGTCACCTTGGCCGTAAGCACTACCGACTCGGTCACGGGTACGACATTGATGCCGTTTGGGACGCTAACATCAACGGAAATGCCCACGCCGTTGCCGCCCTTGGCGCAACCGCCAGTCAGCGCCAGACTCAACACAGCTATCGCAAACACAAAATTTTTTATCATGATCGGATCTCTTTGCACTAAATCGATTTGAACCTAATCTCTTTGAACCCATCCGTCCGGGAATCCGTTGCCCGAGAACATTGCCCGAATCCACGGCTGCTACTGGAACTTATCCTCAGCTACAGCCGGCGTACGTCCAATTCCTCATTCAAATCAGCAGGTTACAAATGTACCCGCAGCCTGGGCGCTTTGTCTTTGGGAGAGAAGTTCCGAACTCCAGCCAGCATAGCCCCGGGCGAAAGAAGTTGCAACTTCCACTTGTCATTCAAGAATGGAGCTTCTGCCGCAGCGTCCAGCGCGTTCTCGGTCCCCGGACCTCAGTTCTCCGTGGCGTTCCCGCTCGCTCCACTTGGGGACTGAGACTTGGGAACTGAGGACTGATTCCCGACCGCCGCGCGCTTGGCCGCTTCCACCAGCGGACGCAACTCAGCGGCGGCGATTCCGAGCGTGCCTCCGGAAAAGCCGTCAATGTATGCGGAATTGATGCCCACGACTTCGCCGCGCAGGTTGAGCACCGGTCCGCCGCTGCCTCCGCGCGCGGTGGGCGCGTCGTAGATCAGCTTGTCGCCGCTGACATCGCCGATGTGCCCAAAGGTCGCCGATGGCCGGATCAGCGATAGCGCGGCCAACTCCGCCGCCGTGTCCGCATTGTCGGGATGCGACGAAAGCCGCTCATACACGGCTGCCGGAGACTTCGCCACCATGCCCGTCACTCCCATCGGATAGGCCAGCACGCTCACCGGCTCGCCCACACGCGGCGCCGTCTCGCACAGGGTCAACGGAAGCAGCTTCCTGGTGAAGGCGGTCGCTTCCAGGCGCAGCACGGCGAGGTCGCCATGCGTGGCCACTGCGGTCGTCTGCAGGTTGACCGGAAGCGGCGAGCCCGGAAAATATGCCACCAGTTTTTCGAGCACTGGCGATCCGCCCGCGCGCAAAGCCGCTGCCACTTCGCGGTCTCCGTACCAGGGCTCGGCCACATGGCGATTGGTGGCAAGCAGGCCGGGAGCCACTACAAAACCCGTCCCCGCCACGCGCGCTCGAAGTCCCTGGCCTTGCCCATGGCCGGCCACATGATAAATCCCATAGATATACGCCACCGATTCCCGCGCATCGTTCACCGCCGCCGGCGAAAACGATTGCTGGCGCTCCAGGTCCGCCACCTGGCGCGTGAGCTGGTTCACCTGCCGCTCGAGCCCGGCAGGCTCCGGAGGAGCATAGTAGTGCGCCATCGTCAGCGCGCCGGCCAGCGCCACCACGCCCAGCAGCCCCTGCACAAAGCGCTGCCAGGTTTCCACCACTCCGCGCTCGCCGCTCTTTTCCTCGCTAATTTCGTGACTTTCGGAAGTGAACATGAGCCGTCAGACCCGGCCAGGAGGGAGTTGCCGGGTAGCCATTATCCTGACGCATTCAGGCAAGGGTGAGTAGGGTACAGAAGTCCGGCCGCAAGCGACCGAAGGTAACTTAACCGTAGAGACGCGGCTTGCCGCGTCTCCGCATGGCCGCGCTGGGAGACGGGGTAGGCTCCGTCTCCACTCGGACTGCTGTTCGATGCCATCCAAAACGGACGAAAAATATTCTGCTAACCAAAGCGGAGCTTGGGTTATTATGGTTATGTGAGTTCGCTTCGGTTTGGCGGAGTTCTGTTTGTCGCCTATTCCAACGATCATCCGCCGCGTCATATTCACGGCTTCGCTGCGGAGACGGAGGCGATCGTCGATCTACGGTGGGACGGGACCGTTGCCATCGCTAAACGTAACGATGCCATCCGTCCCGCCAATGCCAAGCGGCGCGACGTGAAGAAAATCTTGAAGGCTGCGGCGCTGCACTTTGAGGAACTCGCAAAGTTGTGGGAGGAGATCCATGGCTAATCACAAAATGACCCGACATAAGATTGTCACGACCGACGCCGAGATCGATCACGCCATCGAGCACGCGAAGATTCTGCAAAGCGAGCCGCGTGTAACAGCGGTGGAATATAGGCCGGGACCGGGATTGGACATGTTCATTCTCAAGTTCAACGATGGCCATCG
>JBEKQG010000082.1:0-14022 GCA_049519955.1 Terriglobales bacterium
TGCACGTCGGCGAAATTTCCTGGCAGCGCGTCAACAAGCCGTCCGACGTGCTTTCCGTGGGCCAGCGCATCGAAGCCAAAATCATCAAGATCGATGCGGAAAAGCGCCGCGTGGCCATCAGCCTGAAGCAGCTCCAGCCCCATCCCTGGAACGCCGTCGCCGAAAAATACAAGCCCGGCGAACGCGTTCGCGGCGCCGTCACCCGGCTCATGGATTTCGGCGCGTTTGTCGAAATCGAGCCGGGCATCGAAGGCCTGATTCACATTTCCGAAATGTCATGGGCCAGGCGGGTAAAAACTCCGAGCGACATCGTGAAGCCGGGTGAGACGGTCGAAGCCGTGATCCTGGGAGTGAACGCCGCGGAACGCCGCATCTCGCTGGGCCTGAAGCAGGCGCTCGGCGATCCGTGGGCCGTGGCGGAACAAAAATTCGCGCCGGGCACGGTGATCGAAGGCCCCGTAACCAACATCATGAAGTTCGGCGCCTTCGTGCAACTGACCGAAGGCGTCGAAGGCATGATCCACGTCAGCGAAATCAGCGCCGAGAAGCGCATCAATCATCCGCAAGACGTGCTCAAGGTCGGGCAAGTGGTCAAGGCCCAGGTGCTGGCGCTCGATGTGGAGAAACGGAACATACGCCTGAGCATGAAACAACTGGTTCCCACCGGACTGGACGAGTATCTCGCCGAGCACAAGGAAGGAGATATCGTCACCGGCCGCATGACCGAGGTTTCCGAAGGACGCGCCCGCGTGGAATTGGGCGAAGGCGTCGTAGCAACCTGCCGGATGACCGCAAAGAGTCCAGTAAAAGAAGAGAAGATCGCGGAAGCGGAGCCGCCAGCAGCCACGGCAAAGCCCGATCTGTCGTCGTTGGGCTCGATGCTGCAAAATCGCTGGAAGACGGGCGCTCCCGCGAGCGAGACTAAGCCGGAAGCCCCGCGGACAGGCCAAATCCGCAAGTTCCGCATCGCCAAGCTCGACCTAGCGGCGAAAAAAATTGAGTTGGAGTTGGAGTAGTCGCGGCCAGATCGAGGCCTAACCCACCTCACGAACTGTCATCCTGAGCGCAGCGAAGGACCTGCTGTTCGCCGCAAGATGCAGATCCCTCGCTTCGCGTAGTGTTCTGATTTGAAGTTCACAGCCTCAGAGCGCGGCGTGGGTCGTACTGTTACAATTTTTACGTCATGAAAACGCTCATATTGGCCGTGTTCTTGGCTGTCATACAGACAATTCCACCAGTGAAGGATTGGCGCGATAATCTCTCTCTGATATTTACAGGGTTGCTGGTTTTTGCGGGACTTGTGACCTGTGGAATCATAGCTTGGCAATCCTGGGAAACGAGACGTGCTGCAAGTGCTACACAAAAGGCAGCGGAAGCCGCTTTTTTGAACGCTCAGGCGGTCATCAATGTTGAAAGGCCTTGGATATTGGTAAGAGGAGAAGCGTTCGAGGTAAAGGGCGTTTCTGCCGTAGTTGCCAAGAATTGCGGTCGAACTCCCGCAAAGATCGTCAGATTCTCTTTAGATAAACCGATAATCATTCCATCCGGCTCTGCTCTTCCGCTGCCGCCCGATTACGGGGAGATCAGCGCATTCGAGGCCCCGATCATTCTGTTGCAGGACGGGCAAACTTATATAGCAACGCTTGCAGAGGAAGAGGTTCACCGAATTTGCAAAACCAAAGAAAGCTGGGAGCGCATTCAAAGTCGCCAGGATGAGCTTTACGTCTTTGGGGTGATTTACTACGAAGACCTACTCAACTCACCCAGCCAGGCGTCTCACGAAACTAGATGGTGTTGCAAATACCTTCCTGGACTGCCGAATTCCAGCAATCGTCTGGTACTGACAGGCGGTTCCGGATATAACGGCTACACCTAATAGGCACATCGCGACCAAAACAGAATTCGAATTGGGACACTACGAGACTTTTCAAGCGTTCAGGAGTGGGCCGCCGTCTACCTCCCCGCGTTCACCATCATCAGCGCAAACAACGCAGGCAGATAGATGACCGTCGCCCGCAGCAGCCGCCGAGCTGGCGGTTTCGACGCCGCCGCCGTTGCCGGTAATTGCGGATATGCCATTCCCATGGACACGCGGAATAGCGCCGCGCCCATCAGGATCGCGCCAACCAAATACCAGCGTCCCGCCATTCCCAACGCGACCGGCATAATGCTCACCGGAATCAGCGCTGCGGAATAGGCCAGAATCCGCCACACCGTGGACTTTCCGTCGGAATCAACCACCGGCAACATGCGAATGTCGCCTTGCGCATAGTCCTCGCGGTAAAGCCATGCGATGGAGAGAAAATGCGGAAATTGCCAGACGAACATGATGGCAAAAAGGACCAGGGTCTCGATTTCCAGTCTTCCGCGCGCGGCCGTCCACCCGAGCACCACCGGCATCGCTCCCGGAAACGCGCCCACGAAGGTACACACCGGAGAAACTTTTTTCAGCGGAGTGTATGCCGCGAGATACACCACGGCGGTCAGAAACACGAGCAGCCCCGTCAGCAGGTTGGCAAACGTCGCCAGGTAAAGTGAACCGCCAAGAGTCAGCGTCAAACCCACGATGGCCGCGTGCGCCGTGGTCATACGTCCCGAAGGCAAGGGGCGCAGGGCTGTGCGCCTCATGCGCGCATCCACGCCCGATTCGAGCACTTCATTCAGCGCCGCCGTTCCGCTCGAAACCAGAGCCACACCCAACAGCGCATGGAACAAACCGGGCGACCATGACGACACACCCATCCGGTGCTCGCCAAAATAGTAGCCGCACCACGCCGTAAGCACGATCAAAGCGGTAATGCGCGCCTTCGTCAGTTCGGCGTAATCGCACACCAAAGCGTTTAATTTTTGCAACCTATTTTGCAATATGACCCCGCACCTCGCTCATATCATGCTCGCATCAAACACGGCCTTTGGCAATCGCCAGCGTCCGTCATCCATCTTGTAAAATGGACGGCGACCGGGTGTCTGCCACCCAATTAGGATGACCACGACCCGCGGAGGGATTTTATTTAATGCGCGCTCAACCAATGCTATTGGCCCTGATGACACTGCTTGCCTGTTCGTCACTGATGCTCGCCGGAACCATTCGCGGCAAAACGACCTACACGGGCACGCCCGCCAAATCGAAATCCATCGATATGTCCGGAGAACCGGCCTGCGCCCAGCAGCATTTGACACCCGTGAGCAACGAAACGGTTGTAACCGGGCCCAATCATGCGCTGGAAAACGTGGTGGTGTATGTCTCGTCCAAGGCGCCCGACGACGGGCAGGTCCCGGCGCAGGCGGTCACGTTCGAGCAAAAAGGCTGCCAGTATATGCCGCATATCCTGCCCATGCACGTCAACCAGGAACTCAGGATCGTCAACGAAGACGCGACTTTGCACAACATTCACCCGCAGGCCAAGCTGAACCGCGAATGGAATAAGTCGCAGCCGCCGGGCTCGGCGCCCATCGTCGAGAAATACGATAAGGAGGAATTCATCCCGGTGAAGTGCAACGTCCATCCCTGGATGCGCGGCTATTTCGTGGTCCTCAAGACATCGCACTACGATGTAAGCCAGGGTGGAGGGGACTTTAAGTTGCCAAATCTGCCTCCCGGCAAGTACACGATTACCGCCTGGCATGAAGACTATGGCACTCAGAGTAAGGAGGTCATCATCACTGGCGACGAGACCGAAAGCGTCGACTTTACCTTTAAGGCGAAGACCTACTGACGCACCAGCGGCGGAGATTTACCTTTCCGCCGCGCTCCTATCTGTACCGGCTTGATCGTAATTTCTTACATGCAGCGCAGCCAGTGGGGCCGACGGAGTAACTCCGGGCCGAAGGCCGATGGGGGTGTGGTATTGTTTTTTTTGCCGGCCGGCGGGAACCGGCTTCATGTCGATCTTACAAGTGATAGAATCACTCCATGGCAAATACACTCATTGAGTCCGTTGTTTCACAACTTCGACAAGAACGCACGCGGCTTGAGAATGAACTTCACCGCGTAACCGCCGCCCTGGCTACGTTTGGGAAAATCCATGTGAAGGCAGGCAAACGTGGACCGGTTGCGGCTCCCGCAACTCCGAAGAAACGCACCATCTCGGCTGCGGGACGCAAGAGAATCGCGGCCGCACAGAGGGCGCGATGGGCAAAGGTCAGGGCAGCCCAGAAGTAAGTACGCCCATTTTCCGCCGGCGAAGCGGAAAGACGAGGATCCACCCGCCAGGCGCGTCCGACTCGAATGCCGGGCGCGTCAGTTCGGGAGGTCCCTCACCACTGCGGCCACAAACTCTGTAAACTTCCCGACGTCCTCGGCGGTCGTGTCGAAGGAGCACATCCATCGCGCGACCGACTCTTCTTCGCTCCACACATAGAAGAAATACCGTTCCTGTATCTTCGGAATTGCCTCCCGCGGAATCTGCGCAAACACACCGTTCGCCTCCACCGGATACACAATCCCGACTCGCGGAATTTTCTTCACTCCTTGTTCCAGCAGTCGCGCCATCCGGTTCGCGTGCTCCGCATTCCGCCGCCAAAGATCGTTGGTCAGGAGCGCATCCATCTGCGCCGACATGTAACGCATCTTTGAGGCCAGTTGCATTCCCTGCTTGCGCACAAACGAAAAATCTTCCACGAATTCCGGACGAAAGAAGACCACCGCCTCGACGCCCATCAACCCGTTCTTCGTCCCGCCAAAGGAGAGCGCATCCACTCCCAAATCGCGCGTCGCCTGCCGTAGCGTGAGTTGCTGCGCCGCCGCGGCGTTCGAAATCCGCGCCCCATCCATGTGCAAGAACATTCTTCGCTCATGCGCGAAGCGCACCAGCGCCTCGACTTCCGCCGGCTTGTAGACCGTCCCCATCTCGGTCGCCTGCGTAATTGAGATTACCCGCGGCTGCACGTGATGCTGGTCGCCAATTCCGTGGTACGCATGGGCCACGGTTTCCACCGTGAGCTTGCCGCCCGGCGCCGCCAGCGGCACCAGCTTGCAGCCCGTAAATTTTTCTGGCGCGCCACATTCATCCGTATAAATATGAGACAGCTCGGGACACAGCACGGCATGAAACGGCCGCGTCAGCGCCTGCAAGCTGAGCACGTTCGCCGCCGTCCCATTGAAAACGAAGAAGACGGCCACATCGGAGCCAAACTGCTCGCGGAACTTTCCCAGCGCCGCTTCCGTGTAAGGATCGTCCCCATACCCCACCACATGCCCTTCGTTGGCGCGCCGGATCGCCTCCAGCGCCTCGGGGTGCACTGCCGCATTGTTGTCGCTCGCAAAACTCCGGCTCGGTTTCATAACAAGACAATTTAGCAGAAGCGGAAATTCTCCGGAGCTTCGCCCTTGCCATGAATCTATATGGATGGTTCAATAGGCACTATGCAGTGGGTTGCTGATGGAGATGGACCAGCATGCAAACGGGCTGATCGGTCGCAGAGGAGTAGTAACGGTCCTCCGCCTCGCTGCACACCTCATTCGTGGTCCGGTGCCCAATGACCCGATTTTAATGGCGCGATCCAGAGTGGAGAGTTGATTTGAGAACGAGTCTCGGAGTCCCGCCAGAGTCGATTGTGAAGGCCCTGTCAAGGCCCAAAGGTAAGAACTTTGCCAAAGCAACAGGCCAGCTTCTTAGCTGGGCAGAATCCGAGACCGATCAAGCCTTGATGCAGCGGAGTCTCCATTTGATGCGCAGAGCCATTCTCGTGGTCAAGGAGGCTTTGCCGAATACAGACCCTGAATTGATTGGCGGTTTTTTTGCCAATCTTCTTGATCTCTGGGAGACAGGCCAAAAACTGGATAAGGAGTTGCACAATCTCACGAAACTCCGCTTCCCGCGAGATCGAGCGCGGTTGAGAGCCGCTTTAATTTGGGTCTCCGCAATTCAAATAGACATGGCTTCCTTCTGGGTTAGTGAGGTCAAAAAAGACCTGCCGAGGCTACTCACGGCGTTGGACAAGTTAGAGCGCAAGCCTCGTTCGGGTAGGCAAAAACGGAAACTGGCAAACGCACGATCGCCGGGAAAACGAAGAGTATCCCAGCGCGCAACGGCTTCGCCCAATTCGGCAGCCTGACCGGGGGCTGCTGTGCGGTAACTTCCACGGTCTTTCGCAGGCCGAGGAATTTCGTTAAGAGCAACGATTATGTCTCGATTCTTCGCAAGAACGCCACGTTCGATTCTGTTGGGGACTCTGCTTGCCGCCCTTTTCGGCGCGGTTCTCTTCACAGCCGCCTGCGGCAACGGCAAAGCGGCCAAAGCCGATGCCCCGCAAGCCATGCCGGTCAAGGTACAAACGGCGAAGGCGCAAAACGTCGAAGACACGACCGACTATGTCGCGACCGTGAAATCCCGCGACTCCGCCGTAGTCATGCCGCAGGTCGAAGGCATCATTACTCAGATCTTCGTCCACTCCGGCGAGCGTATCGCGGACGGCGCTCCCATGATGCAGATCGATCCCGCCAAGCAGCAGGCCACGGTCAAAAGTCAGGAAGACGCGCGCGCCGTTCAAGTCGCGCAGGTCACGTGGGCGAAGCAGAATTACGACCGCGTCAGCGGCCTGGCCAATGCCGGCGTGGTCAGCAAGCAGGACCTCGACCAGGCGCGTGCGACGCTCGACGCTGCCCAGGCGCAATTGCACTCGCTCGACGCCCAGGTCAACGAGCAGCAGGTGCAGTTGCACTACTACCATGTGGTCGCGCCGCGCGCCGGAATTGTCGGCGATGTTCCCGTCCGGGTTGGCGACCGCGTCACCACCACCACCACGCTCACCACCGTCGACCGCCCCGGCAGCCTCGAAGCGTACATCTATGTCCCCATCGAGAAATCCGCCCAGTTGAAGATGAACCTTCCTATACAGATCATTGACGGCACGGGAAACGACGGATCGGGAAAATCGCTGGCCACGAGCCGCGTTACCTTCATCTCGCCGCAGGTGGATAACTCGACCCAGACCGTGCTCGTCAAGGCGACCATCGCGAACTCGAACGACAGCCTGCGCACGGCGCAATTCATCCGCGCCCGCGTGATCTGGGGCAGCCAGGAAAAGCCGGTGGTCCCGGTTGTGGCCGTGTCGCGAATCGGCGGTCTCTATTTTGCGTTTGTCGCGGAGTCCGACCAGAAGGGCGGATACGTGGTCCATCAGAAGCCGCTTCAGATCGGACAAATCGTCGGCAACAACTATGTCGTACTCAACGGCGTGAAACCGGGAGACAAGGTAGTCGTCTCCGGCACGCAGTTCTTGATCGATGGCGTGCCCGTAATCCCGCAGGAAAGCGGCAGCTAGTGATGCGTTCCGCGACTTCGCGGCATATATACATGCTGTCATCCTGAGCGAAGCGAAAGACCTGTGAATTTACGTCCGCCACAATGCATAGGTCCTTCGCTTCGCTCAAGATGACAAGACCGTGCAAATTGAGCATAGCGAGCGGCACGAACTTAAGACTGGCAACTGACAACTGGCCACTGGCAACTGTCTCTTATGGTCGACTTTTTCATTCATCGCCCCGTATTCTCCACCGTCTGCGCTCTGCTGATTATTCTTGCCGGCGCGGTCTGCATCCCGACGCTTCCCATCGCGCAATTCCCCAACCTCGCGCCGCCTCAGGTCGGCGTCACCGCGGTCTACACCGGGGCCAGCGCCCAGACCGTCGAGTCCGCCGTTACCACGCCGCTTGAGCAGCAGATCAACGGCTCCGAGGGCATGAAGTACATCACCTCTTCGAGCGACAACAACGGCGTCAGCTCCATCACTGCGACTTTCGACCTCAACCGCGATCCCGACCTTGCCGCCGTGGACATCGAAAACCGCGTCAACACCGCTTCAGGACGTCTTCCCACTGCGGTCAAGCAGGTCGGAATCACCGTCGCCAAGACCTCCGAGAACTTCGTCTTCGGCGCCGCCGTCTTCTCGCCCGACGCTCGCTACTCCACGCTCTTCATGAGCAACTACCTCGATGTCTACGTCCGCGACAACCTGAAGCGCGTGCCCGGCGTGGCCGACGTGATGATTTTCGGCGAGCGCAAGTATTCCATGCGCCTGTGGCTCGATCCCGTGCGCATGGCCAGCCGCGCCCTTACCGCCGACGACGTGGTCAACGCTCTGGGCGAGCAGAACGTTGAAGTTGCCGCCGGACAAGTCGGTTCCCAGCCCTCGCTGCCCGGCCAGCAGTTCGAGATCAGCGTGCGCGCCGTCGGCCGTCTTTCCGAAGCCGCTCAGTTCGATAACATCATCCTGAAGAGCAATGCCGATGGCACGCTCGTCCGCCTGCGCGACGTCGGCCGCGCCGAGCTCGGCGCCGAGGACTACAGCTCCAATCTGGATTACAACGGTCACGAATCCGTTGGTATTGGCATTACTCAGCTCTCCACCGCCAACGCCCTCGACGTACGCCGCCGCTGCCTCGCCGAACTCGACCGCCTGGCTAAGCGCTTTCCACCCGGCATGAAGTACGAGATTGCCTTCGATACGACCGACGTGGTCAGTGAGTCCATCCGTGACGTAGTTTCGACGCTTGGCATGGCCATCTTCCTCGTCATCCTTGTCATTTTCCTTTTCCTCGAAGACTGGCGCTCCACCGTCATTCCCGCAGTCACGATCCCGGTATCGCTCATCGGGACCTTCGCTTTTGTCAAACTTCTCGGCTTCTCCATCAACACGCTGACGCTCTTCGGCATCACGCTTGCCACCGGCCTGGTGGTCGACGACGCTATTGTCGTCATTGAAAACATCGAGCGCCATTTGCAGGAAGGCGAGACCAATCCCGTCAAGGCCGCGTCCGACGCCATGAAGGAAGTCACCGGCGCCGTCATCGCCACTTCGCTGGTGCTGGTTGCCGTCTTCGTGCCGGTCGCTTTTTTCCCCGGCACCACGGGAATTCTCTTTCGCCAGTTCGCGCTGACCATCGCCTTCTCAATCGCGATCTCCGCCTTCAATGCCCTCACTCTTACACCCTCGCTCTCCGCGCTCCTGCTCGGCCGCGAGCACGGAGAAAAGAGTTGGCTCTTCAAGCTCGTTGACCGCTTCCTGGCCGCGCTGACGAACGGCTACGTTCGCGCCCTCCGCGCCTTTCTACGCTTTGAAATCGTCGCCTTGATCCTGTTTGTCGCCGGACTCGGCCTCGCGTACTTCGTTTTCTTGCATGTGCCGCAGGCCTTTGTCCCCACCGAAGATCAGGGATATCTTTTCGTCCTAATGCAGGCCCCCACTGGAGCGTCGCTCGAATACACGCGCCACATCGGCGAGCAGGTGACCGCCATCACCAAAACTTTTCCTGAAATCGAAGGCACCTTCGCCGTTGCCGGCTTCAGTTTTGGAGGCAGTGCGCCCAACGCCGGCATGGCCTTCCTGAGCCTTCGCCCGTACGCGCAGCGCAAGGGCCGCGAGCACACCGCCTCCGCGGTCATCAACCGGCTGCGTGGCCCACTGTTTGGAATTTCCGGCGCCATCGTCGTCCCCTTCGAGCCGCCCGCCGTGCAAGGCCTGGGAGCGTTTGGCGGATTCCAATACGAACTCCTCGATCAAGGCAATCACACGCTTCAGGATCTCGACAAGACCACCCATGACCTTACGCGCGCTGCCGCCGAGCGCAAGGAAAAGGACATCGCCGGACTCTTCACCACTTACACCGCCAGCGATCCGCAGTATGTCATCACCATCGATCGCGAGAAAGCCAAGAGCCTCCACATTCCGCTTAGCCAGATCACCGATACGATTAGCGTTTTGATGGGTTCGGCCTATATCAACGATTTCGATTTCAATAACCGGTCTTATCGCGTCTATGTGCAGGCCGACAAACAGTTCCGTTCCCATCCGCAGGACATCGGCCAGTACTACGTTCGCTCGGATTCCGGTGCCATGGTCCCCCTCGATAACTTAGTCGCCATCGGCCAGACCGCCGCGCCCCAGGTCATCAGCCACTACAATCTTTTCCGCTCGGCCGAAATCAATGGCTCCGCCGCTCCCGGCTTCAGCTCCGGACAGGCCATTACAGCCATGCAGCAGCTCTCGGCAAAAGTTTTGCCCCAGGGTTACACCTACGAATGGTCGGGAATTTCGCTCGAAGAGCTGGCGTCGGGATCGACCACGCTCATCCTCTTCGGCCTGGGAACGCTGGTCGTCTATCTCACGCTCTCGGCGCAGTATGAAAGTTTCGTGCTTCCGTTCATCATTCTGCTCGCCGTGCCCATGGCGTTGCTCGGCGCGCTATCCGCCCAATGGCTCCGCGGCCAACAGAACGACGTCTACTGTCAAGTGGGACTTGTCATGCTCGTCGGCCTCGCGTCGAAGAACGCGATTCTGATCGTCGAATTTGCCGAGCAGTTGCGTGCGCGCGGCATGACCGTTCTCGAAGCGGCCGTCCAAGCCGCCCGCATCCGCCTGCGCCCGATTCTCATGACTTCCTTCGCCTTCATCCTCGGCGTTGTTCCCCTGGTCGTCGCCGGTGGCGCGGGTGAAAATGGCCGCCACTCCGTAGGCACCACCGTTTTCGGCGGCATGATCATGAGCACGATCCTCAATTTATTTTTTATCCCTGTGCTCTATCTTCTGATCGAAGGCTTCCGCGAGCGCCGCCGCAAACGTAAGGCCGCGTAAGCCAGTGGAGAGACAGGTGCCCTCGGTCTTCGTAAGATAATAGGTGCCATTGCCTGCTAACAACAATTGACATTTCTGAAGTATGATTTCGGCATGCAGGTGGTCTCGCTTATTGTTGGGGCAGCGGTGCTCATTTGTTCTGCTGCGACAGCCCAAACGTGTCCGAATCGCTCGACAGGTTCTAATACCCCCAATGAGGCGGTTCTTCACGGCACTCTTATCCATCACGATGAGTTACGGCAATGGCTGGGGTTAAAGCTGGATAGGCCCACGTGCGATGAAGATGAGATCGAACTGGTCTTCAGCACGTCGGGACGGTGGCGAACAGCCGATGCGCTCCGCAATTGCAAGGTAAGTGTACGCGGCTACTTGTACGACGGGGCTACAGGGTACTACTCCGCCAATCTGGCAATACAGGACGCGAAATTATTGCCGGACAACAGTTGCAGTGCCTTTCCGGTTGCACCGAATCCGGCGTTGGCGCCTCGTAAACCGAACCTAACCGTCTACGAAGCGGAAATCGTAGTCGATTATCGCGGAAAAGGCCACGTCGATGTTGTGGTTTGGGCCAATCAGCAGAAGAAGGATCGACTGACACCGTGGCAAGCATATGTCGACTACATGCTGACAGGTAGCCGAGACGTCATGTGGTTTGGCTGTGCAGATGAATTCATCGTTAAGAAGATATCTCAAACTCCAAAGCCGCCCGACGAACCGGATCGCGATCTCTCCCCAAAGAGGGTCCTCGCCACACTACCAGACTCGGAAGGGGTAAATGCCGTCTCGTTCATTTGTGAGCTTGCTGGGCGGCAAAAGTAAACCTCTCTGGTGCAGTTGGCGTTAAATCGCGATTACACCAATAACGCTTCCGAACAACCCAACTCGCCCACTTCTGCAATCAGCCTTCTAACTTCGCGCTTCCCCCGGCACCCGCACCCGAATCGTCTCCGGAACTGCGCGCAGCTTTCCAAGCAACTGCTCGTCGCACGCGCGATTGATGTCATAAATCGCATAGCCGAGCGGCCCGCGCGTATCCAGCACTTGCCGGTCGATATTGATTCCGCGGTCCGCCAGAATATCGTTGATCGCCCGCAAAATTCCCGGAACATTGTGGTGGATGTGCGTCAGCCGGTGCGATCCCGGCTCAGAGTTAGGATCAAAGTTCGGATCAAAGTCCAGATGACAATGCGGCAGGTTTACGCTCAACAGCGAATTGCCGCTCCGGAAATAATCGATCATCCGCGCCGAAACAAACTGCCCGATATTCTGCTGCGCCTCTTCCGTGCTGCCGCCGAGGTGCGGCGTCAAAATCACATTCGGCAGCCCTTGCAGCGGACTCGAAAATGCGCCGCCCGTTTCCGGCTCCTGCGGAAACACATCCACCGCCGCTCCACCGAGTTTGCCGCTCCGCAAATGCCGGGCAAGCGCCTCATGCTCCACCACAAACCCGCGGCTCAGGTTAATCAGGCAAGCTCCGTCCTTCATGGCGCGGAATTCATCTTCCCCAAACAAATTCTCGTTCTGCGCCCTTCCATCCACATGCAGAGTGATGGCGTCGGAAGTTGCCAGCAATTCGCGAAAGCCCACCGGACGGGCATTTCCGCGCGCCAGCACATGCGCCACATCGTGGAACACGACGCGCATGCCCATCGCCTCGGCCAGTTCCGAAACCTGCGACCCGATCTTCCCATAGCCCACAATCCCCAGCGTCAGCCCGCGCACCTCGTGCGATCCCGCCGAAGATTTATTCCACATTCCACCATGCAACTGCGTGCTCGCGGCAAACGTCCGCCGCAGCAGCAGAATGATCTCGCCCATCGCCAACTCGGCCACCGACCGGCTGTTGGAGTGCGGATCGTTAAACACCCCGATCCCCCGCTCGCCAGCGGCCGTGCGGTCAATCTTGTCCACGCCAATGCAGAACGCCCCCACCGACACCAACTCCGGCGCCGCATCGAGCACTGCCGCCGTGATGTGGGTCTTCGAGCGGACACCTAAGATCGAGGTTCCGCGCACCTTTTCGACCAGTTCGCGCTCGTCCAGCGCCGCCTTCAGCGACTCGACCGCAAACCCCGCTTCCTCAAACTGAGAGGCCGCCACTCCGCTGATGTTCTCCAGCAATAAGACCTTCAAAGACCCTCCCGGAACACCGAAAGTTAGCCTGAATTATAAAGACAATCCGCATAGTGCGCAGAATTCCCCTGTGTTACCCTGTGTCCCCTGTGGTTGAGATTTTGATCAGCGACCGCCCGCGCGTTGAATCTTTCCGCTCCGCCCCATCATCCAAAATATCCTGGAGGAATTGAATCCATGGCGCATGAACTGCCCCCTTTGCCGTACCATTACACGGCGCTTGAACCCACCATCGACGAAAAGACGATGCACCTGCATCACGACATGCATCACGCCGCCTACGTCAAGAACCTCAACGCGGCGCTCGACAAGCATCCCGAACTGCACCAGAAATCGGCCGAAGACCTCATCCGCGACCTGAGCGCCGTCCCCGAAGACATCCGCGGCGCCGTCCGCAACAATGGCGGAGGCCACGTCAACCACACCATGTTCTGGAACATCATGAAGCCCAACGGCGGTGGAGACCCTGTCGGCCCCATCGGCGAAGCGATCAAGAAAACTTTCGGCGACTTCAAGACCTTCCAGGAAAAATTCAACGCAGCCGGTGTAGGCCAGTTCGGCAGCGGATGGGTGTGGCTCGCGGGCGACGCAAAAGGCGGAGTGAAGATCATCTCCACGCCGAACCAGGACAGCCCGCTCTCGCAAGGCCTCTATCCCATCTTCGGCAACGACGTCTGGGAGCACGCCTACTATCTCAAATACAACAATCGCCGCCCCGAGTATCTGCAAGCCTGGTGGAACGTAGTCAACTGGGAAGAAATCAACAAGCGATTTCAGGCATCGCTGAAGAAGTAACCGCCCGATTCGATCACCTTTCGACTCGTGCCTCACTCATCGCAAAACGGGCGATGAGTGAGGCGCCTGGCGCTCTCACTTCGACATATAGTAACTGGTTAGTACTGCCACCCCCCCCCCGGTCGTTTGGAATCATGGGGTTAGGAGGAAAAATACTGCCCGGTCTTTGATTCCAAAGGGCTTACGGAAAAGTATTCCAGAATCAATCACTTAGTTCCAAAACAGCGCTGAAAATGGATTCGGGGCAGCTTCGAGGGCCGTCCGGTTTGGCGGACACACCTCGAAAGTTGCCCCAATCTGTTGACTATTGTCGCATTGGGTGGGTTGGGAGTCTGTGATTCTGGACACGGTTGGGTGTGATGAAAAAGATCAAAGGCCCCACCCAAGCGGAGCTTGGATTGATTGGATAAGAGGGAAGGCTCGATAGAATCCCGGTAGTCTTGAGGTTGAGGACCGAAAGACGCTGGGAAGGTAAGGAGCCTTCACAATGATGATTATAGGGTGTGATTTTCATCCGAG
>JBEKQG010000083.1:0-13992 GCA_049519955.1 Terriglobales bacterium
CTTGAATGTGGGCCAGCCGCCCGCACCCTCCGGCGCTTACTACTTCGATACCACCGCTACAGCCCAAACCACAGCCTCAGGCGGGGGAGGCAGCGACTTCGCTTCGCTCCTCCTGGGCATAGGGAGTTTCCCTGGCAACGAATCGTATAATTTTACGCAAGATCTCTTCGCCGCGGAATCCAATCCGTATTACGCGGCTTTTTTCCAGGACACCTACCATATCAGCAAGAGTTTCACCATTACCGCTGGGATTCGCTGGGACATCTTCGGCGGCAAGACGGAGCGCCATAACCGCCTGGAGTACTTCGATCCGACTGCCGTGGGTACGTCGGGTCCCGTGGGTAATTTCCCAGGGGGCAGTTTCACCGGCGGCGAAGTATTCGCCAGCAGCGGCAACCGTTCTCCGTTTACTACAAACCTGAAGAACTTTAGTCCGCGCCTGGGCATGTCATGGCAGCCAACCAAGCGCCTGGTGGTTCGCGGCGGCGCCGGCTTTTACTATGGACCGAGCCCGCAGCAGGTCAGCAGTGGCACGGAGGACAGCGATGGATACTCCACGGTCGATAACTGGAACGCCACCTGTTATAACGCAGACGGCAATTCGGTGTTCAACGGCAGCAACCAGTGCAACGCCAATGTGGCGGGGAGTGTCAGTAGTGTGACCGGCCCCTATTCGCTGAGCGATCCGTTCCCAGTGTCAATGGGTGCGGGTCTTGTTCCACCATCCCAATTGCACCCGAACGGATTGCTGACAAACCTGGGCGCGAATCTGACCACCATGCTGCACACGCAGCGTACCCCGGTAACCTATAACTTCAACTTTGGCCTGGAGTACGAACTTCCAGGCCAGATCGTTCTCAGCGCCGGCTATGTGGGCAGCAGGGGCCTCTTTCTTCCGCTCACTGTAGATCTGGACCAGCTCACCCTGAGCCAGATCAATCAGTTCGGTACCGCAGGCTACACCCCTGCGCAATTTATTGCGGCGGAGCCTTTCCCGCAATTCAACACTGGCGCCATCAACGCCGGTGTCGCGGTGAATGGCTATCCCGGAGGAGATTCCGAGTACAGCTCGCTGCAGACGAAGGTGCAGAAGCGCATGACGAAGCACTTCACCACGCTAGCCTCCTTTACCTGGGCCAAGCTGATGACAGACGACAGCCAACCTCCGCTGGGCTTTGTCGGTTTACATCGCGCAGGGGCTCAGGACTGGAGGAATATGAGCTATGAGCATAGCGTCAGCCCGCAGGACGTGAAGTATCAATTCACATGGCAGGCATCTTACGACCTGCCCGTGGGTAAGGGCAGGGCGCTGAATCTCAACGGAGTATCGAATGCTATCCTGGGCGGCTGGACGGTCGACGGGATTTTCTACCTGAGCAGCGGTATTCCCATCGATGCGCCCTATATAGGGAATAATCCCTACCTCAATCAGCGGGCCGATATGACCTGTGATCCCAGCAAAGGCGCGCCACGCACGGCAGCGATTTGGTTCACAGCCGATTGCTTCGCAGTGCCTGCCAGCCCGTACATTCCGGGGAACGCGCCAGCGTATCTTGATCACGTCCGCACTATGGGAGCCAACAATCTGGATCTCACATTCTCCAAGACTTTCAAACTGGGCGAAAAGCGGGATCTCCGCTTTGATGTGTCTTCGTATAACGTCGCCAACAAAGCGCAGTTTTCAGCGCCGAATGTGCCCTCTAACTATAGTGGGTGGACGACTGGCCCGCCCCCGGGCCAATCATGCACCAATACAAACGGTTGTAACGAGTTCGGCCAGGTCACGACAACCTCCAACACGCCGCGGCAATTCCAGTTTGCGGCGAGATATACATTCTGATCCGTGGGCTACCGGGCAAGCGGACTGGCAAGGCCCGCTTGCCCTTTTTCCTTCACAAGTTCAACCACTGAGAGTAGCGCCGCCGCGCCAAGGGCGAGACGCCCTCGGGACAGCCGGCAAGATGCCGGCGCTACTCGTTTTCTACGCCATAATCATCATGCGGTCACGGTATTTGGTCTACACCGATCGTCAGTTCCGCGGGTTTGCCAAGTTTGCCGCCAAACACTGGCCGCCGGGAACTCAATGGTGTGGTTACCTCCGTCATCTCGTGCGCAGCGGCGGTTCGGGTCATGATGGGTGTGGTAGGCGGAGTCCTGCCTTGCATGAATATTGACGACCTGCTCCGCATCGCCATGGAGCGCCGCGCTTCCGACTTGCACCTGAAGGTCGGGAACTACCCGCACCTGCGCATCGATGGCGAACTGGTGCCGCTGACCGACCAGTCGCGAGTGATTGCCGAAGACATGTTGAACATGGCGTTCAGCATGATGTCGGCGCGGCAAAAGCAAAAATTCAAAGAGACCACCGAAATCGACATGGCCTACGGCGTGGCCGGCCTGGGACGCTTCCGTGTCAACGTGTTTCAGCAGCGCGGCAACGTGGGGCTGGTGCTGCGCGTCATTCCGACCAAGATCCGCGCGCTCGACGAATTGTTTTTGCCGAAGGTGGTGGAGCAGATTTGCGATATGCCGCGCGGTCTGGTGCTGGTGACCGGCGTGACGGGCTCGGGCAAATCAACGACGCTGGCCGCCATGGTCGACCGCATCAATTCGACCCGCGCCGAGCACATCATCACCATCGAAGACCCGATCGAATTCCTGCATCGCGACAAAAAAGGCTACGTGAACCAGCGCGAGATCGAAGTTGACACGCCATCGTTCGGGGCGGCGTTGCGCGCTTCCTTGCGTCAGGACCCGGACGTTATTCTGGTCGGCGAAATGCGCGATCTGGAGACGATCGCAACCGCGCTGCACGCGGCCGAAACCGGCCACATGGTTTTCTCCACTCTGCACACGCTGGATGCGGTGGAAAGCATCAACCGCATCATCGCGATGTTTCCGCCGCCCGAGCAGAAGCAGATCCGGCTGCAGTTGGCCGCGGTGTTGCGCGCCATCATCAGCCAGCGTCTGGTACGCCGGTCGGATGCCGAGGGCCGGGTGCCCGCGGTCGAAGTGATGATCACGACGGCTTACATCCGCGAGTGCATTTTGGTACCCGAGAAGACGCGCGCCATTCGCGACGCGATTTCCGCCGGCACCTCGCAGTACGGCATGCAGACCTTCGACCAGTCGCTCTGGGATTTGTTCCAAGCGGGGCTGGTGAATTACGAGACTGCTCTGGATAGCGCCTCGAACGCCGATGAATTCAAGCTGCGGATGCAGGGCATCTCGTCGACATCGGACATCGCGCGGCAGTCGATGCAGTCGGCGGGCTTTGGGCGCTGAAAATTGGGTTGGAGATTGAATTTGTCCTGCTGAACGTTGTCGTTTCTGAAGGTTGTTCCTCCTCGGACCTGGGCGCGCTTCGGCGCGCCCGTTTTTTTTGGAGCGGAAGGGCCGCTGAAGAACTCAGGCCTCGTATCGGGGCATCGCGTCAGCGCGTGTAGAGACGGGGCCGGTTCCGTTTCCGCACGAGCTTAGTTCGGCTTGCGGAACTTACTGTCGGCGAGATAGCGGAGCATGATGGCGTCGGTGGCGTTCTGAAATTGCTGCTCCACCTCCGGGATTCGCGCCGTGGTGTCCTGGCGCAGGGTCTGGCGGAACTTTTCACCCATTTCGGAATCGCTGGTCACCACCTGCATGTAGAACCAGAGGAAATGGCGCATTTGGTCGAGCGCGCTCTTGAGGGTGTGGATGGATTCCATCTCGGGCGCATCGGCGAGGGCTTCCATGAGTTCGGGGTCGGTGGGGGCCTGCATGGCGGCGCAATTGAGTTCGTGCTGGATGATGCGCAGGTCGTCGGTAACACGCAAAATACGGAGATGAATTTCTTCCATGCTTTCCCGGTTCTCGTTATCCATAAGACCCCTTCCGTTCCGGCCCAGCGTCCTTGATAAGTGCGTCCTGACCAAGATCGCATCTAAAAGCACATGCGAATAGGTTCCCCGTGTGCATGGGCTTCGGTAATTGAAGTTACCTTCGGTCGAAAGCCGCAACCGGCGGGCGATTCAGGCGCTCCTGCGGGCCGCTGCACGGGGCCGCCTGGTCCGGTTCGCGTTAGGGCTTCGCTTTTCACGAGTCTGCTGTGCGACACTCTTTGGAGCGTTTTCAGGTCACCGAATTCATGCGCATCATCATCGCGGGTGGAGGGACGGGCGGGCACGTTATCCCGGCGCTGGCCATTGCTCAGCAGCTTAAGAAACAATTCGACGCCGAGGTCCTTTTCATCGGCACCGCCCGCGGCATCGAGACTCGCCTGGTGCCGCAGGCGGGATTTCCGCTGGAGTTGATCCAGGTCGGCGCTCTCAAGAATGTCAGCCTGATGACGCGACTGAAGACGATGTTCGATTTGCCGCGCGCGATCGCCGCTTCTTCCCGCATGCTCTCGTCCTTCGATCCCGAAGTGGTCATTGGCGTCGGAGGTTACGCCTCCGGCCCCGCGATGGTGGCCGCGATTCGCCGCCGTCTTCCAACGCTTGCCTTCGAGCCCAACGTCGTGCCGGGATTCGCAAATAGATTGATCGCCCATTGGGTCTCCGCTGCGGCGGTGCACTTCCAGGAAACTTGCCAGTATTTTCCCAACTGCCGGGTGACGGGCGTGCCGGTGCGCTCGGCGTTTTTTGATATTCCCGCAAAAAATGGAGGCGCGCCCACGCTGCTCGTCTTTGGAGGCAGTCAGGGCGCGCGCGCCATCAATCAGGCAGTAACAACGCCCGAGTCGCTGGCTGGGTTGCGTGAGAAGATTCCGGGGATCCACATAATTCACCAGACGGGCCAGCGTGACTATGACCATGTGCTGGCCGCCTACCAGCAGTCGGGAATCTCGGCCGAAGTCCACAAGTTCATCGACGACATGCCTTCCACGTTCGGACGCGCCGATTTGTTGGTCTGCCGGTCGGGCGCGAGCACGGTCGGAGAGATCACGGCGGCAGGCAAGCCGGCGATTTTCGTGCCCTTCCCTGCCGCTGCCGACGACCATCAGAACGTGAATGCCCGCGCTCTGGAGCGGGCTGGCGCGGCGGTGGTGGTCGAAGAAAGCAATCTGGGTGCGGCGTACCTGGTCGATATAATTGCGGCCCTGATCGGCGATGCCGGCCGTCTGCGGAGTATGTCCGCGGCAGCGAAAGCGCTGGCCCATCCGAAGGCCGTAGAAGAAATTGCGGAGATGGTCGCGCGGTTGGCGGGCGGCGAGTAGAACATCGTAACCGCCGGGGTGTCGGGAGCGCCGAGAAAAGCTTAACCACAGAGATCACAGAGGAACACTGAGGGGAACTCCGATCTTTCTCAGGACTTCTCTACGCCCTCGGCGTCTCGGCGGCGAAATGTTCTATCATCAGCGTTCGGCCTTTGTCCAAGGATTGAGTTTTCATGTTCGCCAAGATTCAGCGCATACATTTCGTGGGCATCGGGGGCATCGGCATGAGTGGGATTGCCGAGGTGCTGCTGAATCTCGGCTACCGGATTTCCGGCTCCGACCTGAAGACTTCGCCGGTCACGGAGCGGCTGGCCGCGCTGGGAGCGCTCATTTTCGAGGGTCACGCTGCCGCCAACATCACCGGCGCCGATGTGGTCGTCACGAGTTCCGCCATCAAGGTGGATAATCCCGAAGCCGCCGAAGCTCGCCGCTTGCATGTTCCGGTGATTCAGCGCGCCGAGATGCTGGCCGAACTGATGCGGCTGAAATACGGCATCGCGATTGCCGGCATGCACGGCAAGACGACGACGACTTCGATGGTGGCAGCCGTGCTGGCCGGTGGTGGCCTCGATCCCACCGTCGTCGTCGGAGGGCGCGTCGATGCGATGGGATCGAATGCGCGTCTCGGCAAATCGCAATACCTGGTTGCCGAGGCGGACGAGAGCGACCGGTCTTTTCTGAAGCTGTCGCCGATCCTCTCGGTGGTGACAAACATCGACCGCGAGCACATGGACTGCTACCGCGACATGCGCGACGTGCGCCGGACGTTTCTCGAATTCATGGAGCGCGTTCCGTTTTATGGCATGGTCGTCGGCTGCAATGACGATGCGGCGCTGCGGCGTTTGCTGCCGCGCGTCCATCGCCGGGTGACGACGTACGGAACCAGCGCGGGCTCGGATTTTCTGATTCGCATGGCGCCGACCCATGTTGCATCGGCGCTAGTTAAATCGCCGCAGCTCGAATCGCCGCAGGCGACGGGCGAGCACAGCCCGCTCATCCGTTTTCAGGTGACTTATAAGGAGAAAGATCTGGGCGAGTTCACGCTGCGTGTGCCGGGCACGCACAATGTGCTGAACGCGACGGCGGCCATTGCGGTGGGCACGGCGCTCGACATTCCGGCGGAGCAAATCCGTTGCGCGCTTAACGACTTTCGCGGCGTGGATCGGCGCTTCCAGTTCAAGGGCAAGGTGGCGGGCGTGAGTGTAATCGACGATTATGGGCACCATCCCACGGAAATTCGCGCCACCCTCGCCGCCGCTCGCCAGTGCGGATTTCGCCGCGTGCATGTGATCTTTCAGCCGCACCGCTTCACTCGCACGCGCGATTTGATGGATGAGTTCACGACCGCCTTCGCCGACGCCGATACGCTTTGCCTGCTCGATATCTATCCGGCCAGCGAAAAGCCCATCGAAGGCGTCACGGCGGAGGCGCTCGCCAGCCGCATTGCCGACGCTGGGAAGGGGAACGTCGCGTACGCTCCCTCTTTTTTCGACGCTGTCGCCAAGGTTGCCGCGCTTGCCGAACCGGGCGATATGGTGCTGACGCTCGGCGCAGGCAGCGTCTCACAACTCGGCGCAATGGTTCTGGAGAAGCTGGAGGGCAAGAGCCAAAACGCAAGAGCCAACCGCCCATGAACACGAACCAACTTCGCACTGTCTCAAATCGCGAAAACCGGTTATAGTAATTTTGCTCAGCGGTTTTCTGTCGACAACTGACTCTAAAGAGTGGCGCGGAAATCAAGTTCCTCGGCCGTTCAGGAAGAACTGTATCCCCTTCCGGGCGTTGCTCACGACGAGGCTCCCGAGCGCGAGCCCTTCGACGATGCACGTCTCGTCGATCTGGAAGCGGAGCAGGAATCTCCATTCCTGCGTGGACAAAAGCGCGTCTCGGCCCGGCGCGGAGCGCTCCCGAAAAAAACTGCCATCCGGCTGAAGTGGGTTGCCTTGGCGCTCGTCGCGTTTGCGATCCTCGGCGCCGCTGGCGCGGGCCTCTACGATTACGGGAAACACTCCTGGCGTTTCCGCATCGCTTCGAGCGATCAGATCGAGGTCAGCGGCGCCGAGCACGTCGCACACGCACAAATCATGGAAGTCATGGGCGGAGATATTGGCCGCAACATATTTTTCGTTCCGCTGGCGCAACGCAAACAACAATTGGAGCAGATCCCGTGGGTGGAATCGGCGAGCGTGATGCGCTTCGTGCCGAACCGCCTGCGCGTGGAGATCCATGAGCGCACGCCGGTTGCGTTCGCGCGCATCGGCGCACGCATTTTGCTGATCGACGCCGGTGGCGCGCTGATGGAGCTTACTCCCGGCGGCAAGCGCAAATATTCGTTCGCCGTGATTGCGGGCATGAACGCGGGCGAGCCGCTCTCCATGCGGGCGGCGCGGATGAAGAATTACAACGAGTTGGTGCGCGAACTCGATGCCGGCGGAGCGCACTATTCGCAGGAGCTGAGCGAAGTGGACCTCAGCGATCCCGAAGACGTGAAAGTTCTGGCCACCGATGCGAGCGGCGAAGTGCTCGTGCATCTCGGTTCGGGAAGTTACCTGCAGCGCTTCAAAACCTATGTGACGCACGTGCAGCAGTGGCGGCAACAGTTCGAGAAGCTCGAATCGGTGGACTTGCGCTACGACGGCCAGATCATCGTGAATCCCGATCTCAACGGAATGGCGCGCCAGCCTGCCTTGACGCCAACGGCCGCCAAAGCGGCGATGGCGGCGGGAGTGAAACCGGCGGCGATCGTGAACTACGAAAAATATGCGACGCATCCGGCCGCACCGGCTCCGGCGAAGAAGGTCGCGAAGCCCAAGGCGAAAGCCGGGATGAAGGCGGCGGTTCATCGCGCGGCAGTTCATCACGCTTCGGTCAAACAGGCTTCAGTCAAACCAGCGTCAGTGAAACCAGTTCCGGTGAATCAAGCCGCGCTGAAGCCGAATGGAAACGCGGCGTCGCATCCGGAGGCGTCAACACCGGCCGTCGCCGCTGCCCCGGGACAAAAGAAACCGAGCGCTGCCATACCGAAGGAGGCTCCGCAGAACTAGCGGGCATCGTCATTACGATGCCGAGCGTTATTTATGCCGAATCATGAGCCCAATTTCGTTACCGCCATCGACGTAGGCAGCGCCAAGACTTCGGTTCTTGTGGCCGAGTTGAGCGAGAACGGATTGCGTTATCGCGGCCACGGCGTCGCCGAATCGCGGGGCCTGCGCAAGGGCGTGATTACCGAACTCGACAAGGCCGCCGGCTGCATTCAAAAAGCGGTGGAACATGCCGAAGACGTGGCCGGCATTCCGATCGAACACGCGCTGATCGGCATTGCGGGCGCGCACATCCGCGGCATGAACAGCCACGGCGGCCTCACGTTTGGCGCGTGCGCGAGAGAGATTGCCCGCGACGAAATCCGCCAGGCGGTGGACAAGGCCCGCACCGTGCCGTTGCCCGCCGATCGCGAAATTCTCCACTTGCTGCCGCAGGAGTTCATTCTCGACGGGCAGCCGGGCGTTCAGGATCCCACGGGCATGATGTGCACGCGCCTCGAAGTGCGCGTACACATTGTGACCGCCTCTTCGAGCGCGACGCAAAACCTGGTGACCGCCGTGAACCGGGCTGGCGTCCACGTGGACGATACCATCTTTGAACCGCTGGCTTGCGCGGACTCGGCGCTGCGGTCCGACGAACGCGAACTCGGCGTCTGCCTCGCCGATCTCGGCGCAGGATCGTGCGACCTGGTCGTTTTTCAGCAGGGCGCGGTCGCGCACACGGCCGTCATCCCCATCGGCGGCGACCACTTTACCAGCGATCTTTCGGTCGGCATGTGCACGGGACTGGCGGATGCGGAGACGCTCAAGAAAAATTTTGGCAACGCCGTGCCGACGCTCATTCCCGAGGGCAACCAAGTCGAAGTGCCGTCGGTCGGAGACCGGCCCTCGCGCATGATGCCGCAACGCATGGCCGGCGAAATTCTGGAGCCGCGCGCCCGCGAGCTTTTCGAGTTGCTGCGCGACAATCTGCGCCACGCGGGCGTTTTGGAGCACTGTATCGCCGGATTCGTGCTGAGCGGCGGGGCGTCGCGCCTGCCGGGCATTCTCGACGTGGCGGAATCGGTGCTGCGCAAAGCGGCGCGCCTTGCCTGGCCCACACCGATGGCGCGGATGCCGTCGTTTATGGCCGAGCCGGAGTACGCGACGGTGTTGGGCATGGTCTATTACGGGCACCGCGCCCGCCTGGCTCGCGGCTTGCAGGAACCCAGCTTCGGCTCGCGCATGAAGGCGCTGTTCGCGAGGAAGGGTGCGTGAGATTTTCCTTAGAGACGCGGCTTGCCGCGTCTACTGCGCCGACGGAGACGGGGCGAGCCCCGTCTCTACAACTGATTTTTCGAGGTGATGTATGAACGAAGACAAGGGACTCCGCATTTGCTTCAACGAAGAAGCGCGCAACGACGCGCGCATCAAGGTGATCGGCGTCGGCGGCGGCGGCAATAACGCCGTCAATCGCATGATTGACTCGGGCATGGAACACATCGAGTTCATCGTGGCCAACACCGACTTGCAGGCGCTGCGCATGTCGCGCGCCGCCACCAAGATCCAACTCGGAGTGAAGCTGACCAACGGACTTGGCGCGGGCGCAAATCCTGAGATCGGCCGCAAAGCCGCGCTTGAGGATTCCGACAAGATTATCGAGGTCCTCGAAGGCGCGGACATGGTCTTCGTCACCGCCGGACTCGGCGGTGGAACCGGCACCGGCGCAGCTCCCATCATCGCCTCGCTCGCCAGCGAAATGGGCGCGCTCACCGTTGCCGTGGTGACCAAGCCTTTTGCCTTTGAGGGCAAACGCCGTATGCAGCAGTCGGAGCGCGGCATTTCCGAGCTCATGGAGTCGGTCGATACCACCATCGTGATCCCCAACGAAAAATTGCTGGCCGTCGCCGAAAACGCCGGCTTCTTCGAATCTTTCCGCATCGCCGACGATATTCTTCGCCAGGGGGTGCAGGGCATTTCCGACATCATCACCATTCCCGGCATCATCAACCGCGACTTTGCCGACGTGAAGGCCATCATGGCGGGCATGGGTTATGCCGTGATGGGCACGGCCACCGCGTCCGGCGAGCATCGCACGGTGGAAGCCGCGCAGCGCGCCATCGCCTCGCCGCTGCTCGAAGCGGGCGCAATCGACGGAGCCCGCGGCATTCTCATCAACATCACGGGATCGAATTCGCTCAAGCTGGTCGAAGTGCAGCAGGCTTGCACGATCATTCAGAACGCCGCACACGAAGATGCCAACATTATTTTTGGCGCGGTGCAGGACGAGAAGATGAAAGACGCGGTCAAGATCACGGTGATCGCGACCGGCTTCAAAGAGGCCGAGATGCGCCGCCCGAGGCACCACGAGAGTTTCGATCCGGTCATTATTTCGCGCGAGATTTCGCGCAACGTTGCGCGCGACATGCCGACAGATGTTGCGCGGGAAGCGGCGTACCAGGTTTCGTGCGACGGTTTCGACGAGCCCGAAACGGCGGGCGATCCCGAGGCGGTCTTTGTGCCCGAGCCGGCCTTCGAGTCACGGCTCGCGCCGGCAGCGTTTCAGGAATCGGAGCCGGGCTTTGCGCCGCACACCGCCGAGGTGATTTCGCTCGATGCCATGCGCTCGTCCGCTCCCAACTATGCTCCTAACTATGAGGTGGAGGACCTCGACGTTCCCGCCTTTCTGCGGAAACGCAGCGAAGTGATGTAGGGGACTTCCGGAGAAACGCGCTGATGGGGATTGGAGCCTACTGAACTCCCGACCGCCAGCGCGGAAGGCGCAAATTGATGCAAAATGCGGGTACCTTTTGAGGTAACAAGAGGATTCGATTACGAAGGTGGCGGTACCTTCACGAAAATCACGTTAAGTGCAAGTTAATCATGTAGTTATCGCATAATTTCCGCTATTGACATCTTTATACTTTGCCATTGCGCCGAAGCGCGCAAATCGCCTACTATCGAGTAGTTGCATGAGGTGTCCCTTCGGTGGCGTGTTTTGGCGAGCCTCGTGCATCTAAATCATTAAGCGGTTCGAGGGACTGGGTCAGTGTCTGAACCAGTCAATGACTCGCTAACGATAAGCGTGGATACGGGCCAACGGGGATGGTGAAAGTGACGTTTAGGGTTTGTTTTTTTCGTCTCGCATTTTTCTTAGGATTGGCAATCTGGCTGGAAGCGAGTGGCATCGCAGCCAGCGTCAACCCGCACACGCTCACGCCGCGTGCAAAAGCCCGCGGGGTCACGGAAAGTCAGCACGCGCGGAAGCGCATGCGCACCCTGGCGCGGAGCCGCGTCCCGTGCTCCCAAACTGCCGGGCGCTATTCCGCCACGCATTACTCCAGCCCGCGTTATGGCGGCGCGGCCCGCCGTGGTTATTACGGGCGTTTCCACACGAGTTCATTCGCATCCGATATCACCGAAGGCGACGCGACCGCCGGCGAAGATCCGGTTGTCCGCCAGGCCGCGATCGACGCTCTGGGCAATATGAACGGCACCGTGGTCGCGATTGAGCCGACCAGCGGACGCATCCTCGCCATGGTCAACCAGAAGCTCGCGCTTTCCAGCGGCGCGCAGCCCTGCTCGACCATCAAACTTTCCGTGGCTCTGGCCGCACTCAGCGAAGGCGTAATCGACGAGGGAACCGAGGTTCCACTCGGAGGCCGCAGCCACATGAATCTCACCGAGGCGCTGGCGCACTCCAATAACGCTTACTTCGAAGCCGTCGGCCGCAAGCTGGGCTTCGAGAAGGTGAGTTACTACGCCCACCAGTTCGGGCTCGGCGAATATGCCGGCTACCACATTGCGGGCGAGCACCTGGGCACATATCCGGAAGAAGAAATCTCTCCCAAACTCGGCGGCGTCAGCAAGATGTGCTCGTTTGGCGAGGGCATCTCGATGACTCCGCTGCAACTGGGCGCGCTGGTGACCGCGATCTCGAATGGCGGCACGCTCTACTACTTGCAACATCCGACCGGTCCAGAGGATGTTGCCAACTTCCAGCCTCGCGTCAAGCGCCATCTCGACATTGAGCCGGTGATTCCGGAACTCTCCGACGGCATGGCCGGAGCCGTTGCCTACGGCACGGCGCGCAGCCTGCGTTTGAACTTCAACGAGGAATCGATCCTGGGCAAGACCGGGACGTGTTCGCACGCCGGCACGCGCTTTGGATGGTTCGCCTCTTACGCCAACACCGACATCGGGCGCATTGTGACGGTGGTCTTTCTGCAGGGCGGACGCCCGACGTTCGGGCCGAAGGCCGCCGAGATCGCGGGACGCATGTACCGCAATCTTTACGACCACAACTTTTTCGTGGCGGGCGCCAACGGGACAACCTCGAATCTGGGACTGGAAAAAGCCGGCGCCCCCTCTACCCTGCAACAATAGCGCCAGCCTGGCGGCGGAAGAGATTTTGCAGCGCGTGTGCCGGACCCCGTGCCAGAACACCAGCCAACCTCTGGGAGTCTCGATGGGCGGCGCTTTTTCTCTCGCGAATCCGCTGTGTCTGGTTCAAAATGATCGAGTCCATTAGTTCGTCAAACCCATGATTGCACTTTCCTCCGCCACGGCAGGCAAACGCGCCAGACGCGCGAAAAAAGCGGAAGTCTCGCCCTCCTCCAACTTGTCTCTGTCGCTGGAGCGGAGAACTCTGGTGTTTTGCCTGGCGCTGATTGCCGTGGTGCTGGTCTCCTACAGCCCGGTAATTCACAACGGGTTCGTCGATTATGACGACAACGAATACATCACGGACAACGCTCACGTGAAGGCGGGCCTGACGTGGGCGACCGTGGAATGGGCCTTCACGACTTACGATGAGGCGAACTGGCATCCCCTGACGTGGCTTTCCCACGCGCTCGACTGCGAACTTTTCGGCGTGAAGCCTGCCGGTCCGCACGCGGTGAATGTCCTGCTGCACGCGGCGAATGCCGTTCTTCTGTTTCTGCTGCTGCAGAGCGCCACGGGATTCCGCTGGCGCAGCCTGATGGTTGCCGCGCTGTTTGCGCTACATCCGATCAACGTTGAGTCGGTGGCCTGGGCGGCGGAGCGGAAGAACGTCTTGAGCATGATGTTTTTTCTGCTCGCGCTCTATGCCTACACTTGGTACGCGCGTGGACCTGGGCCCCGGCGATATGCCGCGGTGGCGTGCTTGTTTGCGCTGGCGCTGCTGGCGAAGCCGCAGGCGATCACACTGCCATTTTTGCTTTTACTGTGGGACTACTGGCCGCTAGGACGGATTGGCGCTCCGGCGGAGACGGCGCAGGGCAGGAACGTGCCCAAGCGGTCGAGCGCGGGACTGGTATGGGAAAAGGCGCCGCTGTTGCTGCTCTCGGTCGCGAGTGCGCTGGTGACGATGAAGGCCCAGGAGGCTGGGCACGCCGTCAAGGGCCTTTCCCGCTACAGCCTGCTCTTGCGGCTGGAAACCGCGGTGATTTCGTATGTGCGGTATCTGGGGAAGGCGTTCTGGCCATCGAAGCTGGTGGCGCTGTATCCGCATCCCACCAAGCTCTATCCTGCCTGGCAAGTTGGCGCGGCGGCGGTCTTATTGCTGCTCATCACCGTTTTGGTTCTCCGTGCGCGCAATCGCCGGTATCTCGCAGCTGGATGGTTCTGGTTTTTGGGCAGCCTGGTGCCGATGATCGGGCTGGTGCAGGTAGGGGCGCAGGCAATGGCCGATCGGTATGCCTACATCTCGTTTATTGGGTTGTTTGTGATGGTCGTCTGGCTGATTGCCGACGAGGCGCAAGCGCGCCGAATTAGCGCCCGATGGCTTGCCGTGCC
>JBEKQG010000084.1:0-13965 GCA_049519955.1 Terriglobales bacterium
ATTTTTCTCTTGACTTCGTTCTGCGTTGACTCTATACATCAATCAGTTGCAACAAAACACCGTTGCGAAATTCCATGAAGAATGGAAAGGGAGAATAGATCCATGGCAACCAAAAAGAAAGCTGCAAAGAAGAAAAGCACCAAGAAGCACTAACCACTTGCAACAGGCAACAAAAACAACGGGGACGCGATGAGCGTCCCCAAAGTTTTTTGCGGGGCCCGTTCCACAACCACTTTCGCATCCTGAAGTCTTCTTCTCTGCTCCTCCGTGTCCCCTGTGGTCCAGGCTTTTCCCTCGCACCGCCAACTCATCCGGGGCACGTCGGACCGCGCTTCCTAATGGACGCGAGACCCCGCTTTTCTCTGCGGAGCCGCCACCGTCTTCTCCGTCGCCGGACAAAGATTGCGATAGGGACAATACGCGCAGTAATATCCAGGCTTCGCGCCAAACTCTCCCCGCGCAATTCTGTCCCACGCTTCCTGCACCTGTAATTTCGCCGCCGCCAACTCGGCGTCGGTGCGCGTGGTGAAGACGGCCGTGTTGTCTTCGAGGTTATGGAAAACTAAACGGTCGGCGCGCTTCCCCAACACTTCCCGGGCCGCGAGCGCATACAAAGAGAGTTGCAGGCTCTCGTCGGCATCCTCCTGCGACTTCGCCTTGCCCGTCTTGTAATCCACGATGGTCACGGTGTCCGGCCCCGTGCGATCGATGCGATCCACGCGTCCGGTCAATTTCGCCGGCCCCACTTGCAGCTCAAATCCGCGCTCGGTCTCAATGACCTCGGGCGGCGGTGCGCTGCGAGCGGCCGCGAAGAACTGCCGCAACTGCTCCATCCCCTGCCGCAGGTACAGCTCGTACTGATAGCGGTCGGCAATGCCCGCGGAAGCGAGGTCGGAGCGAAACTGCTCGATCAATTCGTCGCCGCTGGTCTCGCGCCCGCAACGCTGCGCGTCGTAGAACGTGCGCAGCACGCGGTGCATGGCCGCTCCATACTGCACTGAGGCCGGGGTCTCGCGGGGCAGGTTCCACTCTCGTTCGAGCTTGAAGCGCAGCGGACACTGGTCATAAGTCTCAATGGCCGACGCACTCAGCCCCGTGACGAAACTCGCCGTCGGCGGCATCAGCAGCCACGCCGCCACGTTCGATTGCGGCACCGCAGTTCCCGGTTCTGCCCCGGCGCTAATATCCCGCACCGCCTCCGCTGAACGTGTGCGCCAGAACTTCTTGTAGGCCGCGTTCGCCATGAACTCGCGCAAGAAATGCGTCGGCTTCGGTTCCTTCTTGCCCCTGCCCTCGTGCGCATAGATCGCGAGCGTGTCTTTGGCGCGCGTCATGGCCACGTAAAAAAGCCGCCGCTCTTCCTCTTCGTGCAGCGTTTTGTCGTCATGCGAAAACTCGTCCGGCCGGCGCAGTTCCGCCGGAAAAGCAATGAGCGGCTCGCGGTAGGAAGTCGGGAACGATGTGGACGATCCGCGAATGATCGCCACATGCCGGAACTCCAGTCCCTTGGCGGCGTGCGCGGTCATCAGCTGCACCGCATCCTCCTTGGTCGGCGGAAGCGGAACTCTGCCTTTCGCCTGCGCAAAATAATCGAGGTACTCGAGAAATTCCGGCGCGCTCCCAGTTTCGGCAATCGGTTTCTTCTGCCACTCTTCCACAAATTTCAAAAACGCGGCGACCAACTCCGACCGCTCCAGCCCGAAATGCCGGATCACAACATTCACCGCATCGCAGGCGCGAACGCCGTCCTTCCCAGCTTCGCGGTGCGCTTTCTCCACGCTTTCCAACGCCGCCGCGCCGCCCGCGAGCTTGCCCAATACCGCGCGCAGATCGAGTTCCTCCCGCCGCACCGCCCTCATCGCCGCCCGCAATTCCTTGGGGTCGACGCCGAACCGCGGCAGCGCCGCCACGCGAAACAGGCTGGCCGCGTCGTTGGGAGACACAGCCGCACTCAGGCAGGCCACCACGTCTCGAACCTCCGCTGTGTCGAGCACGTCCAGGCCTTCGATGGAAAATGGAACGCCGCGCTCGGCAAGTTCTCGGACAAGCTCATCGCGATGGTTGTGCCCGCGATAGAGCACCGCAAATTTCTTCCACTCGCCGCCCTGCTCTTCATGCTTCCGCTCGATCCTGTGGGCAAGGTCGGCGGCCTCGCCTTCCTTGTCCTTCCAGGTAACAATTTCGACCGGCTGTGCGGCCGCAGACTGTCCCTTTTGTTTTGCCTGCTCCTCGCGCAGCGATTTCAGCGGCGCACGCTGGTAAGAAATTGAAATTCCGTTTTGCGGCAACACCTGTCCGAACACGGCCGGGTTCTCATTCACAATGCCAAACGCGCAACCCAGGATGGGTGAGAGCGAGCGCCGGTTCTTTCCCAGCACCACAACTCGTTTTGCCGGAAAGTTCTTCGCGAACAGCGTGAACGCTTCGCTCGAAGCCCCTCGAAACCGGTAAATCCCCTGGTCCGGATCGCCCACGGCAAACACGTTCGCCGCCGGTCCCGCAAGCAGCGAGAGAATTTCAACCTGGGCAAAATTAGCGTCCTGGAATTCATCCACCAGCAGGAAGCGAGTGCGGCCCCGTTCTTTTTCGAGCAACACTGGATCGTCCTTGAGCAGCCGATACGCCCCGGTGATCATGTCGCCGTAGCTGCCCAGCTTTTTCTCCCGAAGCATCTCTTCCACGGTGGCGAAGACGCGGGCGATTTCCTGGCAACGCTCCAGAATTTCCGCCTTCTCCAACTCTCCCTGCTGTTTTCGCTTGGCCACGCGCGGCAGCGGAGCCTCGCCGCGTTCCAGCCGCTCCACGTAACGCGCATATTCACCGGGGCCAACCAGTTCATCCTGGCAACGGCGCAGGAAATCCAGCAGGCTGTCGAGAAACTGGCCGACGTTCGCCGCGCGCACAAAGTGCTTGAGACGCAGCTCGCGAACGCGGCGGCGCAAATACACCCACAGGTCCCTCCCGTCGAGCACGCCAAAATCGGCCCCGCGGCGTGCCAGCAGTCCATTGCACCACGCATGAAACGTGCAGGCCTGCAAGCCGTCGCAGTTCGTGCCCTGCAGTTCCGCGCGGACGCGCCGATTCATCTCGTCGGCGGAATTGTCGGTATAGGTGAGCGCGAGAATTTCGCCGGGCCGCGCGTGACCTTCGCGGATCAGGCTGGCCACGCGCTGCGTCAGCACAGTCGTCTTCCCCGTCCCCGCGCCGGCAATCACCAGCATGGGCCCGTGAACATGCCCGATCGCTTCCCGCTGCCGTTCATCGGGGACGATCTTCGTCGCAGGCAAGGCAGTCGCAGTCATTTGAGAAGTCGCCTAAGAAGCCATCTGCCGGAGAATATCAGAGGTCGCGGTGAAAGGCTCTGGTGGCATGTAGGGGATCCAAGGCACAAATCTACACTCTCATCCTGAGCGAAGCGAAGGACCTCGCATTTGAACTCGTTATGCACGAGACCCTTCGCTTCGCCCATCATGACAACCCAATCGTATGCAGCGAATATACGGGATACGATGCCAGCGAATCACCGCAGCGCTTCCAGCGCAAGCGCCGTGGCAACGATCGCCGCAGTCTCAGCTCGCAGGATTGTATCGCCAAGCGAGGCTGCGACCCATCCCGATTCGAGAAGCCACTCCATCTCCCCGTCGGCCCATCCGCCTTCAGGTCCAACCGCCAGCACCACGTCGGAAGTCTCGGGCCGCACGACCGATTGTAAAATCTCTCCCAGCCTGCTTTTCTCTTCCGAGCCAGCCAAGGACTCATCGAGAACGATGCGAGTCAGCGCCGCTCCTGGCAACACACCCTCGCCGGCCAGATCTTTCAATTTGACCGGAGCTTCCATCTCCGGCGGCGCAGCCCTCCTCGACTGTTCGGCGGCCTGGCGCACGATGCGTTGCCAGCGTTCGTGCCGCTTCATCGCCGCAGCCGCAAGATGAGCGTCGCTGCGGCGGGCGATTACGGGAATGATGCGTGCGACCCCGATCTCCGTGCACTTCTCAATCGCCCACTCCATGCGGTCGAACTTAAAGATGGCGAGCGCCAGCGTGATCTTCGGAACAACCAACGGCCTGACCCTGAGCGGACGGTATGGCTTCGTGTCGAGCGCGAACTCAACCCGGTCATACGAGATCGTGGTGATGGTACCGCGCCGAACCTCGTCCCCGGTTGCGATATCGAACGCCTGCCCAACTTCAGCGCGCAGCACGCGCGCCAGATGCGCGGCATGTTCGCCCACCAATGCGGCAGTGTTTCCCGTAACTTCGTCGGCAATCCAGCGGCGGCGTGTCATGAGTTCAGCTCTCAGCTCTCAGCCATCAGCTCTCAGTAAAATTTTACTCGTTGAACGATAAGCGCAAGCAGCGTGAGCCTGGGTACTGGGTACTGGGTACTGGCAACTGGTAGCTGGCAACCGGCAACTGCCCTACCCAAACATGTCCTTCACCCGTCCCAACAGCGATTGGCGCTGCGGCTTGTTCTCCACTGGAGAAAGTTGTCCCAGTTCCACCAGCAGTTCGCGCTGGCGTTTCGTCAGCTTGCCGGGCGTTTGGATTCGCACCTCGACGTAAAGATCGCCCTTGCCGTGCCCATTGAGCATGGGCACACCCTTGTTTCGGATGCGAAATCCGGTTCCCGACTGTGTGCCTTCGGGAATTTTCAGCCTGTGTTCTCCTTCCAGCGTCGGAATCATGATCTCGGTGCCAAGGGCCGCTTGCGCGAACGAAATCGGGACCACGCAATGCAGGTCGTTGCCCTCGCGCACATAAAATGGGTGTTCCTTGACGTGCAACACAACATACAAGTCGCCCGCCGGTCCGCCGAACGCGCCCGCTTCGCCGAGCCCGGTGAATCGTATGCGCGTCCCGTCCTCCACTCCCGCGGGCACCTTGGCTTCGACCACGCGCTCGCGCAGCACGCGGCCCTCGCCTCTGCACTTCGGGCACGGATCGGTGATCACGCTGCCCGCGCCCTGGCAGGTCGGACACGTGCGAGCGATGCTGAAGAAGCCCTGCTGATAGCGCACCTGGCCTCGGCCATTGCACGCCTTGCAACTCACCGCGGCTTTGCCGGGCGCGGCGCCGCCTCCCCGGCACGCGTCGCACGCCTCATGGCGCCGGACACTCACTTGCCGTTCGGCGCCGAACATCGCTTCGCCAAATTCCAGATTCAAGTCTTCCCGCAGATCGGCTCCCCGCTGCGCCCGGCTGCGCCGCCGCCCGCCCTGTCCGAACAGGTCGCCGAAGCCGAAGATGTCGCCAAAAATGTCGCCGAAATCCTGGAAGATCGCGGGATCGAATCCCGCCGCGCCTCCCGTACTGCCGCCCACGCCCGCGTGCCCGAAGCGGTCGTACAACGATCGCTTCTCGCTGTCGGCTAGAATTGCGTACGCTTCCGTGACCTCCTTGAACGTCTCTTCCGCATCGGGATTGTTCGGGTTGCGGTCGGGATGGTATGTCATCGCGAGCTTGCGGTAAGCGCTCTTGATTTCAGCGTCGGTGGCCCCGCGGGCAACGCCGAGCACCTCGTAATAATCGCGTTTTGTGTTTGCGGCCAGAAACTCCCCCACTTTGCATTCAGTCGTTGGTCGTTGGTCGTTAGTCGTTGGTCGTTAGTCGTTGGTCGCTAGCCACCGGCGCAATCGAGACCACAGGAACGACGAACGACTAGCAACTAACGACCGTTCTACCCCTGGCTGTTGCGTGCCACCCGCACCATCGCCGGACGCAGCAGCCGCTCCTTGTACTTATATCCGCGCTGCAGTTCGTCGAACACATGGTGGTCCGGGACCTCCGTCGTCTCCACCATCTCAATCGCCTCGTGGATCCGCGGATCGAAAGCCTGCCCCAGCGCCAGGATCGGCTGCACTCCAATTTTTTGCAGCGCATCCTGAAACTGCCGGTAGATCAGCTCCACGCCGTTCCTGAATTCCGTGGAGTCGGCGCTGGCCTTTAACGCGCGCTCGAAACTGTCGAGCGTCGGCAGAAAGTTCCTGATGACGTCCGCCGCGGCAAACTCGCGAAAATCCTGCTGTTCCCGCGCCGCGCGTTTGCGGGCGTTGTCGAATTCCGCCTGCAAGCGCGCCAGCCGGTCGAGCAGCGCGTCGCGTTCGGCTTTCAGCTTTTCCGCTTCCGACAAGGATGCCGGTGCCGCGGCAACTTCCGCGGGCTTCGCCGCCGCTGCCGCAGCTTCTTCTTCGCCTTCCGCCGCTGGGAGCTCGCGCTCCAGATCCTCGCCTTTCAGATCACGGCGTCCCAGTCCAAAGCGCGCTTGCGTCTTTCCGTTTCCCTTACCCATGCCTCTGCCTTACTCCGATTCGTTCAAAAGTTTGTCGAACAGCCGCGCGATATACGACACCGCCGACATGGTATGTTGATAATCCAGCCGCGTCGGCCCAATCACCGCCAGCGACCCCATCACTTCCCCGCCCACGCGCGCCGGCGCGCCAATCAGCACGAAATTCTGCAAATTGGAAGCCGGCAGCGCCTCGTCCAGCCCGATCACCACCCGCACCGCTTCCTGCCGCGTGTCGAGATACGCGCCCAGCAGCTTCACCACTTTTTCCTTTTCCTCCAGCGTCCGCAGCATGTCCTGCAAGCGATGGCGATCTTCCTCGCCGGCCACGTTGTTCATGACGAGGTTCGCCGCTCCCTCCACGAACACCGCCTGTGTGTCGTCAGTCGAAGCCAGCGCCCCCTGCTGATAGAGCTGCTCGATCGACTTCATCAGCCGGTCGTACTCGCTGCGTTCCTGTTCCAGACGCCGCGCCAGCTCGGCCCGCATGTCGCCCATGGTCCAGCCGCGAAAATTGTCGTTGATGTAACGCGCCGCCAAATCCAAGTCCGACTGCGGAATATCCAGCCGCAGCACGCGGTCCCGCACCACGCCCGAGCGCGTCACCACCACCGCCAGCACTTTCTGATCGGCCAGCCGCGAGAAGTAAACATGCTCCAGCGCATTCCGCGGTCCGCTTGTCGCCACCGTAATCCCGACACTGTGCGAGATCAGGGAGAGCACATGCGACGTGCGCTCCATGAACTCCGCCACGTCCGCCACGCCGGTCAGCGTGTCCTGAATGATGCTCTCGTTCTCGCGCGAAAGATGCGCTTCCCCACTAAGCTGCTCGACGTAATACCGATAAGCCTCCGCCGTCGGAACGCGCCCCGCCGAAGCGTGCGGCTGCTCCAGAAATCCCGCATCGGCAAGGTCGGCCATCACGTTGCGGATCGTGGCCGCACTCAGCCCTTCGCGGCTCGTGCGCGCCAGCGTCCGCGACCCCACCGGCTCTCCGCTGGCAATAAATGTCTCGACAATGGCGGTCAGGATTTCCCGTTCCCGTCCACCCGCTGGCCCTGCCGTCATATCTACCCGAGTCTAGGAGTTGAACCACTCCCGTAAATTCTTTAGATGCAGTGGCTTAGATAAACCCGTCCACCACTCCCTGATGGAATTCTAGGGAGCGTGGGCTGGGGTGTCAAGGATTGGGGGACAGCTATAGGCATGGGAAAGTATTACAGCGCATTACCAGCCAAACCATGCCGTATAGGCTTCAACGGAACAGTTCCTTGAAAATCCTATCGTTATGCTGTTTCAGTCGATCAGCGAATTCGTTGGCGTAAAACATATCTGGCGAGAACCGTTGAGCCCGCACGCGTATGGAAAATCGCGGAATATCTTTGTTTAAGTCAAAGAGCACGAGGCCGACTCCGAAGAGCATGCAGAGGGATTCCAAGCGACTTTGGTCTTCCTCGGTTAGTGTTGTCGGCATCGCGATGTAAGTCTTGGTCGAAAACAGACGGTAGGCGATCGCCTGACCAAACGCCACGACCGGTGCTTGCGGATCAATCTTGATTTCAGCCGACACGATTTCGATGGGGAAGTCGATCACGTTGCCGGGCTGCTTCTTGTACGTTCCTACGACGTCTGGCGTGCCCCACTTCGATTTCAGGCCCGCACCGCCTAGCGAGGCAACTTCATTGACTTCATCGAGGTCATTCTTAAGCCATTCCGCAAATGGTGTATAAAAATCTGACTCTTTGATGCTGACTTCGGTTAGGGCTATTTGTTCAGTGCTCTCGACGGAAACTGTTTCACTTTCTGTTTTCGTTGTAGGCGTAAAGAGCCCCCGGCTAGGCTTCAGAATTTCATTCGGAAATGTTGTATCAAGATCCCACACGTTGCCATAAATTGTGTTCACTGGGGTGTCGGGGCTCTGCTGATGAATCCTATCCACAAGGGCGCTGTAACGAATTCCTCCGGGGTTGGAAGAAACGATGGCTTTAGCCAATTCCTGAATCTGCTTACCAGTTAGTTTTGCCATGAGCAGAATGATACGCCGGTTGCCCCTGATCTCGGCGGGTGACCCATATCCCGTGGGTAAGTATGCGTAGTAGTTTGAGTCTGACAGAGCAAAAACCGTGGGCGCCCATGGTCTCGCGCTTTTCGAGAAACTGGGATTACAAACTCCGGCAAATCTCGGGTTTTATGTTAGAGGAGCTAGGCGTAGCTACGGCCCTTTCCCCGGCACCACCCGGAACTGCCGCTTCCCCTCGATCCGATAAGTCGCGAAGTCCCCTTGATCGACCGTCAGAATAACGGAAAGAGACTCGCGTTTCGCCAGATACACGAGCGTGGCGTCGGCAAAGTCCATCGGGCAGTCCCAATAGCGCGACATCAGGCCGTGCAGGTGCGTCAGTTCCGCATTTTCGATGGTGCCGAGAACGAGCGCCCCCGAACGGACGAACTTCCAGGCGGCTTCCATCGCGGTGCGCGAATCGCCCACCAGATGGAACACTTCCGTAAGCACCGCCTCGGAGGTCAGCAGCGGCAGCCGCATCTGGCGAAAGGCGTCCACACAGGCGTTGTGCCAGCGATCACTGCGGTCGAGCAGCGCGAGAATTGCGCCCGTATCAATCAGCGCATGAGCAACGGGCGCATTAGCAGCCATACTGCCGCCGCAAACTCTTGCGCAGCGCATCGCGCGCGGTCTCGGCGCGCCGCGGGTTCCCGCTGGCGATGACTCCGCAACAGCCCGCTGCCGCAGCGTGAAGCCTGCGCTGCGTCTCGTCTTCCGAGGCGTCCGTATCGCTATGGTTCAGCCAATCGCGGACGGCGTTCTCCAGCACCGACGAAACCGTCACCTTGCGGAGACGCGCTTCCCGCTCCAGGTCCGACTTGAGTTCGCCCGACAGGCGCCAGCTATAGACTTCCGTCCTCATGCACTACAGTGTAGTGCATCGCCCGCCATTTGGCAATGACGTTTTGGGCCTTACTGAATCTGAATCACACTTTCCGAACTCCCCGCTTTGATCTCTTCCACTCGCGCCACCACCTTGCGGGCAAACGCGAACAGCGATTTCGCATGGGGAGAGCTTTCTCCCGCGAGCACGGCCGGAACGCCGCTGTCGCCCGATCTGCGAATCTCCGGATCGAGCTCAATGCTTCCGAGGTAGGCAACGTCAAACTGTTTCGCCGTCTTCTCCGCGCCGCCGCGCGAGAAGATATCGACTTCGTGCTGGCAATGCGGGCAGACGAAATAACTCATGTTTTCGACCATGCCGACGATGTCCACCTTCATCTGGCGGAACATCTCGATGGCCTTGCGCGCATCTTGCAGCGCCACATCCGAAGGCGTGGAAACCACAATCGCGCCCGTCAGCGGCACCGTCTGAATCAGCGACAGCGCAACGTCGCCGGTCCCCGGAGGAAGATCGATGACAAGATAGTCGAGTTCTCCCCACTCCACCGATCCCAGGAACTGCTTGATGATCGAATGCAGCATGGGACCGCGCCAAATCAGCGGCTTGTCTCCAGGATTGAGGAATCCGACCGAGATCACCTTGAGCCCGTGCGAGATTATGGGCGCAATCTTTTCGCCCATCGCTTTCGGTTGCTCGTCCACGCCAAGCATCAGCGGCACGTTCGGCCCGTACACGTCGCCGTCGAGCAATCCAACTTTGTGGCCCATTTTGCTCAGGGCGATGGCCAAATTGACGGCGAGCGTGGTCTTGCCGACTCCGCCTTTGCCGGAACCGACCGCGATGATGGCGTTGACGCCAGGTAAAGGTTGTGGTGTGGCGGGGTGCTCGCCCGGATGATGGGAATGTGCGCTCATCCGAAGATTATACGGGAGGCGAAAGACGCCCTCAGCCGTCAGCCCTCAGCTTTCAGTCTTGAGCGCAGATCGCCGTCAATGCTGGAGGTCCCGTCCTGACGGCTGATGGCTGACGGCTAGTACTGCCCTTCTCCCGCCCGCACCTTGCCGCGAAACTTGCGGTACACGAACACAAAATAGACCAGCGCAAGCGCAGCACCCAGCGTCCACCATACCAAGCCCACGCTCAATCCGTGATTGCCGGCGGCGGTGTTGTAGATCGTGAGGTCGTATTGGTGGTTGCGCGCAGGCAGTACAACCGGATAGAGCGCGAATGCCGCGCCCACCAGCATGAAGGCGATATACAGGCTGGAAGCGGCGAACGCGAGTTTTTCCTTGCCCTTGGGATTCGCCCAGAGCATCACTCCAAGGCTAACCACAACGACGATTGGGACCAGCACGCCGATCTTATGCCTGCTGTAGTTCGTCATGATTTCGGGCCGTATGAAGTAAGTCGCAACCAGCGTGCTGAAAGTCAGAAAAAATTGCAAAGGCCAGCACAGCAGGGCAAAACCGCGCGCGCGGCGGCCCAAGTCCGCGTCGGTTTTCACGGCTATGTAATAGGCACCGTGCGCGGCCAGGGTCACCAATCCAACCACGCCGGCAAGTACGGTGTACCAATCCAGAATGCCCGTCTGCGGGCCCAGTTTGAAGTGGGTCCAGAGCGGTTCAAAGAAATAGCCCGTTGCATCCAGCGGAACTCCGCGTATCACGTTGCCCAGCGCCGCCCCGAAAAACACAGCCAGCAAAATGCTGGAGACGCTGAAGACCACGTCGAAGAAATCCTGCCAGACCCGGTCCTCGATGTGGCCGCGGAACTCAATGCCGATGCCGCGCAAAATGAGCAGCCATAGCACAACCATCAGCGGCAGGTAAAAGCCGCTGAAGCTCGATGCGTAGAGCTGGGGAAATGCGAAGTAAAGCGTGCCGGCGGCGGCAAGCAACCAGACTTCGTTGCCATCCCACACTGGCCCGATGGCGCGCAGCACCTGGCGTCTTTCCTCGTTGGTCTTGGCCGCAATCAGATAGATCGCGCCCGCGCCCAGATCGAATCCGTCGAGCACGACATAAGTCGCGATCATCGCCGCGACAATCCAGAACCAAAGGCTTGCCATAGTTACATTGCCTCCTTCGTCGCTGGGAAATTGATCGCGGACTCGCTGTGCGGGCCGTGCTCAATTTCCCGCCGGATCAGGAACAGGCCCAGAATGCCCAACACCATGTAAATGCCCATGAATCCCAAAAGAGTGAACATTCCGTTACCCGCCGAAACCGCTGTGGAATATCCGTTTTCCGTGCGCATCAGCCCGTAGATAAGCCAGGGCTGGCGGCCCAGCTCGGCCGTAATCCATCCGGCCGTGTTGGCGATATAAGGAAAAGGCGCCGCCAGCATCAGGATCCAGAGCATCCACCGGGAGTGGAAGAGCCTGCCCCGCCACAGCAGTAACAACGCCACCACCATGACGGCCACAAAGAACGTCCCCAGTCCAACCATGATGTGATAGCTGTAATAGAGCAATGGGATGTTCCCCGGCCAGTCTTGCCTGGGGAAAGCGTCGAGCCCGCGGACGTTGGCATTCCAGCGCTTGTAAGTCAACATGCTTAACATACCCGGAACTTCGAGCGGGTTATCGATCTTACCTTGCTGATCGTTAGGCTGGCCTAGAATCACTAACGGCGCACTTTCCTGGCCCTGAAACAAACCCTCCATCGCAGCCAGCGTCACCGGTTGCTGGTCGGCGACCATCTTGCCTTGTCCGTCGCCCGTCGGAAAAATCTGCAGCACGCTGAACAGGCAACCCGCCAGCACTCCAACCTTGACAAAGATGCGGGCGTGCGCCGTCCACTTACCGCAGAGTAGATAGAAGGCGCCCACCGACGCCATGATGAACGCGCCCGTGATCACCGCTCCGCTCATGTTGTGCGCGTATTGCCATCCCGCCCACGGATTCAGCACCAATGCCCAAAAGCTCGTTAGCTGCAAACTCCCGTCCGCGGCCGTGTAATAGCCAACGGGATGCTGCATGAAAGCGTCCGTGGCAATGATGAAGTAACCCGACAACCACGAGCCCACAAAGACCGCGAACGCCGACAACCAATGCGCTTTCGGGCTCAGCCGCTTCTCTCCATAGAGAAACAACCCGAGAAACGCCGATTCGAGAAAGAAGGCGAACATGCCTTCCATGCCAAGTGTTTGGCCGATGACGCCGCCCGCGAATCGCGAAAAGTGCGACCAGTTTGTGCCGAACTGGAATTCCATCGGAATGCCGGTAACGACACCGAGCACGAAATTGATGCCGAAAATCTTTCCCCAGAAGCGCGCCGCCTCGTGATACACGGGATCGTTGCGCCGCAACCCGATCGTCTTCAGCACGACGATCAGCAGCGCAAGCCCCATCGTAAGCTGCGGGAAGAGATAGTGAAACGTTGCGGTGAAGGCGAAGTGAAGGCGGTGAACAAAAAGTGCACTGTCCATGAGTAAGGCCTCAGGTCTCAGTTATCGGTTTTGGCCCATCCAGCTTAACAACCGTGTAGCATACGTCCCCTGTTGGACTAAGCGCAATAGCGTCTAACTCCGGCCCTCGTTTCTGCGCGCCGATTCCTTACGGCGCAGTTCCCGGCGGTGCGCCGCATCTTCGTAGCGGCGCTTTTCTTCCTCGGTCTCGGGAATGACGGGCGGGACCGCGACGCGGTTCCCCGCAGCATCCACGGCCACAAACGTCAGATAGGCGGAACTCACGTGGATGTTCTCTTCCGAGCGATAATGCTCCACCCAGACCTTCACGCCCACCTCCATCGACGTGTGGTAAACGCGATTCACCGACGAGCGCAAGATCACCAGATCTCCCACCCGAACGGGCACCAGAAAATCCATGTGATCAATCGAAGCCGTCACCACATACTGGCGCGAATGGCGGTGGGCGGCTATGCCGCCGGCCAGGTCGATCCAGTGCATGAGCCGCCCGCCCAGCAACGCGTTCAGCGGATTGGCATCGTTCGGCAGGACCAGTTCCGCCATTTCAGAAATCGATTCGCGCACCGGCCGCGGGCGCATAGGCTTCGCTTCGTCGTTGTCATTCATAAGAATTCAGATCAGCACAGCGCCTTGCCGGGCGCGATAAGTTTGGAGATAGCAGTTCGCCAGCCTGTGGACTCGCACATCCGCATGTGGATTCACCCAGACCTCGCCCGCCAGATCGAAGGTCAATTTACCATGCTCAATCGGAGCGTGGTCCAACTCGCAGATAAATCCAATCGTGACCTGCTCCCGGCCCGCGCGAACGACGGAAAAACGCACCGCATCCCAATCGCGACGCCGCGGAAGATGCGGACACCCCGCCGCATAACCCAGGTTGCAGAATTCCCGCACCTGCGCGTCCGACGCCTCGACTTCCTGCCCCGACGCGCGGCAATTCCCCGTCCAGCCCGCGCCCAGTGGCAGACGCGAAGCGTGCGGCCACGCGCCATCGTTCATAATTTCCACCGGCTCAAAAAATGGGCACGCCAATTTCGTCCCTCGGTGAAGCCATTGTAACCCCGACCGCACCGCCCATACCGTAATATGAATGGGGGACCGTAAATCGGCCCTTAGCCGTTAGCTCGCAGCTCGCGGCTCGTAGCTTTTACCTGACCACTGACACCTGAGACCTGACACCTGAGACCCGACCCTATGGATCGCATTGCCGCGCTCATCGAAATTCTCGCCGCCAATCCCGAGGACGCGTTTGCCCGCTATGGCCTCGCCATGGAGTACTCCAAGGCCGGCCAAATCGACCGCGCGCTTCAGGAATACAAAACGCTGATCGAGAAGGACGCCGATT
>JBEKQG010000085.1:0-13886 GCA_049519955.1 Terriglobales bacterium
TTGTGGACTTGGACGCTTGGATCGAATCGCGCGAACGGCAAAGCATTCCCGAGATTTTTCGGGAGCGGGGAGAACCCGGGTTCCGGCTCGCCGAGAGCAATGCGCTGCGCGAGCTGCTGACCGGGACGCTCGTGCGCAATAGCGTGGTGGCGCTCGGCGGCGGGGCGTTCGCGCAACAAGGGAACCGCGAATTGCTGCGGCAGTGGCCAACGGTTTTTCTGGAAACGCCGGTATCCGAACTGTGGCAACGCAGCATGGAGGATGGCGTGGAACGGCCGCTCGGAGGCGATCGCGACCAGTTCGCCCAACTCTACGCGGAACGCCTGCCATTCTATCGTCAGGCGAGCCTGGCCGTGGCAACGACGGGCAAGCCGCTGGCTTCGATTTGCGTCGAGATCGAGGACGCATTGCAACTTGGAAGAACCACGGAAGACGCCGAGCCGGACGTGGCCCGGAACGATCGGAATAGTTTGGGAACAGGAGAATCACAGTGAAGTTTTCTTATCGGCTGCTGGCTTTCACGATGGCGCTGGTTTGGGGATATGCGGCATGGGGACCAATGGCGGGCGCTGCGCCCCGGCCCAAAGAAAAGGAGAAGGCAGCGGAGGAAAAGATCATAGACTCCGGCTCCTTCGGCGTGTTCCAGAACGGCCACCGGGTGGGCACGGAGACTTTCTCGATATATCAGAGCGGCAGCGGAAGCGTTATCCGTTCGGAGTTCAAGACGGACAGTGCGACCACGCCGGCGGTGCAAAATTCCGAGTTGCATCTTACCGCGGGCGGGGAGATCCGGCGCTACGAGTGGAAGGAGTTGAGCCCGGAGCAGGCGGAGTTGCAGGTGGTTCCGAATGACGATTTTCTGACGCAAAAGTGGCGCAGCGGGCCGCAGGGGAAAGAAAAAGAACACGAGCAGCCCTACCTGTTGTCCCTCTCGACCAGCATTCTCGACGACTATTTTTTCATCCACCGTGAAGTGCTGGCCTGGAAGTTCCTGGCCATAGCCTGCAAACAGGAAAAAGGGCAAGTGCAGTGCCCACTCAAGCAGCACACGCAATTCGCGACCCTCAATCCACACGAACAGGCATCGGCGACGGTGGACGCGGAGTTTCTCGGGCGGGAAACAGTGAAGCTGAAGACCGGTCCGCAGGACTTGATCAAACTGGAACTGAAGAACGACGCGGGGACCTGGCAACTCTGGCTCGACGAGCAATTCAAGGTGATGCGGATTTCGGTTCTGGGGGAAAAGACGGAAGTGGAGCGCGATTAGAGCGGGTGTCCAAGCCCGGCTTGGGCGGGTAACAACAGGGCGCAGGCAACCGCTGGCGAAAGGTCAGCCCCTTTCGGAATCGGATGCCTCCCTATTTGAGGCGATAGGGTAGTGTGGACGAAAAGAAGTTGTTCGCGGCTGGAACCGGACCGGTTTGGAATAATCCTTGACGATCCTCGATTCACGCACCTCGCGCGTGCTGTTGACGGCCTTGCTGTTCGCCGTGGGCCTGGGATTTCTCTATGCGGCGCGGCGCACGCTGATCCTATTTCTTTTCGCGATTTTTTTCGCCTACCTCATTAACCCCGCGGTTGGGCGGCTGGAGAAACTCGTCCGCAGCCGCGTCTGGGGGATCGCAATCATCTACATCCTGCTTCTGGTGGGCTTGGGAGTCTTCGGTTTTCTGGTGGGCCCCAGGATCGCCCGCCAAAGCGCGCGCCTCGGCCAGTCCTTGCCCTCGCTGATGGAAATGGACAAGGCCAGCGCCGGCCAACTTTCCGGCCAGATCCGCCAGCTCACGGCGCAGATCGGAAATGAACATGGCTGGAGCGACGAGACCCAGAAACGGATCCGCGATTTTTTGATGAGTCATCGCGAGGATCTGACTCAACTGGCGCAGCGCATCGGCTTTCGCGCGGCCGAAGCGGCGCAGGAATTATGGGTGCTGTTTCTGGTTCCGATTCTGGCAATTTTTTTTCTGCGCGACGGCGGCAGCTTCCACGAAGTGCTGATTTCGCTGGTGCAGTCGCGCACGCAGCGCGAGTTTCTGCAAGACGTGTTTCAGGACCTGAACCAGATGCTGGCCCAATTCATTCGCGCCCAGTTGACGCTGGCGGCGCTATCGCTGGTGGCGTACACCTCGGTTTTGGGTGCGATGCGCGTCCCCTATGCTCTGATGCTCGGCACCGCCGGAGGCGCGATGGAGTTCGTTCCCGTGGCCGGACCGCTGCTGGCCGGCGCCGCCATGATCGCCGTCGCCGTTTTGGCGGGCTACCCACACTGGATCTTTTTGCTGCTCTTCTTGATCGCCTGGCGAATGGTTCAGGACTACGTGATCTCTCCGCGCATCATGGGCGTCAGCCTGGAATTGCATCCCTTGGCGGCTTTGTTCGGCATTCTCGCGGGCGGCGAAATCGCCGGCATACTCGGCGTCTACCTTTCCATCCCGGTGATGGCCGCCCTGCGCATCGTCTGGCGCCGCTGGCGCATCTACGCGGAAAAACGCAAGTTCGGACCGCTCAACGAGTACTCGTTCCCGCAAGAGCTGGGAAAGGGGAGAAGTTAGAAGCAGTCGGAGACGCCCCGACGCTCTACTAGGTGGCCGCCGCGCCCCCGTTCCTCACCGCTTCCACATCCACATTGCGAAGAAACTCGGCGGCCGCTTCCGGCAGCACCGTGTTGATGAACATTCCCGAGCCCAGCTCAAATCCGGCCACTCGCGTCAGCCGCGGGATCACGCTCAGGTACCAGTGAAAGTACTTCACGCCGACGCTTTCGGAGGGTGCGCTTCGAATCGTGAAGTTGAAATCCGGGTCCGCGAGGCCGTGGTAGAGCTTGGCCAGCGTGGAGCGCAACATGCGCGCCAGATCGTTCATCTCCGACGCGCTCACATCCCCGAAGCTGGCCATGTGCCGCCGCGGATAGATGTGGGTCGAAAACGGAGCCGCCGAGGCATACAGTTCCAGCGCGACGAAATGCTCCGACACCATAACAATCCGTGTCTGTTCCTGCAATTCCTCTTCCAGCATCTGGCAGAACATGCACTCGCCAAAGTCGTCGAAGTGCCGCAAAGCCTGTTGCAGGCGCTCGCGCACTTGTATCGAGATCACCGGCGTCGCGATGATCTGCGAGTGCGGATGTTCCAGGCTGGTGCCGGCGTCGAGCCCGTGGTTCTTGAAGATCGTAATCAGGGCGATCCGCGGGTCGAGGCTGAGTTCATCGTAGCGGGTCTTGTAGATGCGGAGGATTTCCGCCACGTAGGAATCGGACATAAGCGCCATGACCTGGGCGTGGTCGGGCGTCTCGACGATCACATCGTGGATGCCAAAACCGTTCACGGTCCGGCGTGAACGGTGTACCGTGCGCGTCGGCTGCACATCGCGGGACAGGGCCGCGAACTTATTCGGCACCACGCGCGCGTGCCACGGGACATCCGCCGAGGTGGGCACCCGCAGAACTTCCGGCGGAGTCATCTTCTCGTTTCCCGGGCAAAACGGGCAAGTGGCGACATACGATGCCACCGTCTTGCGCTCGCGGCGGCTCGCCATTTCTTCGGGACGGCGGGCCCGCTCGGTTGCGATCACGACCCATTCCTTGGTGGCGAAATTCTGGCGCAGTTCCGACATGAGTCACTCCTGGGAAAAGCCTACACCAGCAAGCACGGCTCAAACAGTCACGGAAAGTCGTATTCCCGCGTCCCATGACCGGCCGGCGGTATATGCATGGAATTCGCCGGCGGCTCAAGGGCGACATTCCCGTGGGAAAAGTCGCTGGTATAAAATTACAATTCACCATGTCAAATAAACTCCCGGTAGGGATTCTCGGGGCCACGGGCATCGTTGGGCAGAGATTTATCCAGATGCTCGAACACCACCCGTGGTTCGAAGTATCGTGGCTGGCTGCGTCTGACCGTTCGGAAGGCCGTCCCTATGCCGAAGCCGCCCGCTGGCGATTGAAGACCGCGATTCCCGCCAACGTCGCCCGGATGACGGTTGCGCCCGCCAGGCCCGAGGGCGCGCCGAAGATCGTCTTCGCCGCCCTCGATTCCGCGATCGCCCGCGAAGTGGAGCCGCAGTTCGCCGCCGCCGGTTGCGCCGTCGTTTCAAATTCGAGCGCGTTGCGCATGCAGGCCGACGTTCCGCTGGTGATCCCCGAAGTCAACGCCGACCACATCCAGTTAATCGAAAAACAATCCTGGCGCGCCAAATCGGGCGGCTATGTCGTCACCAATCCGAACTGCTCCGCCATTGGCCTGGTGATTGCGCTCGCCCCTTTGCATCGCGCCTTCACGCTTGAGAGCGTGATGGCGGTCACCATGCAGGCGGTCAGCGGCGCCGGGTATCCCGGAGTCGCTTCGCTCGATATTCTCGGCAATGTCATTCCTTACATCTCGAACGAGGAAGAGAAGATGGAAGAGGAGACGCAGAAGTTGCTCGGTACGCTGAACGGTTCGCGCATCGATCCCGCTCCGTTTGCCATGAGCGCGCAGTGCAATCGCGTGCCGGTGGAAGACGGCCACACCGAGTCGGTTGCGATTCGGCTGAAAAAAAAGGCGCGTCCGGAGGAAATAATCGCCGCGTGGAACGATTTTCGCGCCGAACCGCAGCAACTCCGCTTGCCCAGCGCACCCGCGCAGCCGGTCGTGTATATGACGGCGCCGGACCGTCCGCAACCGCGCTTCGATTGCGACCTCGGCGCGGGCATGACCACAGCCGTCGGACGCTTGCGCAAGTGCAACGTTCTGGACTGGAAGTTCACCGTGCTGTCGCATAACACGATCCGCGGCGCCGCCGGCGCTGCCCTGCTCAATGCCGAATTTCTCAAGGCGAAAGGGTATCTAGGGTGAAAATAAAGCCCATCACGAACGACAAGTACCCAGTACCCAGTAACCAGTACTCAGCTATCGGACAAACCTGCGTCGGTGCGGACTTTGCTGGGTACTGGGTACTGGCTACTGGGTACTTCTTCCAAGAGGTTCCCCGCCCATGATCGTCATGAAGTTTGGCGGGACTTCCGTACAAGACGCGAAAGCCATCGACCGCGTCGCCCACATCGTCCAGGGCCGGTTGGCGGATTGTCCCGTGGTGGTGGTCAGCGCCATGGCCAGGGTCACCGATTCCCTGCTTGCCATGGGAAAGGCCGCCGGCAGCGGTGATCGCAAGACCGCGCTTAAAATGGCGCGCGCCTTGCGCGAACGCCACTACGAAACCGCCGGAGAGCTTCTCGGCACCGCCCTCTTCACCGAATTTCACGGCGACCTGGGCGCGGACTTCGAAGACCTCGACGAATTGTTGCGCGGCATTGGCGCGGTCGGCGAAATCACTCCCCGCACCTACGATAACGTCGCCTCATTCGGCGAAGTGCTTTCGAGCAAAATCGTGGCCGCCGCTTTCGTCGCCCGCGGATTGCCCGGCGCACACGTCGATTCGCGTCACTGCCTGCTCACCGACGGCAGCTATATGCGCGCCGTTCCCCAGATCGAAGAAACCAACGAGCGCCTGCGCAAAAAGGTGCTGCCTCTGCTCGACGCCGGCCAGGTCCCGGTGATGGGCGGGTTCATTGGCTCCAATCGCGAGGGCATCACCACCACCATCGGGCGCGGAGGATCGGATTTTTCGGCCGCCATTTTTGGCGCCGGCCTCAACGCCGGGCGCATCGAGATTTGGACCGACGTCGATGGCATGATGACCACCGACCCGCGCCTTTGCCCCGACGCCCGCCGCATCAAGGTCATCAGCTTCGACGAAGCTGCCGAACTTTCCTACTTTGGCGCCAAAGTGCTGCATCCGGCCACCGTGCTGCCCGCCATCCAGCAAAATATCCCGGTCTATGTTCTGAACTCGCTGAACCCAACCTGCGAAGGGACAAAGATCACGGCGCGCGCTCCACGCTGCACGAATATATTCAAGGCCATCGCGCTCAAGAAGAAGATCACGCTGGTCGAAGTCGCCGCGCCGCGCCGTCTGCTGGTGCACGGATACTTGAAGTCCATCTTCGAGGCCTTCGACAAGCACGAAGTTGCCGTGGACGTGGTTTCGACCTCCGAAGTCAGCGTCTCCGTAACCGCCGAGACCAACGAGGCCATCCCGGCGCTGGCCGCGGACCTGGCAAAACTCGCGGACGTGAAATATGAAGGGCGCAAGGCGATCGTCTGCCTGGTCGGCGAGAATCTGCGCGACACTGCCGGTATCGCCGCCAAGGTCTTCGGCATTCTCGAGGACGTGAAAATTCGCATGATCTCGCAGGGCGCTTCCGAAATTAATCTGACCTTCGTGATTGAAGAGGACGACGCGACCGAGGTGGTCCGCCGACTGCACCACGCATTTTTTGCCGAAGCCGATCCGGAAGTGTTCGCGTAACTCGACGCGGAAAAACATCAACCACAGGGGGCGCGGAGAAACACGGAGGAAAAAGGGCGAGATAAGGGTTCCCCTGTGTTACTCTGTGCCCCCTGTGGTTAGCTCTTAAAGGTTTTCGCATGAATCTTCTAATTCTCGGCAACGGCAAAACCGGATCGCTGGTGGCGGAAGTCGCTCGCCAGCGCCGTCATCAGGTCCGCACCTTGGACGTGGACGAAAACGCCAACGCCTCCGCCCTCACTCCCGTTTTCCTAGCCCCCTTCGAAGTGGCCATCGACTTCACCACACCCTCCGCCGTGGTCGCCAACGCCGAAGCCTGCATCCGTGCTGGAAAAAACATCGTCGTCGGAACCACCGGTTGGTACGACCAAGTGCCGCGCCTGCGCGAAATGGTTCTCTCGGCAAAAACCGGCTTTCTCTACGGATCGAATTTTTCCATCGGCGTGAACCTGTTTTTCGAGATCGTCGCAACCGCCGCCGCCGCTCTCAAATACGATTACTCGGGCGAGATCTTCGAGCGTCATCATGTGACAAAAAAAGACGCTCCTTCGGGCACCGCGATCACGCTGCAGAAGATCGTGCGCGAGTCCGGTGGTCGGGAGATCGAGATTGTCTCCTTTCGCGAGGGCGATGCCGTCGGCATGCATGAAGTAGTCTTCAATTCTTCCGGCGATCGCATCTATTTATGCCATGACGCCAAGTCGCGCCAGGGATTCGCGGAAGGCGCGGTGCGCGTGGCCGAGTGGCTGGCGGGGAAAACCGGCTTCTACGAGTTCCGCAACGTCTGGCGCGAGCTTTGAGCGACTTCCTGAGTTGCGGTAGCCACTGACGACTGCCGGGCTGCGCTCGGCTTGGGCGTGCGAGGGCGCCCGTCCCTACACGGGCAACCCTGCCCATGCAAGCACTCGCCAGAAGAGTTATCCTTAGCACATGCAACTCCGAGGCTGTGGTACCGCTCTGGTCACGCCGTTCTCCGAGGACGGCGCTGTCGACGAAAACGCACTGCGCAACCTGGTCGCCTGGCAGGTCGAATCGGGCATTGACTTTCTGGTTCCCTGCGGCACCACGGGAGAAACTCCCACGCTCACGCACGACGAGTGGCTGCGCGTCATTGACATAACCATCGAAGTCGCCGCCGGGCGCGTGCCCATCGTCGCCGGCGCGACCTCGAATTCGACGCAGGAGGCTGTCACCAAAGCGAAAGAAGTGGCGGCGCGCCCGGGTGTCGATGCCATCCTCACCGCGTCGCCGTACTACAACAAGCCGACGCAGGAGGGCCAATACAGGCATTTCCGCGCGATTGCCGAAGCGGTCGACAAGCCCGTGATTCTCTACAACGTGCCGGGCCGCACGTCCGCCAACCTCGAACCCGCTACGCTCGCCAGATTGAGCGAGGTCCCGAATATCGCGGGCGTCAAGGAAGCCAGCGGCAACATGACGCAGATCGCCGAGGTGCTGAACCTGGTGCGGGAGACTTTTCTCGTGTTCTCCGGCGACGATGCGGTCACTCTGCCGGTAATCGCGCTGGGCGGCGTGGGCGTCATATCCGTTGCGTCCAACGAAATTCCGCGAGAGATGGCGGAGATGACGCGAGCGGCCCTGATCAACGACTGGCACACCGCTCGTGGCTTCCACCGCAAATATCTACCGCTGATGGTGGCCAATTTCATCGAATCGAGCCCACTGCCGGTAAAGGCGGTGCTCGCAATGATGGGCAAGATCGGAGAGGTCTATCGCCTGCCCTTGCTGCCCATGCGCCGCGACACGCGGTCGAAACTACAGAAAATTGCAACCGACGCTGGATTGATAACCCGGCCTGTGACTGCTCCGGCTGCCGCCGTCGATTTTTATGTTTACGAAAATTGGGCGGCGGGCCCGCACAAAGCGATTCTGCACCGCGCATCGTGCGGCCAGTGCAGCTCCGGCAAGGGACGCCCAGCCGGCCACGATCCCAACCATTCGCGCTGGCACGGCCCCTACAGCACTCTCGCCGAGGCGCGAGAGACGAGCCAACACATGCCCGGCGTCCTGATCCGCAGCGAATGCAAGTGCGTGGGGTAAGAACAGCAGTTAGCTTTTAGCTGTTGGCTTTGGCTGTTGGCTTTCTTGCATTTGACTTTGGGTGGCGCAGCGCTTCAGCGCTGCGGTCAATGCTCGTCTTAGAGGCCGGCTTTAGCCGCTGAGGTTAGACATCTGCGGCGGCACTATTCTTGAACAATATGTCGGCTGCAGGACGCCGGAATTCACGTTTTTCTAAACGCTCCTAACTCTATCTATGTCAGACTCGCTATCCACTCTGAAGTTGGCCATTGAACGCCTGGCGGCGGACGAAACTATCGCCAACGCCAGCGAAGCGCGCCGCACCTTTCTCGAATTCCGCGCTGCTCTGACTGGCGGCAAGATTCGCGCCGCAGAGAAAGTTAACGGGCGCTGGGTGGTCAACCTCTGGGTGAAACAAGGCATTCTTCTCGGCTTCCGTCTCGGCGAGTTAAAAGAAATGTCCGGCGGCGGCGTGCTCTCCTTTGTGGATAAAGACACCTTCCCTGCCCGCCGCGTAACTCTCGCCGATCGCATTCGCTTTGTGCCCGGAGGCTCTTCCATACGCGAAGGCGCCTACGTTGCGCCGTCCGTCATCTGCATGCCTCCCATGTATATCAACGTTGGTGCCTACGTGGATGAAGGCTCGATGATCGATTCGCACGCTCTCGTCGGCTCCTGCGCCCAGATCGGCAAACGCGTCCACCTGAGCGCCGCCGCGCAGGTCGGAGGCGTGCTCGAACCCATCAACGCCGTGCCGGTCGTCATCGAAGACGATGTGCTCGTCGGCGGTAATTGCGGAATTTACGAAGGCACGCTGGTCCGCGCCCGCGCCGTTCTGGGAGCGGGAACCATCCTGACCCGCTCCACCCCGCTCTACGATCTGGTCCGCGGCGAAATCTACCGCGCGTCGGCCGAGCATCCGCTGGAAGTTCCCGAATATGCCGTGGTCGTCCCCGGCTCGCGCGCCGTGACGAAAGGCAAAAGTGCGGAGTGGAATCTCTCGCTCTACACGCCCGTGATCGTCAAGTATCGCGACGAGAAAACCGAGCGCGGGATTGAACTGGAAGAGTGGCTTAGGTAGCCCTTGCAACCCGGATATTGCCCGGTGTAGATTCCCATTACACTCTTCACTAAGCCATGGTGAGCAAGACGTATCGAAACAAAACCTGCGGATACTGCGGAAGAGATACCGGTCCCAGTGGCGAGGGAGAGCATGTTCTCCCCAAATGTCTCTATCCTGACTTCACCGGCCCAACAATCCAGCACGTCAAGATCCCGGCTTGTCCGGATTGCAATAATTCGTGGGAGAACGATGAAGCGCATTTCAAGACGATGCTGGTATTGTGTGGCCCCGATCCAACGCCCGCACGCAAGCAGCTATGGGAAAGATCCGTGCGCAGCTTTGAGAGGCCGCTCCATGGTGAGAAGGAGGTGCGCTCAATTACTGCGCAATTCGTAGCGTCGCCAATACTTAATGAGCTGGGATCGCCCTACCAACGAATCTTTCCACACAAAGATCCACGAGTTGTCCGTGTTCTCAAGAAGATTGTCCGTGGACTCGAACATTTCCGAACAGGAGACGTCATCCCCGAGGATCGCGTTGAGATGCATCCTTCGACTTTTCCGCTACCCGCAGCATACCAGGACGATCTCACCGAGGTTTTTGTAGTGCCAAGCGTTTTCAGCGCCCACGCTTTCTTCTTTAGCGGGACGGATGCTTCCGATATGCACTCGTTGTGGGTACTGGAGTTTTTTGAGAGTGCACGTTTTTACGCAATGATTGCGAGTGTCGGTAGGACATGAAAGCGCTTACTCTAAGACTTATCTTCTAAAGAGAACGCTAGAGTAGGATCAGAACCCGGTCACTATGACAACATCGCCGGAGCCGCGCCAGAAAACTTCGGTTGCTCCGCTATGAACCTGCATCGTGCTTCGAGATGTTTGGCGCGAAAATGCGCCCGCGCACGCTGGCCCCACGCGCGCACAAAGTAATAGTTCAGCGCGCATCCTATAGCTGAACTGACGACCGGGATCAGTCGCCCCGCCCACTTCTCAACGACATCGGCGCCAGCCTCGACGGCAATGCGCTGAATGACCTTCGGCACAAAGCGGTTGACCACTTCCTTTTCCAGCAACTCGCGGCTGATGTCGACCCCGGCGGCGCTGGCCGCTGCGATCCAAAGCTCGGCAATTTCGTCATCCGTGTTCATCTCGAATCCGTAGATCAGGCTGAGCTTCTGGATGGTGCGCATGGTGATGGCGGAAAGAACGCCGAGGTCGGGCACGATGGTGAGGATTCCGCCGAGGCCAAACCCGGCTCCCTCGGCCGCTGCCAGCTTCATGGCGCCGCGAATCACCGACTCCGCCACATCGTCGAGGCGCTCCACCGGCAGCGTGTACACGCCATGAAATGTGGCTAGCGGCAAGCCATGCGCGGCGCGCAGTTGCATCAGGAAGCGGCCGGGATCGACTCTGATCGTGTCGTAGGTGCGAGTCAGGCCTCCGCGGATCGCTCCTTCGACGCGCCGCCGCAGCCACGACTTATTGTCGCCACTCATGATTGAGTACCTGACCGAGTACGAGTTTATCAGCGAACCGAATTCGCCTTGGACTTCTCGTAGCAACGCGGCTTGCAGCGCCTCCCGCCGCCGTCCGAACCTCTCGCTGTGCTAGCATCGACTAGTCAATGGCAAAAGGAAAACTGCACATAGTTCCACTGGGCGGGATGGGCGAGTTCGGTATGAACTGCATGGCCATCCGCTTCGGCGACGACATCATCGTGGTGGACGCCGGTCTCATGTTCCCCGAAGCCGAGTTGCTGGGCGTCGATATCGTCGTCCCCGACATTTCTTACCTGCTTGAAAATCGCAAACACGTGCGCGGCATCATCCTCACGCATGGCCACGAAGACCATATTGGCGCCCTGCCCTGGATCCTCAGCGAACTGAACGTTCCGGTCTGGGCCACCGAATTCACGCTGGCCTATGTCGAAGACAAGCTCGACGAACACCAACTCCTCGACGACGCCGACCTGCGCGAGATTCGCGCCGGAGAGCGCTTCAAGGTTGGGCCGTTCACCATTCATCCGTTGCAGGTGACGCACAGCCTGGTCGATTGCGTCGCGCTTGCCATCCACACGCCTCTCGGCGTCGTGCTGCACACCGGCGATTTTAAGGTCGATCCCACGCCCACCGACAACCGCCTCTTCGATCTGCACGGTTTCGCCGAGTACGGCAAAGAGGGAGTGCTGGCGCTCTTGCAGGATTCCACCAACGTCGAGCGCAAGGGCTACACGCCGAGCGAGCGCGCCGTCCGCCGCAAGTTCGAGGAGGTGTTTGCCCGCACCAAGCGGCGTCTGTTCATTTCCTGCTTCTCGTCCTCGATCCATCGCATCAAGCTGACGGTGGACATGGCGCGCGACCATGGCCGAAAGATCTGTTTCATTGGCCGCTCGATGAACAATTCGTCGGAGATTGCCGAAGACCTGGGCTATGTCCAGATTCCCGAAGGCATGATGATCCATCCCGGCGAAATGAAGAACTTTCCGCCGGAAAAGGTGTGCGTGCTCATCAGCGGCACTCAGGGCGAGCCGATGTCGGCGCTATCGCGCGCGGCCGTTGACAACCACAAGCACGCGAAAATCGAAAAGGGCGATACCGTCGTTCTCTCGTCGCGCATCATTCCCGGCAACGAGAAAGCCATTTACCGCATGGTGGACCACCTCTTCCGCCGCGAGGCGTTCGTCATTTACGACGACGGCTCTTACCCGCCCATCCATGTCAGCGGACACGCCAGTCAGGAAGAGCTGAAGCTCATCATCAATCTGGTGCGGCCGAAGTATTTCATTCCCATTCACGGCGAGTTCCGGCAGCTTAGGTTACATGCCGATCTGGCCGCGTCCATGACGGGCGCGGTGGGCAGCGTGATGCTGATCGAAAGCGGCGACGTGCTCGAAATCGACGAACTCGGCGCGCGCAAGGCCGGACGCGTCAACGTGGGCCGCGTCTGCATCGACTCCGGCTCGCGCACTGATGTTGTGGAAGATTTGATCATCAAAGACCGTCGTCACCTCAGCGAAGACGGCTTCGTGATGCCGATCATCGCCATCAACAAGCTCACCGGACGCGTCGAAACCGCGCCCGAGATTGTGACGCGCGGATTCGCTCCCGGCGAAAACGGCGTGATCGAGCGCGCCCGCGAGATCGTCATGGAAACCCTCGACGCCTCCAGCGCCGAAGAGAAGGCCGACTACGGCGTAATCAAAGAAAAAATCCGCACCGACCTGAAGCGTTACATCTCCCGCCAAACGCAGCGACGGCCGCTAATTATGCCGGTGATATTGGAGATTTGAGCTTAGAGTCATCCACCGCGAAATTGGCGCTTATCCTTTTTGCGCCCTTTGCGAACAAGGACGGGTGATGGAGAAAAGCAATGGAAGTAGAAAAAGGGGAGCCCTGCAGTATCGCTGTCTTCCCTTTCCTGAAAACAACCGCGCCCGTAACTATCGGAGGAGTGACATTCCGCTCGACCGACGACACTAGCGGCTTGAGCGCCAAACAGACGCGCAGCGTCGCGGAGGTCGCGGAAATGCTCTTCCTCCAGGATGATCTACGGATAAAATCAGCTTCCTACTGCGTGCTCCCGTTTATCGATATTGAGCATCCTGGGCCCGCACTCGAAAAACTAAGGCATATTCAGACTATCGTCGCATACTGCTATGCCGTTCCCCGCCACATCTTTGGTGATCCGCACCTTCGATATGAACACGCGAGCTTGGTCGTCTTCAGTCCGGGTCGAGTTTTTACTTTTATGGTACGCCCGGAATATCATGTCGAGCCGCAGTCGCCGGACAGATCGCTGGCGCCCGACGAGCGCGACGAAGTAGAAGGCTACGCAGGGCTTTACAATTTTAAGCACCACTTCTGGGTTGCCAAGGGCTCGCGAGTGTATCCACCCGTCCCCCATCTCGGCCTGAACATGGCTCAGAATCTCGCCGCGGACCTAGATGATTTCTTCCATTCGTCCCGTTTTCAATTCTTGCCTGATCTCATTCAGAAACCTGAAGGCGGAATGGCCGAGCGGGCGCTTACGAGTATCGTGTGGTTCAACGAAGCTAATAGCCTCGCGGCTAGGGATGAAGCAGCAATCGTGAACTTAGCTATTGCGCTCGAAAGCCTCTTAGGTGTGCCGGAAGACCAAAAATCCAAGCGGTTGGTGGATTCGGTTGCCCTTCTGCTCGGTAGGGTCCCAAGGCTTGATGAGTGGGCCCACCAATTTTATGAGGTACGCTCGAATATCGTGCATGAGGGTAGAGCTTCCGAGTTGCGCTTCAGAGTCGGCGAATCAGGGAAGTCCGCGAGCAGTTCGCTTTACAATTCGCTATTGTCCTATGGCCGCCAAGTGTTTCAACTTTGTGCTGCTACCCTCCTTTTTGGTGCCGACATGGCGCAAAGAGCTCGGCTTGAGGAAAAATTCGTAACAAATCGAGAGCGTTTCGAGCA
>JBEKQG010000086.1:0-13831 GCA_049519955.1 Terriglobales bacterium
GAAGGAGAATCCGGAGTTGAGGGACAGCCAGTTTCACTTCACGCCTCCGCCGGGGGTGGAGACCGTGGAAGGGGAAATGGGGCCGTAGGGAGAGTGTGCAGTTCGGTTCCTAAAAGCAGTTTCACGGGAAGTGTAGTCCGGTTTGACAGGAGGGGTTGCGGCAAACGAGGAAAGGCGGAACCACAGGGAGCACAGAGGAACACAGGGGGAAAGCCCGATGATGGCTCCGCTGCACGGGTGCGGTTACTTGCGTACCACCGGGATGGGTAAGTGCGATAAGAGCTTTGGCAACAGAATGTTACACTTGATCTGAGGCGCTCAACACGAAGAACCAGAGGCTCAAAATCATCGAAATCAGGCGATAGCAAATGGCAGAATTCATGGTCAAAGTCGCCGACGAACAGGGTCATCTGCGGGAGCAGGTGGAGCACGGCTATTCCGAAGCCGAGGTCCACGACCGGTTCACGCAGCAGGGATACCTGGTGTACTGGGTCAAGCCCCGGACCCTATTCAGCAGGGGCGGCGGCAAACAGGGCAAGATCAAGCAGTATACGTTCTTGATCTTCAACCAGCAGTTTCTGACGCTGATCAAGGCCGGACTGCCGATCCTGGCCGCGCTGGATCTTTTGATCAAGCGGCAGCGCGACAAGAGCTTGCTGCAACTGCTGGAAAACGTGCGCGAGCGCGTCAAGGGCGGGGAGTTGCTGTCGGATGCGTTTGCCGCCCAGCAGATGTTTCCCAAGATGTACACGACCACGCTGCTGGCGGGCGAAAAAAGCGGCAACATGGAAGAAGTCCTGGGCCGCTACATCGCGTATCAGCGGATGGTGCAGACTTTCCGCAAGAAGCTTTTTGTTTCGCTGGTGTATCCGGCGTTGCTGGTTTCGGTCGTGACCCTGATGCTGATTTTTCTGCTCACCTACGTGGTGCCGAAGTTTGCCGACCTGTTTGACAACATGGGAGCGCAGTTGCCGGCAATCACGGTGTTCATGCTTTCCGTCGGCCTGAACGCACAGAAGTATGGGTGGATGGTGGGGCTGGCCGGGGTGGTGGCCGTGGTCCTGTTGTTGCGGTGGAAGCGGAGCGATCGGGGGGCGGAACGCATCGACAAGTTTCTGCTGTCGCTGCCGCTGCTCGGGGAAATCCGGATGAAGTACCAGGTGGCGAATTTCTCGCGCATTCTGGCGACGCTCCTGCAAGGCGGGCTGCCTCTGGTGCCGGCGATGGAAACGGCCGGCGAATCGATGAGCAGCCGGCAGATATTGAACGGAGTCACTGCCGCGGCGGAACTGGTGAAAGAAGGACAGACTCTGGCGCACAGCCTGGAAGCGCAGAAGTTGTTTCCCGACCTCGCGGTGGAAATGCTCGAGGTCGGCGAATCGACGGGCGCGCTGCCGGCCATGCTCGGTTCGGTGGCGGAGTTTTACGAAGAGGACGTGCAGACGGCGTTGAGCGCATCCATGGCGCTGATTGAACCGTTGATCCTGGTGGTCATGGCGGTGTTTGTCGGCGGGATATTGATTTCCCTGTATATGCCGATCTTCACTTTGGGTGCGAGCGTGCATTGAGGCATCGCGCTGGCGGCGGAGACGGGGCTTGCCCCGGCGCTGCCGGGAAATGAGACGCGGCAAGCCGCGTCTCTACAGAAAAGCCTTTGTAAGTGGCTGCAGATTGGAATGGGCATGGCAGAAAAGAAAACAGTACTGGTGGGCGGCAATGGCGGGAAGGTCGTACCGGAGCCGGCGCCCATCGTCGACGAACTGGAACGCGCGCGCGACATCGCGCGGCGCTACCGCTGCGAATTCATCGATCTGACCGATTTCCAGTTGCACCACGATCTTTTCGAGAAGATCCCCGTGCACCTGATGTTCCGCTATAAGTTCGTGCCCCTGGAAGAGACGGAAGATGGGCGGCTGGTGATTGCGATTGCCAATCCCAGCCAGTTGATGATGATCGACGAGATCAGCCTGCTGCTCGGCAAGCGCATCGTCACCAAAGTTTCGACCGAGAAGCAGATCTCCGACATTCTGCAGAAGACCGAGCAGTCCAAGCGCGTACTGGAAGACGCGAGCGAGGGCTTCACGCTCGACGTGATCCGCGAGGACGAAGCCGGGAACGACGAGACCATTTCCATCGACAAGCTGACGGCGACGACGGGCCAGGACATGAGCCCGATCATCCGTCTGGTCGATACCACGATTTTCACGGCGTTGCAGCGGCGGGCGAGCGACATCCACATCGAGACGCGGGACGACTCGGTGTGCATCAAGTTTCGTATCGACGGCGTGCTGACGAACGCGATGCCGCCCATCGGACGGGAGCACCACTCGACCATCATTTCGCGCATCAAGGTCATGAGCGAACTCGACATTTCCGAGCGCCGCGTTCCCCAGGACGGACGCTTCCGCGTCAAATACAGCGGACGCGCGATTGACTTCCGCGTTTCCATCATGCCCTCGATTCACGGCGAAGACGCCGTGCTCCGCGTGCTCGACAAGGAGTCGATGAGCGAGAAGTTCAAGAAGCTCACGCTCGACGTGGTCGGGTTCGCGGACGACGATTTGCGGCGCTTCCGGCGCTATATCAAGGAGCCGTACGGCATGGTGCTGGTGACCGGGCCGACGGGCAGCGGCAAGACGACGACGCTCTACGCCGCCGTCAACGAGATCAAGACCGACGAAGACAAGATCATCACCATTGAAGATCCGGTCGAGTATCAAATCCGCGGCATCACGCAGATTCCGGTCAACGAAAAAAAGGGTCTGACCTTCGCCCGCGGTCTGCGTTCCATCCTGCGCCACGACCCCGACAAGATCATGGTGGGCGAAATCCGCGACAACGAAACCGCCCAGATCGCCATCCAGTCGGCGCTGACGGGCCACCTCGTGTTCACCACCGTGCACGCCAACAACGTGGTCGACGTGCTGGGGCGCTTCCTCAACATGGGCGTCGAGCCTTACAACTTTGTCTCGGCGCTGAACTGCATTCTGGCGCAGCGGCTGGTGCGCGTGATTTGCGATTCCTGCCGCACCGCCGTGCATTATCCGAACGACGTGCTCGAGGCCAGCGGCCTCGACCCGCTACAGTGGTCGCAGGTCCCTTTATACGAGGGCCAGGGCTGCATCGAGTGCGCGGGCACGGGATTCCGGGGCCGGACGGCGATCCATGAGCTGCTGGATTTGACCGACCGCATTCGCGAGATGATCCTGGAACGGAAGTCGACGTCGGAGATCCGCAAGGCCGCCCGCGAAGAGGGCATGCGCTTTCTGCGGGAGTCGGCGCTCGACAAAGTGCGCGGAGGATCTACCACTCTGAAAGAGATCAACAAGGTCACCTTTATCGAAACGATGCGCTGAGGCTGGTTGCCATCTGTATAGGGACGGCAGTTTGGTCTTGGCATCCCCAGAGGTAACTATTCTCTTCATGAAAGTTCGGGATATCATTAAGTTGTTGGGAGGGGGATGGCTGGTATCTGCGGCAAACGCGTGGAAGTCATCGGCAATACAAACATGCGGTGAAACCAGGACGCGTCACGTTGCCGGGGCATCTGAATGACGATCTTCCACCGGGCACTTTGAACAGCGTCCTTAAACAAGCGAGGTTGAAGCCTTGAACTACGTTGTCGTTTACGAAAAATCCGAGACCGGTTGGGCGGCTTACGTTCCAGATCTGCCGGGAGTGGTGACCACGGGCCGAACCAGAGCCGAAGTCCGCTCTTTGATTCAGGAAGCGATCGAGTTCCATCTGGATGGGCTGAAAGAAGACCGGTTGCCGATTCCAAGGCCGAGCGCCGAAGCGGAAGTAATTTCGATCAGACCATAAGAATCAAGAACGAGAATGATCTTCTCTTCCAAACACGTTCGCCGTCCGGCGCTCGCCTGCGAAATCGCGGCGGACCGCGTTCTGGCGGGCCGCGCCGCCGATGCGGGGCGGAGGGTGGAAATGTCGTCGGCGCGCGAATTGGCGCCGGGCTCGGTCGTACCGGATCTAATGGAAGCGAATTTGCGCGACGGCGCAACCGTCCGGCAGGCGATTGAAGGCGCGCTGGGCAGCGTCGGCGGGCGTTCGCGCGACGTGATCGCGATTATCCCCGACACCTCGGTGCGCGTGGTGCTGCTGGATTTCGAAACCCTCCCCGCGAAGCGGGACGAGGCCGAAGCGGTGGTGCGCTTCCGGCTGAAAAAGTCTCTGCCTTTCGATCCCGCCGATGCCCGCATCTCGTATCACGCGCAGGCGGCGGGAAAAGGTGTGCGGGCGGTGGCGGCGGTGGTGCTGAACACGGTCCTCGAGGAATACGAGTCGGCGTTTCGCGACGCCGGCTATAACCCCGGGATGGTCATGCCATCGATGCTGGCGGCGCTCGGGGCCGCGGATGCGGAACGGCCAACCCTCGTGGTCAAAGTGGACGCGCACACCATCTGCATTGCGATCCTCGAGAGGGAGCAACTGCTGCTGTTCCGCACGCTCGAGAATGTGCGCGGCGTCACCATCACCGGCGATCAACTGGCCGAGGAAGTCTATCCCTCGGTGGTATTTTTTCAGGACACTTACAGCCTGAACATCGAGCGCGTGTACGTGGCGGGCCTGCCGGAAGCGGGCAGCGCCGCACCGGCTCTGAAAAACCAATCCGGCGCGGCCGTTGAGGAACTGGTGACCGGGTCGCAGATTGGATCCACCGCCGGAATGGTGCCGCGCTGGCGCATGGCGGGAGTGGTGGGTGCGCTGATTTCGTAGAACGCTGTTCGTCGTTCGCTGTTCGCTAAAGGCCAACAGCTCCGTGCGCTGGACAAATGCCGAATAGCGAACGACGAACAGCGAATAGCGATTTGCTCATAGTGATTGCATAGATATGCGTTTGGACATCAATCTCGCGACCCGGCCCTATGAAGATGCCCGTGAGTTCTGGGCGGTCTGGGGATTCGGTGTGGGATTGCTGGGCGTCTTGACCCTGGTCCTGCTGGGATGGGCGGTGCGCGGCTGGACCCACGCCGGAAGAGACCGCCATGAAATCGCGCGGATCGAGCGGCAGATCGAGGAACGCAACAACGAACGGGCGCAAGCGCAGGCCTTTCTCGACCTGGCCGCCAACCGCAGCACGCGCGACCAATCGCAATTCCTCAATGAGCTCATTCAACGCAAGTCCTTCTCGTGGACCCGGGTGTTCGAAGAACTGGAGAGGGTCATGCCTCCCAACCTGCACGTGGTCTCGCTCCATCCCGGATTGAACAAGCAGAACCAGATGCAACTGGAAATGAGAGTGGTGTGCGACACGCGCGCCGCAGCCGTGGAACTGGTCCATCGCATGGAGGGCTCGGCGCATTTCCAGGATGCGCAATTGGTGGCCGAGGTGCAGGGCTCGGAGGCGGGAGCGAACGTGGCCGCTGCGGTGGACGCGGTGTATGTTCCCGACTTGGCGGACAGGAGTGGAAAGTAATGCCGGACTTCCGGAAATCGCGGCGCAACCTGAAAATTGCGATTGGGGCGATGCTGGCTGCGGATGTGGTGGCGGCGGCGGTCCTGTTCTCCCCGCTGGTCGGTTCGGCGGAATCGCGCAGGCTGCAAATCTACGAGCTCAGGGCCGAGCTGACGAAAAAGACCCGCGAAGTGGAACCGCTGCGCGGCATGGACAAGAAGATCGTACTGGCCCAGGACCAGATCGGCGGGTTTTACAAGGACCGCTTTTCGGCCACCGATTCGGAAATGATTGACGAACTTGGGAAGCTGGCGTTCGAGAATGGCATCCGCATGCAGTCGGTGACCTACAAGGAAGAAGCCGCGGAAAGTTCCGGCGTGATTCCGGTCGAAATCGGGGGAAGCTTCTCCGGCGACTACCTGCAACTGGTGCGGTTCATCAATACGCTGGAACGGTCGAAGATGTTTATCACGGTGGATGGCGTGGACTTGGCGGGCGAGGGCTCGGGAACGGTGGGCCTGCAAATCACCATGCACAGCTATCTGCGGTCGGGTGCCTGAGTGAAACTGGGAATCGAAAACCGGAAGCAAGTCGTCTGGCTGGCGGTGCTGGGCGGCGTCGCGCTGCTCACACTGGGCTACGAGTTCTGGCCCTCGTCGCCGGCAGCGGCCCCGGCAGCGGCGTCGCAGCCGGCTTCGACGCCGGCCAAGCCCGGCGCGCGCCGCTCGGTTTCGGGAAGAATGGTGCCTGCGGCGGAGCCGCGGCTCGATCCCACGCTCGACCTGAACCTGCTCAGCCACAGCGAGGAAATCAAGTATGCGGGCAACGGAAGAAATATCTTTGTCGCGGGATCCATGCCCATCGAAAAGCCCAGAAAGAGCGGCGCCACGGACGCGCCGCAGTCTGCCACTCTGCGCCCGCTTCCGACGACGCCGCCGCCGCCGCCCATCACGCTCAAGTTCTTTGGCTTTGCCAACCGGCCCGGAGAATCGAAGAAGGTCTTTCTGTCGCAGGGCGAGGACATTTTTATCGCCGCCGAGGGCGATATCGTCGACCGGCGCTATCGCGTCGTGCGCATCTCGCCGACCGCGGTGGACGTGGAAGATGTCGTCAACAACAACCGGCAGAGCCTGCCATTAACGCAGGGATGAAACAAATTTGTGATTCGCAATTTGAAAGCGAGTGAGCGTTTATGCGGTGTCGTGGTTTGAGGTCGGCCAAATTACAAATCGCAAATCGCAGATTGCAGATTCGCCAGCGCGGTTACATGATGATCACGCTGATGCTGACGATCACGCTGCTTATGATTGCCATGCTGGCCGTGCTCCCCAGGATGCACCAGCAGATCCAGCGCGACCGCGAAGAGGAGATGATCCATCGCGGCACCGCTTACATGCGCGCCATCCAACACTTCTACACCAAGCTGGGACGCTACCCCACGCGCGTCGAGGAACTGGAAAATACCAACAACATCCGCTACCTTCGCAAGCGCTATACCGATCCGTTGAGCTGGGATCCGGCCACGCACAAGGAGAGAGACTTCAAATTGTTGCATCAGGCCGACATCCTGCTGAACAACGGGCCGGTTTTGGGACAAGTGCCGCAGTCGGGGCTAGGCGGGTCCGGCAACACGGGAGCGCTAATGGGCTTGCTGCAACAGGCGGCCGGTGGCAACACCGGAGCACTGCTGGCCGGGCTGCAGCAAGCGGGCGCACCTCCCAACGCGGCAGCGCTGCTGAGCACGCTGCAACAGGCGGGCGGACTTGGCAACGCCGGAGCGCTGATGAGCACAGCGCAACAGGCGGGCGCCACGAGTGAACAGATTGCAGAGCTTGGCGATGCGCTCAACCCACCGTCCAGTAACCCATCTTCCGGCAGTTCATCTTCCGGCAATTCGTCGGATACCGGGGGCAGCTCGAATTCGTCCGGATCGTCGTCTTCCAGTTCCAGTTCTAGTTCTAGTTCCGGGCCCGGGCCCAGCGGGCAAGTGTTTGGCGGAGGGCCGATCCTTGGGGTCGCGAGCACCAGCAAAGCGAAGAGCATTCGCGAGTTCTACGGGAAGAGCCACTACAAGGACTGGCTGTTCATTTATATGCCGCAGGCCGTCACCCTCGGCCTGCTCACCGGGCCGGTAAATCCTGGCGCTCCCACCACGAACTTTAACGGTGCTAACCCGAATCCGCCGCAGATTGGCGGTCCGCTCCAGACGGGATTCACGCCGCCCCCCGGTCAGCCCCAGGATCTCTCGAACCAATCCCCGCAAAACCCAACGCCGCCGCAGCAGTAGCTTTCGCATTCCCAGAACCATCGCAATCGCAGAAAAGCCCCGCATTGCCAGCGGGGCTTGACGTGGAACCGGAAATCCCTAATCGTTGCGCCTAAATTGGGCGTTACACATTGAACGAGGAGCCGCAGCCGCAGGTGCTCTTCACATTCGGGTTGTCGAACTTGAACCCGGCGCCCTCCAAAGTCTCGACGTAATCTACATGCGCTCCGCCCAGATACATCAGGGAAGTGGCGTCCACGTAAACCTTCAATCCGTCAAAGTCGAAGACCTTGTCCATCATGCCGGCCCCGTTCTCGAAGGCCATCGAGTATTGAAAGCCGGAGCAACCGCCGCCGACCACGGACAACCGCAATCCCGCCGGAACCGGCGTCTGCGAAGCCATGATCTCTTTGACCTTGGCTATCGCGGCCGGGGTCAGAACTGGTTTGGTTGCGGGCTGAACGTTGGTCTGTACGTCGGGTGAGGAGGTGGTCGCCATCGGTTTTATCTCCTTGTAATCGCTCATTATAACAAAGCCTGAACTTGGCCCGGCCGGGCTTTTGGCGCCGGTACGAATCCCCGAACCTGGCATTTAGATGCTTCCCCCCAGACAGAAGTCGCAGCCCACTTTTGCCATTTGTAACTGGAAATTTGCGATTGAATCCGCGCAGCCGTTTCCGCTGGGGCGTGTGGGATGGCAATCCCGAGAATTGGCCGATCCCACCTATGCACTAGCAATCGCTCACCGAAATCACGTCTCAGCGTGGTATATTTTTCTATCGATTCGGTAAATTCCCTCCCCCGGCCTGTTCAAGGGCCATCGTTTCGTTTCTCGGGCCCCGGCAAGCAAATCCAATCAGGAGATACCCAACATGACGCCGCTTCGCTTCTCTGTCCGGCCCTTTGCGTTCCGCGTTCTTGCGGCTCTCGTCCTGCTGGCAGCGAGTCTCGCCGCCCAATCTGCGAATCCAGCGCCGCTGGTTAATCAGCCTCTTGTGCCCACCAGCGCCGCGCCGGGATCGCCGGATTTGACGCTGACCGTGAACGGCACGGGATTCGTTTCGACCTCGATTGTGAGCTGGAACGGGGCCCCGCTGAGCACCACCTTTGTGAGTTCTCGCCAATTGACGGCCAATGTTCCGGATTCCAATCTCGCTTCCGCCAGCACCGCGGCTGTGACCGTCTCCAGCCCGGCGCCTGGCGGAGGAACGTCGAACGTGTTGCCGTTCACGGTCACGTTCCCAACGGAGTCCGTTACCTTTGCCCCTGTGCTGCACTCCGCCGGGGTCACGACCACGACCATTCTTGTGGGGGACTTCAACGGCGATGGCAATCTCGATCTCGCCGTTTTAGGCGGTGCTGCCCCCAGTTGTAGCAACTCGACTGGCGCCATTTCGATCCTCCTCGGCAACGGCCATGGCGGCTTCACCTCCAAGTCCAGAATTTGTACCGACGACAATTTGCCCATGGTGGGGAACGTTCCCTTCGCCGGCGTTGTAGGCGATTTCAATAACGATGGCAAATTGGACTTGGCCGTGATCGCCAACAGCGGTCCTGGATGCGACGAGCAAGCATGCGCTGTTCTCCTGGCATATCTCGGCAACGGAGACGGGACATTCACGGAGGGTCCAACCTTCCCTGAGCCCTTTTCTGGGTTAGATGGCGATTTCTATGCCATTACCGCGGGCGACTTCAACGGGGATGGCAACTTGGATCTGGCCGTGTCCTACCAACCCTCGTTCATTGGTTCCAACGTTGTTGTGTTTTTGGGTAACGGCGATGGTTCTTTCAACGCTGAAAGCGAACTTACCAATGCATACGTTTCAAGCAATTCACTGGCCGTGGGTGACTTCAACAACGACGGAATTCTCGATATCGCCTCGGTCGGCGCTGGAGCGGATAATAACGGAAATGAGTTAGGGCCCGTCAACATCTTTCTAGGCAACGGTGACGGGACGTTCACTCCGGCTGCGTCCCAACCCAATGTAACACTTGTGAAACCGTACTCGGCTTCGGTGATGACCGGCGATTTCACGGGCGACGGAAAGCTTGATTTGGCGATTGCAGACCCCGGCTCTACTACCCTCACGATACTCAAGGGAAATGGAGATGGAACGTTCGCGCAGGTAAACGGAGAGCCGGCGCTGCCTGAGAACTCGAAACTCGTCGGCACGGCCGATTTCAACGGCGACGGAAATCTCGATTTAGTATTCTCTACCGCGCCAAATATCATCACGCTGTTTCTCGGCAATGGGGACGGGACATTTCAAACGGGATTGAGCCAAACCGTCAACAATGGCCAGTTCGGAGGCGGCGCCGTGGGAGATTTCAACGGGGACGGCCGCCTCGACCTCGCCATGGCAAATTCGTCGGACACGTTTTATATTCTGCGGCAGACGGTGGCCGCGCCCAACGTTTCGATTACGCTGTCCTCCGGCCAGGATCCTATCTACGTAAATCAGCCGGTGACTTTTATGGCGGCGGTGACAGCCAGCCCGTATAGTCCAGTCGGATCGGTGACGTTTAAGCAGGGAGCGACGGTCTTGGGCACGGCGCCGTTGGTTGATGGGCAAGCCACCTTCACGACAACATTTACGAAAGCTGGAAGCTTTCCGATTGTCGCCAGCTATTCTGGCGACCAGAACTATCGGGCAAAGAACTCGATCGCGGTCGAGCAGATCGTGAACAAGTACGCGACGAGCATTGCCTTGGGCGTAAGTCCCTACCCCACCGTTCACGATCAGCCCGTTACATTCACCGCGACGGTTAGTTCATCTGGCGGCCCCCTCCCCACTGGAAAGGTTGTATTCAAAAACGGCAGCGTTTCGCTGGGGAGTGGAACTTTGGCCAATGGCGTGGCTTCACTGACAAAATCGCACTTGCCCGTGGGTACGCTATCGATTTCAGCTACCTATGAGGGGGACGCCGACTCCGAAATGAGCACATTGACCCCACCATACGGGGTGTTCATCAACTAGGGTGCGGCGCGTTCGTTCGAAAGCGCCGGAACAGCGTGTAAGACCCAAATCGGCCCGCGCGGTAGAGTCCTAAGGAGTGTCAGGGCACGACGCCGGGCCGGGATTTATCACTGAACTTGGGATCCCAATGCTCCCCCGCAGGCAAGAAGTCACAGCCCCCTCTTGCCAATGGGTCTATAATCATCCGCAGTAGGGGCCGGACCCGAACGCCAGCGGACGGCACAACAGTTTTTCGCTGGGTCTGAAAATGGCAACTTCGGGAATTGGCTCGATCTCAGCTCCGAGGTGGCATATGTCTCCTATTATGGTCGGGCTGCTTGTCGCGTGGGGTATTCTGACCGGGATACTCATTATCCTCATGATCTATCGCAGCACCCTAACCATGCACGCGGACGATTCCATCGACCTCCATGAAACCGAATCCCAGATGCATAAGGACCATGTGGCGGTCCTGGCCAGGATGAACAAGATCACACCCATCCTCAAGGTGCTCGGCGCCTTGTCGGGGGCCATGATTCTGATCATTGCGGGACTGTTCATCTATCAGGGGCTGAGCAGCTCCACCACGCTGCAGTGACGGGCAAGCTCACGGGCTCGTGCGGATCCTTGCCAGCCCCGCATCGAGGAGAACTCGCAAGGACCAAGGCGGAGCTTTGCCGCCCGCTGGCGGGCCTTTCTCCTTTGCGCTAGAATCCGTGATCGGAAAATGAGCGCGCACGATCCCATTGCAATTGTCGGCGGCGGGCCAGCAGGGGCTATGGCAGGCGCGCTGCTTGGCTCGGGCGGCCGGAACGTCCTTCTCTTCGACGAAAAGCTGGCCTGGGAAAAGCCCTGCGGCGGCGGCCTCACGCACAAAGCTCTGCGGCAGTATCCCTTCCTGGCGAATGCCGGCATCGATTCGAATCCGGTTCAACATTGCGAGTTGATCAGCCCGTCGGGACAGCGCGTGCGCTTCCACATGCAGTACCCGGTCGCCATCTTCTCACGCCTGGCGCTCAATGGACTGTTGCTCGATCGCGCCCGCCGCGCCGGCGTCGAGGTGCGTCAGGAGCGTGTCACTCGCATCGCGCGCACCGGCGCCGACTGGCAACTGCTCACGCCACGGCATGAATACAAGGCTTCTCATCTGCTGCTGGCGGCGGGCGCCCGCAATCCCTTCCGCGCGCAATTTCTCTCGCCGATTTCGCCGGACGATCTCATGGTCACTGCCGGCTACTTCATCCCCGGCCGCAGTTCCCTGATGCAGATTCAGTTTCTGAAAGGAATCACCGGCTACATCTGGGTCTTCCCTCGCGTGGACCATGTTTCCGCCGGGATCGCCGCCAAGATGGGCGAAACCCCGACCGCCGACTTGCGCCGAACGCTCGAACGCTGGCTCCGCGAACATTGGGGCAGAGAGCAGGGCCCCGAAGAGCGCGGCTTCCGCTTGGACGGCGCCCGCTTTTTCTCGCACATTCTGCCCAGCTTTCGCCCCCAGAGTTTTGCATCGCTCCAGGTCCTCGGCGAAGGTTGGGCCATGATCGGCGACAGCGCCGGTCTGGTCGATCCGATTACAGGCGAGGGCCTTTACTACGCGCTTCGCTCCGCCGAGCTGTGCGCCAACGCCCTGCTCGCCCAGCGGCCCGACGATTACCGTGTTCATCTCGAGGAAGAGTTGCTTCCCGAGTTGCGCCTGGCCGCGCGCGTTTCCGAGCGCTTCTATAGCGGACAGGTCCTCGGCGAGAGCGTCCTCGAGCGCATGGTTTCCCTGACCGCGCAAAGCTCCAACTTCCGCGAGCTGATGAGCGACCTCTTTGCCGGCATTCAAGGCTACCGCGATTTGCGCTCGCGCCTCTACCGCATCCTGCCCTCGGTCATGGCCGAGGGACTGGCCGCAACGCTGCGCTTGCCCTGGAACCACAAAAGCGGCAAGAGCGGCGCTCCCGAGTTCGCGACCGGCCCGTCCGCGGAATAGGGCTTCGCATCCTTGATGCACGAGTCGCGCTCGTGTGGGAACGGGCGCCTCGCCCGTCCAAGCCGAGCGCAGCTCGGCGGCTGCCTGCGGTCACATCAACTTCGGACTCGCCCCGCTATCGCCAACAGCTAAGAGCCGACCGCCAAGAGTGGTTTTCAAGCCGTCTGCATCACTTTTTTGGCACGCTCTTCCAGCTCTTGGGGCGACACATCTTCAATGTGCGTCGCGATGCCCCATTGATGTCCGAACGGGTCCTGAATGAAGCCGGAGCGATCTCCGTAGAACTGGTCCTGCACCGGCTTGAGAAGCTTCGCTCCCTCCGCGACCGCCCTTTCGACAACTTTGTCGCAGTCGCGGATGTACACCAGCAGGCTCACCGGAGACGCGCCAATACTCTCAGCGCTGCGGTAACCCATCTGCGGGTTTTCGTCGGCCAGCATGATGCGCGAGCTCCCAATCTGCAGCTCGGCGTGGCCGACATGGCCGCCGGGCCCATCCATGCGTAGGACAACGGTCGCTCCGAAAACCTTTTGGTAGTACTCGATGGCTCGGGCCGCGCCCTTGATGACCAGGTATGGCGTGACGGAATTGTATCCCTTGGGAATGTAGTTGACTTTTTTCATAGTTCTTCTCCTCTGATGTTCCGCTCACACTTCTTTTCAAAGATGAGGCTAAGAGTTGAGGTGAAGGCTTACAAGAAGGCCCCCCACGGGCCATGCTGATAGGGATATGAGAACACAATTTGGGGCAGGACTCAAGGCTACACCAGAACCGACGGAAGATCGCTGACAGCTTCCGGCGTTAATTCATACTTCTCCATCAGCCCTGCCGATGACTGGAGCGCGCCCGCTTCATCTCGGCTAGCTTGGCACGCACTTCGTCGGGGCCGATCAATTCTCCGCGCTGGGCGGAGGCGTAGCCTTCGGCGATCTTCGTTTGAATGCCCACACGATTCGCGGCCAACCAAGCTTCCTGCTCATGGAGCATGGAGACCGCGTGCTCCACAAATTCGTCCACGGTCTCGTAGGGGCCGCGCTGGACATCCTGTTTAATCAACTCTTCAAGTTCGGGGCGAAGGCGGATTTCCATATGGGTATTCTAGGTGCGTGTCGGGCATAGCGTTTTGGCAAGGCCTATACAGCGGTTTGCAGGACTGGTGTTCGATCTGGGGCGCGTAGGCAGTAAATCCCCGTTGGGTAGCTTGTAGCAAGCTTTCTGTG
>JBEKQG010000087.1:0-13762 GCA_049519955.1 Terriglobales bacterium
TATATGGTTCTGCTGATCGTCTGCTCCTCGCATGCTTCTTCGTAACATACACGGCTGTGGATTGGGAGTAGTTTTTCAGCAGCGTGCTATAGAGCGGATTACAAATGGGCAGATAATGGAACTACGGTATACAGCTCTATGGTGTGCATCAAACGTAAGAATTACTGGCTCAGTTGGAGCTTTGTGACACCGTCACAACGCGACCTTGATGATGCGGTGAATACGGTTCAGCATATTTCCTTCGATAATCCCTCACCACGCCAGCAATGACACTTGTTCCATCGGAGAGGCTGTGACTCTTCGCCCCGCACTCCAAGGCGACACCAACTGTTGAAACATCGCCATAGCACTTACTGACCCGTTTTCGACCGTTTTTTCAATAACTTAGAAACAACACGACCTGCATCCCCAATCGCCTGCGTCTTTTTTCCCCCTGGCCCCGTAAGTATCGGTAGTATGAACGCGACTGCCTGCTATTTCGAGAACTCGATGGCGCAAGAGAGTACCGAGATCGCGCGTGGACTTCGACGTAGAGATCCCGATCTGCTCGACCGGCTGATCGAGCAATATCAGCATCGGCTTCTCCGCTATCTCGTGTACCTGACGGGACGCCGCGAATTGGCGGAAGACCTTTTTCAGGAAACGTGGATCCGCGTGCTGGAACGCGGGCACCAGTTCAACGACAAGTACACATTCAGCACATGGCTCTTCGCGGTGGCGCGCAACCTGACGATCGACTATATGCGGCGCAAACAGCCGGCCAGCCTCGATGGCTTGTTGAATGACGGCGAAGCGGCCTTCGATGTGCCGGCGACGGGACAAGCCTCCGCGTTCGACATGAGTTTGCAGCGCGAGCAAAACGAACACATCGCGGCGGGCATGGAACATCTGCCCGCCGAATACCGCGAGGCGCTGGTGCTGCGTTTTCAGGAGGGCATGACTCTCGAAGAGATCGCCAGCGTAACGCGGGTGCCGCTGGGTACGGTGAAATCGAGGCTATACCGCGGCCTGAGCGAACTGGAACCGTGGTTGAAGGGAGCGCCGCTATGAGCGCCGATAGGAACGGAGCTACGAAGGGCGATGCGCATGAACGGGCGCGACGGCTGATTGCGCTGGCCGGGCCGGAGGCGATCGCGGGCGGCGATCATCCGTCGTCGAGCCGGTCGTCGAATGCGTGGCTGGCGGAGCACCTGGAGACGTGCGCCTCATGCCGCGCATTTGCGGAAAACGCCGCGGAGACGATCCGTGGGTTGCGCGCGATCCCAGTCGCCGCGGGGCGAAGTCTGGTGGCGACGACGCAGGCGAGAGTGCGCCGCCGGGCTTTGGAATTGCAGCGGCAACGAGAACGCCTGTGGATGGTCTCGGTGAGTTGTACCGCCGTGACCGTGTGCGCACTGCTGAGCACGATCGCTTTATGGCGCGGATTTGCGTGGGCAGGCGCACAGGCGCGGCTCGCGCCTTCGATCTGGCAAGTGGGTTTCGTCGTCTTTTGCGTAACGCCAGCGCTGGTGGCGGGAGTGCTTTTGCTGCTCCGGGGCACGCATTTGGCGGACCACAGCGGGTCTTATCAGGGCTAACGGAGTTAGGAGAATTGAAATGACAAACGGAAACCATACTTCCACGCGCTTCAAGGATGAGATCAGCATCATTTCGCGCTGGGCTTATTTCGTGGCGATCTTGGTCTTCCTGGCGATGGAAGTGCTGCTTGTGGTCGTCGTCGGCAGGGATCACGATGCACCTCCGCTTGCGCTCCGGTGCCTGCTGGGAGCCGTTGCGGGAGCCTTGTTCGGCTTCTTCATCTTGCTGATCGGTTACGTGAACCGGGACGCGGGGCGGCGCGGGATGGGCCGCCTGCTGTGGACGCTGATTGCCATCTTTGTCCCCAACGGGCTGGGGATCGTCCTCTATTTCATTTTGCGCAAGCCGCGCACGGCCAACTGTCCGCAATGCCATGCCGTGGTTGAGCCGGGCTTCAGCTTCTGTCCCCGGTGCCGCAGCCGCCTGCGGCCTGTTTGCCCACATTGCCAGCGCAGCATAGACCCAGGCGACAAGTTCTGCCCGTACTGTGGCGGGGGCATGGAGACAACGGCTGGCGTGCCTTCTGCTCCGGCACCGAGTCAGCCGTGAAACGGTTGTCCAACATACGATGGATGCCCTCTACCCATGAATGGTAGGTCTTACTCATATGGCCCCTAAATACTGGACGTTAACGCTCTGGCTGTTGACGCTTCTGCTTTTCTTGGGGTTTGCGTGGTCTCTGAACCTCACCGCCTTTAACTGGTGGGCCAGTGGCGGACCTCCTACTGCACATCCTGAAATCTACCGGATGCGCGGGAACGTTTTCTTTGGGATTGCGTGCGGATTCCTTCTGGCCTTCGTCATCTCTGTGTGGAGCTTGATTCGACGCAAGAAACGCGGTTCTAGACCATCGGAGTAGTGGGCCGCGCTCATCACCAGCCATCTGCGACGGTGATTCGGCGGGCCCGAGCAGGAATCCATTGCTGCGCTACCTGGCCGATTTCACCGCGGTCAGCATCTCGCGCCGGAGGATGGCATTGATGCGGGACTGGTAGCCCTTGCCCTGTGACTTCAGCCAATCCAGCACATCGGCATCGACGCGCGCGGTGATCTGGCGCTTGCGCGGGCGATAGAAGTGGCCCCGCCTGGCGTTCTTCCACTGTTCCTCCGTCATTTCGGGGAGATCGCTGGTATCAATCTCGCTGTCGGGACGAGTTGCCAGCGCCTTCAGCTTTGCCCGCCGCGCTTTGGTCAGCGGCGGCAGCTTGTCCAATGTGTAGCTAACCATTTTCGTCTTCATAGCGTCTCCTCTCTTTCCGGGTCGCGGGTCGAGCGGAGATGATGCGAATGACCTCGACCAAGGTACCGTCGTCGCGCTCTTCTCTGACGGTGTGGGCCACCGTGAGAAGGAGCACGCCCTCGACGAAACCCAAGGTCTGCCAACGCAGTTCCCCATTCTCGATGCGGTCTTGCACGGACACATACATCAGATCTCTGAATACCTGGCTCGCTTCCTCAAAGCTCACGCCGTGCTTGCGCTGGTTGGAGAGGTTTTTGGCCTCGTCCCACTCGAATCGCATACCTTACCCACAATAATTGTAGTTATATATTTGCAATTATTCAACTGGCGAATTTGCGCCCCCTGCCGCAAATCGAGAACTGCTTTAAAATAGCCATTACTGTGGGGTGAAGAGGATGTCCCTGACCAAGCAGCAGGCTTTGGAGATGTTTCGGTCCGGCGATCTGATCGGGATTGGCATCGAGGCGGATGCGCTGCGCCGCAAGCTGCATCCCGAGGGCGTGGTGACTTACATCATCGACCGCAACATCAATTACACGAACTTCTGTACGGAATATTGCACCTTCTGCGCGTTTTATCGTCCGCTGAAGGGGCCGGCATCCCCGGAAGGTTACATTCTCGACTTCGACACCATCTACGAAAAAATTCGCGAGACGGTGGAACTGGGCGGCACAGGCGTGCTGATGCAGGGAGGGCTGCATCCCGACCTCAAGATTGACTGGCACGAGCGCATGCTCAGCGGCATCAAGCAGCGCTTCCCGAAAATTCATCTGCACTGCTACTCGGCTTCGGAAATTCTGGCGATTGCCGAGTACAGCAATCTCAGCTTGCGCGATACGATCGTGCGGCTGCGCGACGCTGGGCTCGATTCGATTCCGGGCGGGGGCGCTGAGATTCTCGACGATGAAGTCCGCCACAAAATCGCGCGCCTGAAATGCCTGACCGCGGATTGGCTGGAGGTGCATCGTACGGCGCACCAGCTTGGGATGCGCACCACGGCGACCATGATGTTTGGCGTGGGCGAGTCGATCAAACACCGCATCAACCACCTGCAATGCCTCTACGATTTGCAGGAGGAGACGGGCGGATTTACGGCGTTCATCCCGTGGAGCTTTCAGCCGGCGAACACCGCGCTCGGCGGACGCGGCTGGGATGAGGCGACGGCGGTTGAATACCTGAAAGTGCTGGCGATTTCGCGGCTGTATCTTTCGAATTTCTTGAACGTGCAGTCGAGTTGGGTGACGCAGGGATTGAAAGTCTGCCAGATGGGCTTGCGTTTCGGCGGCAACGACGTGGGTTCGGTGATGCTGGAGGAAAACGTCGTGCGCGCGGCGGGCGTCGCCAACTGCACAACCGAAGAAGAATTGCGGCGCATCATACGCGATGCGGGATTCCGTCCGGCGCAGCGGGACACGCTGTACCGGCAGTACTATCTGAATTGAGACATTGAATCATTGAGTGATTGAGGCATTGGTTCAATGATTCAATCTCTCAGTGAATCAATGCCTCAATCCCAAATGACGCGCTTATTTGCTCTCGCCATTTTCGTTCTCGGCGCCTGGCTGGCGGCGGCGCAGCAGTCCGCACCGGCGGCAAGTGCGGTCTCTGTTTCCGGGACGGTCGTGAAGGATCCAGGGAGCCAGCCGCTCAAGAAAGTGGTGGTCGAGTTCATCGCCGAGGACCAGAAGGTGGGAGGAAACTACACGGCCTCGACCGACGGCGACGGCCATTTCCGCATAGAGAGCGTCCTTCCGGGGCGTTACCGGCTCTTTCTTGAGAAGACGGGGTTTGCCGGAGTGAATGGGCGCGGGATGAAGTCCGACGTCGATACGTTCACGGTGCAGGCCGGCCAGACAACGGACGACCTGTTGTTGCGAATGATGCCCACGGCCACGATCAGCGGCCGCATCACGGACGAAGATGGCGAACCGGTGTCGGGCGTGAGAGTGATCGCGCAAAGGAAGAAACCGGGGAAGGCGACGCGCGAGACCGCTGGCAGCGACGCCACGAACGACCTGGGCGAATACCGGATCGCCGGGTTGTTTCCCGGTCAGTATTGGATCGTGGTCATGCCGCCGCCGGACATGCGCGACTACACGCCGGAGCGCGAGAAGCCGCCGCCGAGCGCCAACTCGAGCACCCCTTCGGGCATTCCCTCAAACGACGGCCAACTCGACGCCCAGGCCGACGATCGTTACGTCACCACGTATTATCCGGGCACCAACGACGCGGCGCAGGCCTCGACGGTGACGCTGAAGGCGGGCGACGAAATGCCGGTTAGTCTGTCGCTGATGCCGTCGCGAACGTATCACGTCCGCGGGACGGTCACGGGCGTTTCGGTAGCGCAAAAGCCGGTTGTGGAGCTGGTCTCGAAGGCGGGCGATTCGATCCGCGCGAATGAGGTGGGGCCGGACGGCCAGTTCGAACTGCGCGGGGTCGCTCCGGGAGCTTATGTGCTGCGGGTGACGGCGGGCACGGATGCGCAGACGCTCACGGCGCGGCAGGACATCAACGTGGTGGCCGCCGACGTGGACGGCGTGAAGCTGGCTCCGCTCGCTTCCTTCCGGCTCTCCGGCCATCTGCGCATAGAGGGCACGGCGGCGGCCGATCTTACGCAATACACGGTCAATCTGCGTCAGGCGGAGCTGCCGGAAGATTCGGGCGTCTTCATGTCACAGGATTTTTTTGGTGCAAGCGCGCCGGTCGACCGGCTGGGCAACTTTGAGTGGAAGAATATGAACCCCGGCAATTACATAGTCCGGGTGTACGGAGGCGACGCGCAGGGCAGCTTCTTCGTGAAGTCTGTGACGCTGGGCGGACGCGATGTCGAAACCGGACTCACGGCAAGCGGGCCGGCGGCGCTGGATTTGGTGGTCAGTTCGAAGGCAAGCACGATCGAGGGCGCGGTGGTGGAAAAGGAAAAGGATGTGGACAACGATCATCCGGTGCCCAACGCCACGGTGGTCGCCGTGCCAGAGGACAAATACCGCAAGCTTTCCGGCCGCTTCGGGAGCGGCGCGACCGACCAGCATGGACACTTCACCATTCGCGGCTTGGCACCAGGGAGCTACACGCTCTATGCCTGGCAGGATCTGGACGAAGGCGTCTACCGCGATGCTGACTTTTTGAAATCGCAGGAAGCGAATGGCAAGACGGTGAAAGTGGAGGAAGGCTCACATCAGACGGTCGAACTGAAGCTGAGTCCGGCGGGCGAGGAATGGCGGTAATTGGTCAATAGTCGTTCGTCGTTGGTCGTTCGTCGTTCGCGGGCTTGGCAACGGCCGGGTTGCCAACGACCAACGACCAATGACCGACGACTATCGGTTACAATGCTCCTGCTGCCTTCTTCTTTCGTGGCGCTGCTGTTTTCATGTATCTAAACCTCACTTCGTCCCTGGCATTGATCCTCGCCAACAAGGGCTTGGGGGCCTACCTCCGTCATCATTTTCTGGACAAGACTTTCCAGGGGCTTTACCAGGTCAATGCGTTTGACTTGGCGCTGTTGATCCCTTATTTCATCGTGCTGATCGTGCTGGCGGCATACGGCGGACACCGCTACTGGCTGGTCTATCTTTATTACAAGCACAAGAAGAACAAGACAACGGAACCCGCAGCGCACTTCCCTGTTGACGACCTGCCGCGCGTCACCGTGCAGTTGCCGATCTTTAACGAACAATATGTCGTGGACCGGCTGCTGGACGCCGTTTGCCACCTCGACTATCCGAAGGACAAGCTCGATATCCAGTTGCTCGACGACTCGACGGACGAAACCGTGGAGGTGGCCCGCGCTCTTGTCGAGCGCTACGCCGCCCTGGGAAATCCAGTCGTCCACCTGCACCGCAAGAATCGCGAGGGCTACAAGGCGGGCGCTTTGGAAGCGGGATTGAAAACGGCAAAGGGCGAATTCGTTGCCATCTTTGACGCCGACTTTGTTCCACCGCCCGACTTTCTGCTGAAGTGCATCCATCACTTCACCGATCCCAAAGTCGGCATGGTGCAGACTCGCTGGACGCACATCAACCGCAACTATTCGTTGCTGACCCAGGTCGAAGCCATTCTGCTCGACGGCCATTTCGTGCTCGAACACTCGGGACGGTCGCGCAGCGGCGTCTTCTTCAACTTCAACGGCACGGCGGGCATGTGGCGGCGCTGCGCCATCGACGAAGCCGGCGGCTGGGAACATGACACTCTCACCGAAGACACCGATCTTTCCTATCGCGCCCAGCTTAAAGGATGGAAGTTTGTTTATCTGCAGGACGTGGAATGCCCGGCCGAGTTGCCAATCGAGATGACGGCATTCAAAACGCAACAGGCGCGCTGGGCCAAGGGGCTGATCCAGGTCTCGAAAAAAATTCTGCCCAAGGTGTTCGCCAGCGATGCGTCGCGGCACCAGAAGATCGAAGCCGTGTATCACCTGACAGCCAATCTCAGCTATCCGCTGATGATCGTGCTTTCGGTTCTGCTGATGCCCGCCATGATTATTCGCTTCTATCAGGGATGGTTTCAGATGCTCTACATCGACCTGCCCCTGTTCATGGCTTCGACGTTCTCGATTTCCAGCTTCTATCTGGTTTCGCAGAAAGAACTGTTTCCGAAAAGCTGGGTGCGATCGCTGCTCTACCTGCCACTTCTGATGTCCCTCGGAATCGGGCTGACCGTCACCAACACGATTGCCGTGCTGGAAGCGCTGGTGGGCAAGCAGACCGCCTTCGCGCGGACTCCCAAATACCGCGTCGAATCGAAGAAGGACAAGGTCGGCGCGAACAAGTACCGCAAGCGCCTGGGATGGGTCCCGTGGATTGAACTGCTGATCGGAACCTATTTCGCGCTGGCGATCATTTACGCCATCGACAACGAGAATTACTTCACCGTTCCGTTCCTGGTGTTGTTCGTGGTCGGTTACTGGGTCACGGGTCTGATGTCGCTGTTGCAGGGGCGTTTCGCCGGCCTCTCGGTGGGCGCGGAAAGCCACAGCAAGCCGTTCCCGGTCGGCGTATAGATGTTGAGTCATTGAGTGATTGAGTCATCGGACCATTTTTCCTTTCCGAAGTTCCGATGACCCTAATGATGCGATGATCCAATGCCTCAATGATTCAATGACCCGATTCTGGGCTGGCACCAAACTAACCAACAATCGAGCCGCGGCGCGATGCTACGCTGGTACCGCTCTGGTTTCTCGCATGTACCTCCGCGCGAGGCATTGCAGGGAACCAACCTCAAGAAGTTTTTACGGACAGTCGAAGCGCTGGCGGATTTGGGGCCCGAACTTACAGCGGACCGCGACTTCCGCCAAACCGCTCGCGCCATGCTGACCGCTGTAATGGAAGCGGCCGGCGCGCGCGAAGCTGTGCTCTTTTCCTTCAGCGAACGGCCCTCCATGCTGACCTCGGTCGATGCGCAAGGGTTCCCGCTGCTGCCGGAACCGTCGCTGATTCCCCTCCTGCCCCGGCACGTACATGCGCTGGCCACGGCCGCCGGCCCGGTCGTGCTCAACAGTTCCACCTACGACGTCTTTCTGAGTTCGAACGGCAACGTCGCACCCGAGCTGTTCAAATGCCTTTGCCCACTGAAAGTCCGGGGAAAGCTCGCCGGAGCGATCGCCCTGGGACGCCGGCCCGGCGACGCCCTGTACGAAGAAGACGCGCTCACGGCTTTTGAAATACTGAGCCACTACGTGGCGCTGGCCATTCAGAACCACACTCTCGGCCAGACGCTGGCGCAACGGGTTTCCGAAAACCTGCGGCTGTTGGCCTCGCTGCACGGCTTCTACGACAATGCGCTCGAAGCTTTCGCCGCCGCCATCGACGTGAAACACGTCAACATTCATGGGCATTCGTTGCGCGTGGGCCGCTACTCCCAGGCGATCGGCGAAGCGCTGGGGATGGACCCGAGCGCTGTGGCGTCGCTGCGCTCGGCGGCCTATCTGCACGACATCGGGATGGTGGCTGTCGATAAGCGCCTGCTCGGAAAAGCTTCGCAGCTCGACGAGGAGGAATCCCGCGAGATGCGCGACCACACCGTCGTTGGGCATCAGATCGTCAGCCACGTGCAGTTCCCCTGGCCGCAAATTCCAGAGATCGTGCGCTGGCACCATGAGCGCGCAGACGGGTCGGGATACCCCGACGGTTTGCATGGCGACGAAATACCGCAAGCGGTGCGCATCGTGGGCTTGGCCGAGACGTTTGACGCCATGATCAGCGAACGTCCTTACCGCGAACGCATGACGATTGGAACGGCACTGCAAGAATTGATCCGCTTGACACCACAAAAATACGACCCTCAGGCGCTACAGGCTCTGCTCATCCAAGTGCGCCGCGACGCGATCGGAACGAACCACATTCCGGTCCTCGATCCCGAGACGATGAACCTGTCCGCCGGGGATGTGGACCAGTTGGCGTCCACGCTGCAACACAGAATCAGTCAAGGCAAGGTCTTGCTTACCTGATCGGCAGCTCGCGCCCCACAAGCCGGCGGGATTCCCCGGCAGCGGCGAGTCGAATTCTTTCCGGTGTAGAATCGGAGATCGGCTCCATTGCATCTCGTTTTGTTTCCAGATCGCGATGTAAAGTTGGGGCGGTCTACGCGCTGGTATCCATTTGGCCCGGATTTCATGTAAGTTCCATAAAGAGGCTTCTAAACAGGGCAATGCCGCCAGTTTGCGAGGAGGATCTTGATGGCCGTCAGTGACAAGTCTGTTGCCACCGGCGCCGAGCTCGATCAATTGTGCATCAACACCATTCGCACTCTTTCGATCGACGCCGTGCAAAAGGCGAATTCGGGCCATCCCGGGGCGCCGATGGGATTGGCGCCGGTTGCTTACTGCCTGTGGCAACATTTTCTGCGCTATGACCCTGCGGACCCGCTCTGGCCAAACCGCGACCGCTTCGTGCTCTCGAATGGCCATGCCTCCATGCTGCTGTATTCCCTGCTGCATTTGGCGGGCCTGCGCGACGTAAGTCTCGACGGCAAGGTTCTTTCGACACCTGCCGTGTCGCTCGACGACATCAAAAACTTCCGGCAACTCGGCAGCAAAACGCCGGGGCATCCGGAATATGGCGTCACCACGGGCGTTGAGACGACCACCGGCCCGCTCGGTCAGGGCGCCGGCAACAGCGTGGGCATGGCGATCGCCGAGCGCTGGCTGGCGGAGCATTTCAATCGACCGGGATTCGAGCTGTTCCACTACAATGTGTGGGCGTTCTGCGGCGATGGCGACATGATGGAAGGAATTTCTGCGGAAGCCGCGTCCGTCGCAGGACATCTGAAGCTTGCGAACCTGTGCTGGATTTACGACAACAACCACATCACGATCGAGGGCAACACCGATCTCGCGTTCGACGAAAATGTGGCGGCCCGGTTCGCGAGCTATGGCTGGGATGTCTCGCGCGTACGCGACGCAAACGATCTGGCGGCCCTTGCCAACGCTTACGACGATGCGCTTAACGTGAAGGACCGCCCCAAGCTGATCGTCGTCGATAGTCACATCGGCTTCGGCTCGCCCCACCGGCAAGATACAAAAGAGGCGCACGGCGAGCCGCTCGGCGAAGAGGAAGTCAAGCTGACGAAGCGCGCATACGGCTGGCCGGAAGACGCGAAATTCCTGGTCCCCGATGGGGTCGAGGAAAACTTTCGCGACGTCATGGGCAGGCGCGGACGCCAATTGACGACGCAGTGGCACGCCATGTTCAACGAGTACCGCAAGCACCATCCCGATCTGGCGATGCAATTCGAGCGCATGCAGCGCGGGCAGCCTGCCGACGGATGGGACAGAGAATTGCCAACCTTCGCGCCCGATGCCAAGGGAATCGCCACTCGCGAATCGTCCGGCAAGGTCCTCAACGCCATCGCCAAGAATTGTCCGTGGCTCATGGGTGGCTCGGCCGACCTTTATCCATCGACGAAAACGCGGCTCAGCTTCGACGGCGCGGGCGATTTCGAAGCGGGCCACTACGACGCGCGCAACTTCCACTTCGGCATTCGCTAACACGCCATGGGCACCATCGTCAACGGCATGTCGCTGTCGAAAATCCGCGCTTACGGCTCGACGTTTCTGATTTTCAGCGACTACATGAAGATGCCGGTTCGCCTCTCGGCGCTCATGGAAATTCCCGCGATTTGGATCTTCACCCACGATTCCATCGGCGTCGGCGAAGACGGACCGACGCACCAGCCGATCGAGCAACTGGTCTCGCTGCGGGCGGTTCCCGGACTGGTAACGCTGCGCCCCGCCGATGCCAACGAAATCGTCGAAGCGTGGAAGGTAATGATGAAGCTGCGGAAAGAGCCAGCGGCGCTGGTCCTGACGCGGCAAGCTGTGCCGACTTTCGATCGCACAAAGTATGCGTCCGCAGCAGGCGTGGCGCGCGGCGCCTACATTATGGCCGACGCCGAAGGTGGCAAGCCGCAGGTCATCCTGATGGCGACAGGCAGCGAGGTGTCCCTCTGTATCGACGCTTATGAGAAACTGAAAGCGGAAGGCACTCGGGCGCGGGTTGTAAGTATGCCTTCTTGGGACTTATTCGAGCGGCAAGACCGGAGTTACCGCGATGAAGTGCTTCCGCCCGACGTTACGGCGCGCGTCGCAGTCGAGCAAGCTTCGACTTTCGGCTGGGCGCAATATGCGGGGTCAAACGGACGCATCATCGGCATGAAGACGTTTGGAGCATCCGCGCCGCTCAAGGATTTGCAAAGGAAGTTCGGATTCACATCCGATGCCGTCCTGCAAGCGGCGCGCGAACTGCTTGGGAAATGACGATTGTGTAGAGACGGGGCTTGGTCCGTCTCTTTGGACGCGATAAGACAGGCGCGGTGAAGGAGACGCGGCAAGCCGTGCCTCTACGAAGAACTTTAGGAGATAGTGATGAATCCAGTGGGCACTCTCGATACCGCAAGAACCGCAAACCCTTTCACCCAGCTTCAATCTTTTGGCCAGTCGATCTGGCTCGACTACATCCGCCGCGACCTGCTGAAGGGCGGCGCGCTGCAGCGTTTGATTGCGGAAGACGGCGTGCGCGGGATGACTTCGAACCCCGCCATCTTCGAGAAGGCGATTGCGGGCTCGACCGAGTATCAGGATTTTCTCGATGCGCTGGCCAGCCGCTCCGGCCTCGACGCCAAAGGACGCTACGAGTTGCTGGCGATCCGCGACATTCAGGACGCCGCCGATCTGCTGGCGCCGGTTTATCACAGCACGAAGAAACGCGACGGCTACGTGAGCCTTGAAGTGTCTCCTTATCTCGCGCACGACACCCACGCCACCATCGAGGAGGCGCGGAGGCTGTGGAAGAGTGTGGCCCGCGGGAACTTGATGATCAAGGTGCCGGGCACGCTCGAAGGCATTCCGGCGGTCCGGCAATTGCTCAGCGAAGGCATCAACATCAACGTGACGCTGCTGTTCGCACAGACGGTGTATGAGGAAGTTGCCGCTGCTTTCATTGACGGAGTGGAGAAGTTCGCCGCAAACGGTGGCGACGTGAGCCAGCTTGCCAGCGTGGCCAGCTTCTTCATCAGCCGCATCGATTCGCTGGTCGATTCGCTCGCCGGCGACCAGATAAAAAAAGAGACCGACGCGGGGCGCAAGGCGAAGTTGCAGGGAATTCTCGGGAAAGTCGCCATCGCCAACGGAAAGCTGACTTACGAAGCCTACCAGCGCATCTTCTCGACTTCGCGCTGGAAGGCGCTCGCCGCCAAAGGCGCGCAGACCCAGCGCGTGCTGTGGGCAAGCACCAGCACGAAGAATCCAAATTACCGCGACGTGATTTACATCGAGGAATTGATTGGGCCCGACACCGTCAACACCGTTCCTCCCGCGACTGTCGATGCCTTCCGCGATCACGGCAAGCCGCGCCCGAGCCTGACCGAAAACCTCGAAGGCGCGCGAAAAACGATGGCCGATCTCGCCAGCGTTGGCATTGTCATGAAAAACGTGACCGACAAGCTGACGACCGACGGAGTGAAATTATTTGCCGACGCCTTCGGCACGCTGCTGGCCGCAGTCGAAAAGAGTACGAAGCGATGAGTGCGCCACCGATCGACTCCCAGAGTGCGGCGCTTCCCGCCGATCTTGACGCGGCGGTAAGAAGAAATGTCGACGATTGGCGCGCATCGGGAAAAGTGAGTCGCCTCTGGCAAAACGACGCCTCTCTCTGGACGAACGAAGACGAGGCCAGATGGCTCGGCTGGCTTGACATTACGGACGCACAACTCGCCAGCGCCGTGCAGTTGAAGGCGTTCGCACACGAGATCAAGAACGCCGGATTCTCCGACATTCTGCTGCTCGGAATGGGCGGATCGAGCCTTTGCCCGGAGGTGCTCGCGCTGACCTTCGCGCCAACGCCCGGCTTCCCGCGCTTGCACATACTCGACTCGACCGACCCGGCGCAAATTCGGAGCGTTGAAAAACAACTCGACCTCGCCAAAACTCTCTTTGTCGTTTCCAGCAAATCCGGCAGCACACTCGAACCCAACATCTACAAGCAGTATTTCTTCGAGCGCGTGCGGCAAACCGTCGGCGCGGACAAGGCGGGCAGCCACTTTATCGCGATCACCGACCTGGGCTCGAAAATGCAGCAGGTCGCCGAACGCGACCGCTTCCGCCACATTTTTTACGGTCTGCCGTCGATCGGCGGACGCTACTCAGCGCTCTCGAACTTCGGCATGGTTCCCGCCGCGGGTATGGGCCTCGACACGGGCAAGTTCCTGCAGTGCGCGAGAGAAATGGTCCAAGCCTGCAAGGCGTCCACTCCCGTGGAACAGAATCCGGGAGTGATGCTCGGGCTGATGGTTGGCACAGCCGCAACCCTCGGCCGCGACAAGATTACGCTCATCGCCTCGCCCGGAATTGCCGACCTGGGCGCGTGGCTCGAGCAGTTGATCGCGGAATCCACCGGCAAACTCGGCAAGGGCATCATTCCAGTCGATCGCGAAGCGCTGGGTGCGCCGGAA
>JBEKQG010000088.1:0-13678 GCA_049519955.1 Terriglobales bacterium
TGCTGGAGAATCAGCGAGATGAGTTCACCGGACGGACTGATGTTGCAACCTGTAGCATGGGATTTTGTTTCACGTGTGGGTTCAGTGAGAAAAACCAACGGCAGGTGTAGACACGCAAACTGTCTCAATGGAGGGGTTCACCCCACAGTGAATGTAGACGATTTTGTGAAGGTCAGGACTTCAAGCTTCAACACCGATCAATAATTTTCAACAAGGAGCGTGCAACAGGTTCAATATCAATCACTTAAAGACTACGCATTTCAATAGATTTCAATAAGCTGCAAAATCTGGTTCGGGAGTAAGTATCCTCCGGCAGAGCCGGAGGCTTTACGGGTCGCGGGCTCCTCAAAGGGGCTCTGCCGCGACACAAAGTCAAAATCACGAGCTCCAAAGCCGCAATGCTAATGGCCGGGGCACTTGAATAGAGAAACATACTGCGCGAGCTGTCAAACTTTTGCTGCCTCCCCGGCAGAGCCGGGGGGTCTTCCGCCGTACTAGAAGTATAGGAAAATCAAAATCTCGTGTTCGGCGTGAACGAGGCATTGTGGCGGATCGAGTGGGCCGGTCGAGTGGGTGTCGTCTGTTGGAGGGAGCAATTCAGATCGTTCGATCGTTCCACGCGAGCGAAGTTGTCGCTGTTTGGGGGTAGGCGAGGGCAGCAAGTGAGTGGTTCCCGTCCCTGCCCCGCTTCGCGCGCCCCCGCACCTTGCGCAGAACATAGCCTTTCCTTTTTTTGTCGCTAAAAATCCATCGTCGTCCAAACCGTCAGCAAAGTCGAAGGCAGCCTACTCCTGACGGTCAGGTTCGCCAACGCCCGGAAGCGGACCTGCAGTCGAACTTGATCCCGGCAAAGTGCTGGGGATGTGGTTTGCATCGCGGTCGGTTTATGAGAAAAGGGTCGCAAACAACTGAAACTCTGCCCGAAGTCTGCCCGTCAGCCTGAGAAAAGACCTAATAAGACGGCACAAAACGACTCGCAGCACGATGGACAGCTTTCCGAGTAACTCTCTGAAATGCCGCATGTTTGCTGGGTTTGGCGGGGTTTGAAAAAGTGAATGGGTCGGGATTAGAAATCCGATGCTCTATCCGCTTGAGCTACGGGCCCCCGCCAAAACGGTACTCCGACTACCGATTATAGGGGAAGCACGCCGGGCGTAGGTTGTGTAAGGTGGTCCGGCCACGGGATCGAATTGCGCATTGCCGCTTGACTCTGGATGAGTCGCGTCGCCTAGTCAACGGATATGCATCCGCCGTCGATCTAATCTTTCAGCGGAACCATCACTTGATTGCCACGGCAGAAGGTCGCGACTTTCGTCAGCACGCCGGGCGCCTGAGGCATGGTGACCACCGGGCCGTAGCAATACACGGCGTGTCCGGTTGCGGTGAAATACCATTGCCCTCCCTTTTTCTTTGCCGGTTGCTGGCTGGGGGTGGGGGAGGGCTGAGCTGGCGGCGCCAACCTGGGGACGGGAAGACAAAGGATTAGGGAGAGGGCTAGGGTCTTCATGATCGGGTCTCGCTTGCATCGCGGCCCCGCAGAAGGCCGCGCTTCTCACAGAACCGTTTTTCTCTTTGCTCTTGAGATTCTCCTTACAACCAGGGTCGCTATCGTCAACCCGCGCTACTCACACTGCTGCGGCCGCTAGATCACGCGCGTCGAGCGCCGCACATCCTCCATGTCCGCAGGCGGCTTTCCGGGAACCTGCTCCGTGGAGCGTGCCGATTTGCCGGGCCGATTTGCTGCTTTGCCCTGTCCTTTGGGCCCTGCCGCCGGACTGCCGGGGCCGGCACTCTTCGGGTCCGCCTGCACCAACGGCTTGTCTTGGCTTCGATTGCTGTCGCTCCAGGCCAATTTGTCTTTCAGCGCAGCCAATTGCGTGCTGTCCTGGAACATCTCGCGGATCAATCCGCGTTGCGATTCGATGGTCCGGCCCTGCTCGAAAACCAGCAAGGTCAGAATGGCGTAGGAGACGATGAACAGAATCACCAGCAGCGGCAGCAAGCTTGCCGGCCGCCACGCTGATTTTTGATGGGCCACGCACTCGGCGCTGTAAACGATGGTCAAAGTTCGCTCCCTCGGGCTCGCCCGATCCGCTCTGGGCGCCACGAAGCCCTAGTGCACCCGTCAAACCATTTGAAAGAGAGGGCGTAAGTGTTTGTGGAGAATGAATTTAGGGGAAAAGAACGGGATTTTTCCGGGCCGACGGGTGCAAGCATCTGCACTTTATGAGTAACCAGTCCAGCGTTACCATCGTGGGATAGACCGCAACAACCGCCCGAAACCAGCGCCGGACAAGGCTTTTGGAAAGGCGCCCGCAAGACTCAGAACTCCCGCGAAGGGAACCTTCGACCACGCTCAAGGCAGGCTGCGAAGAAATTCGTTTGACCGCAACATCCGGATAGCCCGCTCGACGCGACGGCCCTATCTTAGTCGCATGGCCACCAATGCGATACTTACAGGAGAAGAAGCGATGATGCCGACTCCACAACGAGCGCCAGAACAAACGCCGGAACAAGAAAGCGCCCGCCGCTGGCAAGCGGTCGTCGAGCGCGACCGTTCGCTCGACGGCACGTTTGTTTTCGGCGTTTCGAGCACCGGCATTTTCTGCCGTCCTTCGTGTCCCGCGAAACGCCCGCGCCGCGAGAACGTCGGCTTTTTCGACGATGTGATCGCAGCCGAGCGAGCCGGCTATCGCGCCTGTCTGCGCTGCCGTCCCAAGGCTGCGGATGGAAACCCGCAATCCGCGCTGGTTCGCGCAATCTGCCGCTATATCGAACGGCACATCGTCGATCAACATACTGAAGATCGCCTCACGCTGAGCCTGCTCGCCAAGAAGTTCCGCCGCAGTGCATTTCACTTGCAGCGGACTTTCAAATCCGCGCTTGGCGTGTCGCCCAAGGCCTACATCGACGCTTGCCGCCTCCGGCTGGTGAAACAAGAGTTGCAAGCTGGCCACTCCGTGACCACCGCGCTCTATGCCGCCGGATACGGCTCCAGCAGCCGTCTCTACGAACGCACCGCCGCCGAGCTCGGCATGACTCCGGAGAAGTACCGCCGCGGCGCTGTGGCGGCTGTCGTCCGCTATACGATCACCAAGTCTCCCCTTGGACGCATGATGATCGCGGCCACCGGCAAGGGCATCTGCGCCATTCGCTTCGCCGATTCCGACCAGGAACTTCAGCAGGGCCTGATGCGCGAGTTCCCGTTTGCGGTTCGCCGCCGCGACGACACCGCTATATCCGAATGGCGAAAGAACCTCACCCGCCTCATTCAAGGACAAGCGGCCAATCCCGCGCTTCCGCTCGATATTCGGGCCACCGCGTTTCAACGCCGCGTCTGGCAAGTTCTACAGACAATTCCCCGCGGAGGAACCCTCTCCTACAGCGCCGTAGCCGAGAAAATCGGCGAGCCAAAAGCCATTCGAGCCGTGGCCCGGGCCTGCGCCACCAACCCGGTGGCAATCGCGATCCCGTGCCATCGCGTAGTGCGCCAAGACGGCGGCCTGGGCGGCTATCGTTGGGGCATAAAGCGCAAAGAGCAATTGCTGGAGATGGAGAAAGAGGCCGGGTCTTAGAGCAGTTCTCGAGGCGCTAGAGAGGCGGGAACCGGCCAGGTCCGCCAGTTCAGTCAACTGCAGGTAAACGATCGGCGATGCTTTCTATCGATGCTCTCTATTATTGACGGCCCTGAATGTGTTGTCTCCGGAGAGTCTGGCCATCGCAGCCGACTGGGGCTTGAAAGGCGAAAAAGTGGTGCGCGATTTGCATCGGATACAGTAGCCAGCGTCGCTTTTCGTTTCCACCTCATTCCCGACCGCTGGCGCAGAAGCGACATACGCGATCCAGGGCCGAGATCCCGGTCAAGGTGACTTCGGACGCGAGGTAATCGGGGCGCACCGGCTCGACATGGGTCAAGTCGGTGCTCAAGTATTTCTTGTTGTCGTCCGCGAATACCGTGGCCACCACCGCATCCGGGCCAAGCTCCTCCTGTACCTTAAGCGCCGCCAAAAAGTTGCACCCCGATGAAATACCGACAGCCAGGCCAAGACTCGACGCCAGCTTCTGCGCCATCAAGATAGAGTCTCCGTCGGACACGCCGACGACTGGGTCTAAAACGGTAAGATCGACGAGGGCGGGGATAAATTCATCCGAGATGCCCTGGATGCGATGCTTGCCCACCTTGTATCCGGTGGAAATCGTCGGCGATTCCGCCGGTTCGACGGGGTGAAGCTTGACCTCCGGATTGCGCGTGCGCAGGTAGCGCCCCACTCCCATTACCGTTCCGCCGGTGCCAACTCCAGCCACAAAGGCGTCGGGACAAAGTCCTGCGGACTCCAATTGCTCCCAGATCTCCGGGCCCGTCGTGGTTTCATGCGCCTCGGTGTTGGCAAGGTTTGAAAACTGGCGGGGCAGAAAAACATCGGATCGGCTTTCCGCCAGCTCTTCGGACAGGTGGATGCTGCCGAGAAATCCTCCCTGCTCAGCGCTGACCAGAACGATCTCAGCGCCATAGCAGCGAATCAGGTCCTGGCGCTCGTGGCTCATCCAGTTCGGCATGAAGATTTTCACCGGATGCCCGAGCGCGCGGCCAATGGCGGCAAATGAGATGCCGGTGTTGCCGCTGGTCGCTTCGGCAATCGTGTCGCCGGGACGAATCCGCTCTGCGGCGTAAGCCGTCTTCATGATGTGGAACGCCATCCGATCCTTGATGCTGCCGGTCAGGTTCAACTGCTCGGACTTGGCATAGATCACCCGCTGTTTGCCCCGAAAACTGTATTCGATTCGGAGCAGAGGAGTGTTGCCAATCATCCGCGACAACCCCTGCAATCGCTGGAACACGTCCAGTTCGTTCCCGGTCGTCATCTTTATGTCACCACGTACAATGCTCACCTAATTGCCCTTCAAGACCTCAGCGATGGTCACGACATCTACGAGCCCGGAACAGCCGTAAAGGACCGGTAAGATCTTGTCCGCTGGAAAGGTGCGTCGCAGATGTGCGACGCGTTCGGTTCCCGCCCGGTAAGCCGGAAGATACATTCGTCCCAGTAACGGATGCTGGCCCCATGCGCCGGAGAGCTTTTCGGCTCGCTCTTCCGTCACCAGAAAATCCCGGCGAAGGACGGCAGCCACTTGCGGACGCGGCATTTTTTCTCCCCAAGTCAGATAGGATGATTGGTTCTTGGCATCGTCCTGCAGCAGCGCCAGCAGCACGCCGATCTGCAAATCTTCGTCGGGCAACTGCTCGACTTCGGTCACGCCATGGGCGATCAGAATGGCATTGTTCGCGATGCCCTCGAAGAGCGTGGCCGCGCGGGTGTTCATGGTCAACACCGTCGCTTCGAAGTCCATTTTCCCGCGCACATAAAGATCCTGCAGGTAAGCGAACGTAGTAACATGCCCCGGCACAACTTCGTGGCTGACTAACTGCTCGAACTCGGGAACGGTGATCTGTAACGACGCGTTGATCTCATAAGTGGCTTCGTATTTCGGACTGCCATCCGGCTTACGCGCTCGGCCTATGTAGTTCATTGAGCCCGAGAACCAGGCGTCCTTGATCGGAAGAAATTCGATGTTGGCGCGAGGCACGGGCGCGAGATACTTGGGAAGATACGGCAGTAAGTTGACCTCGCTGAGGCGGTCAAAGTAGGCAATGACTGCGGCTCCAAGGGCGCGAACGGAAGCCATGGGAACCACGCGGTCGCGGCGCCAGTCATCGACCGCTCCGAGCAGGCCGCCAGAACCGGACGCAGAGTAACCCGCGCGGCCCAACAACTCCGCCACGCGCTCGCGCTTGGCTGCCGGGTTGGAAGCTTCCGGCGCACGGCCCGTCGAAGCTTCGACGCAGCGCACATAGGGCACGGGAGCGCCCTTGCCGAGCACTTCCATAGCAAGGTCCCACATCACCTCAAGGCAGGTGGTGAGTCCAAGCAGACCTTGACCGCGCGCGCCCTCAATTTTCCCAGCAGCATCGCGAACTCCGGCAATGGCCTGGGGAAGATCGACCTGACGCAGATATTCCTCGACGGCTTGACGATCGACATTCTTGCTGGCAACGCCGCCCGACTCGCGCACGCGCGCGGCTGCGGGAGCGGTGTAAGCCTGCGGAAGCGGCTCATCCGAGAACCAGGAATCGGCGATGAAGCGGCCCAGGCCAGAGGGACACATGACGTCGCCGCCCCAAAGCGTATCGACGCCGAGAATTGCATCTGCAATGAATTTTGCTGTGGTATCCATGTGAATCTCCTCGTTGTAATTAATCTTCCGTGGGCGCTTTCTTCAGCGAGCTAAACCAAACGTACAGGCAGAGGCCCACAAACATCAGTACGGAAACAATTTGCGACACCGTATCGTTGGCGTAGAAAGGCGTCTGAATCCACTCCTCCTTGAAATGCGGCAGGACGCGCAGCGCCGCGCCAATCACTCCGCCGAGTGCGCCGCCCGCCATCAATCCGCCCGCAATGATGATGCCGCGCTCGCGGATGGCATTGCCGCGCTGGCCGCCGATCTTCTCCCCACGCTTATTCACCAGGTGCGAGAGGAATCCGCCAGCCAGGATCGGCGTGGTCAGTTGCAACGGCAAATAAATGCCGAGCGCAAAGACCATGGAAGAGAGGCCGAGCATCTCGAGCACCACGGTGACCATGGCGCCGATGCCGAACAACATATAGGCAACCGGCTGGCCGCTCATGAAACCCGACACCACGGCTTTCAGCGCGGAAGCCTGGGGCGCAACCAAAACCTGCCGCGGGTCGCCGGGCACGGCCTCTCCGAATTGAAAGGCCTTGGCCAGCAGGATGATGGTCAACCCCGCGGTGATTGCCGCCACGACGACCCCGATAAACTTCACCTTCTCCTGCGCCGAAGGCGTGGAACCAAGCCAGTAGCCGGCTTTCAGATCGGTGATGAACTGTCCCGAGGCGCACAGTGCGGTGCAAACCATGCCGGCCAAGGCCATGACAAAGAACATGCCCGTGATCCCGGAGAGCCCGAACTTCAGCAACACGATGGCGGAGACGATGACAGTGAGTAACGTCATGCCGCTGGCGGGGTTGTTGGCCGTGGTGGCAATGGCGTTGGCAGCCACCGTGGTGAAAAAGAAACAGAAGAGCAGCGTCAACGCCAGACCGACGACCACCACGGTCCAGGAAACATGAAGGTATCCGTAGAAGGCGGCGACTCCGATTGCCGCCAGCACCACGCCGAGGAGGATGGTGAGGATGGGAATGTCGCGGTCGGTGCGTTCCGTGTGTTGCGCCTCGCCGTGGCGGAAGGCGTGGAGCGCGATGCCGAACGACCCCGCCACCACGCGCAGGGACTTGAGGATGCCGACGAGGCCGGCGGTCGCGATGGCGCCCACGCCGATGAAGCGCACGTAATAGCGGTAGATCTCGGCGGCCGTCATGTGCGAAATGGGGATGGTAGCGGGATACACCGCGACCTCTCCCATGTGGCTGCCAATGAACCAGATGGTCGGGATCAGCACGAAGTTCACGAGAATGCCGCCAGCGCAGAAGATCAAGGAAATGCGCAGGCCCATGACGTAGCCGAGGCCGAGGATGAAGCTGACAGCGTCGAAATTGAAGGCCATGCGGCCACGGTCGGCCAGCGACCGCAGCGCGGGCACGAACTGGAAGTTCAGGTACTCCTTCCAGACGTGGAAGGTGGTGACAAAGAAGTCGTAAAGCGCGGCGATGACGGTGGCCTGGAGCAGCAGCCTGGCCTGCGAGCCGCCCTTCTCGCCGGTGACGAGGACTTCGGTGATGGCCGTGGCCTCCGGGAAAGGCAGCTTGCCGTGCATTTCGCGGACAAAGTAGCGCCGCAGCGGAATAAGGAAGAGGATGCCGAGGCAGCCTCCGGCCAGACAGATAAAGATGGTCTGCACCGGATGCGGGTCGAGGTGGAGAATGTAGAGCGCCGGCACGGTGAAGACGGCGCCAGCCACCACGCTTCCAGAGGCGCCGCCCATGCCGGTGATGATCATGTTCTCCAGCACGGTGGAGCGCCGCTGGTAGACGCGCGCCAAGCCGATGGCGAGGATGGAGATAGGAATCGCCGCCTCCATTCCCTGGCCGACCTTAAGGGCGGAATATGCCGACGCGACGCTGAAGACGATACACAGCAACGTACCCCACAGCACCGCGCGCCAGGTCACCTCCGGTGGCGTCATGGTGGTGGGCACCAGCGGCATGTAGATTTCGCCGTCCTTCAACGGCTGGTAGGCGTTCGCGGGGAGGGACTTGGTTTCGACTGCTTCGCTCATATGAGAGTGGACCTCATCGCCGGGCGAGAGACGGACTCGCATCGGCGCCCGGCTGGCATTCGCCCCAAACTGGATCGCGGGGCACGAGACTATTCACAGTTCCTAGAGAGTTCATCACTTACCGTGCAATTAAAGCAAGGGCGCAAATCACAATCGTTGGGTTAGGAGTCTGATACCGCCTCTCTCCGTGGCCCGACTTCGAGCATGTGCGGATGCCCCTCGAATCTCCGCGGCAGACGACCGCGCCTCAAGAAAAGTCGTTGACGTAATGGGATTCGAAGCAGAGACCGTGCCGGGGGATTGTCGTGGCGTTCGGGCGCAGGAGTTTTCGGTGTCACGTCCGACAACTCATTGAAAGGAATGGCGGGGACGACGAGACTCGAACTCGCGACCTCTGCCGTGACAGGGCAGCGTTCTAACCAACTGAACTACGTCCCCTAAAACTACTCCGCAGGCAAACCAACATCAGAGCAGCTGTCCCTGCCCCGTGACCGAATCGTAATTGTAGCAGAGCGAATTCAAATCAGTACAGGCTCTGCCCCAAAGTCGTGTGCTTGGGGAACTTGTTCCGCACCACGGCTACCGGAGTCAGAGCCTTCCCTATCGGCTTTCGTTCGCGATCCGAGGCGCCGCGCCACTTTGCCCAGGCCTTCCAAGGCCATCGATCCCCCGGCATGGGGTTGCATGCAGCAGGAATGTTTCTGCGTCACCTAAAATATTTGCCACTCTCATTCGTCTCCATGACATCCTAGAGAAATCCAGTATCCGAAGCACGGGAGATGGAATGACCTCCAAACTCGATTCCAGCGGCCACCGCGCCGCCGTTCACGCAAAAGACGCTGACAAACAAGACGTTCGCCCACAAAATCGCGCCGCACGAATCTGCAACGTGGCTCTGATCGGCTTCGGCACGGTCGGGAGTTCCGTGGCAAAAATTCTTTGCGAGCGGGCAAACACCCACCTTCGCCTGACGCATATCCTCAATCGCAATGTGGCGCGGAAGAAGGTGGACTGGCTTCCGTCCTCGGTGCAGTGGACGGAGAACATCGACGATATCCTGTCTTCCAACGTGGATATCGTCGTCGAACTGATGGGCGGCCTGCAGCCCACGGAAAACTGGATCCGGCGGGCGCTCGCGGCGGGCAAATCCGTGGTTACGGCCAACAAGCAGTTGATGGCGCGGTGCGGCCCCGAGTTGATCGGCCTGGCCCGCCAGATGAAGCAGCAAATCGTTTTTGGAGCGTCGGTGGCCGGCGGCGTGCCGGTGATTTCCGGATTGCACGAAGGCTTGGCCGGCGATGAACTGTTCAAAATCCGCGGCATTCTCAACGGCACCTGCAACTACATCCTCGGCCGGATCGAGAGCGACCGTATTCCCTTCGATAGCGCTCTGCGCGAGGCGCAGAAGCTGGGCTTCGCCGAGGCCGATCCCACGGAAGACATCGAGGGCCTGGACGCGCGCGCCAAGCTCACCATCCTGGCGCGCGTCGGGCTGCACTGCTGCGTCCAGCCCGAGAGCATCGTGGCCCGCTCGATTGCACAGATTGACGCCGTTGATTTTGAGTTCGCGAGCCTGCTGGGTTGCACAATTCGCCAGATTTCCTGGGCCGAGCTGAAACCAGGGTCGAATGGCAACGAGTTGTTCGCCGCCGTTCAACCCGCGTTGGTCGAACTCGCATCGCCGTTGGCGCGCGTAGAAGGCAGCCAAAACCTGGTCGTGGCAACCGGAACCTACGGTGGCGAGACCGTATTTGGAGGCCACGGCGCAGGCGGACATCCAACCGCCGTCGCCGTCGTCTCCGACATTTTGGCGATCGCGCGCTCCAAGCATTTCGGTGTGAGTTACGCTGAACGACCGGACGAAAGAACGCCCACCGTCACCGCCGATTTCACCGCCAAACACTATCTGCGGTTCATGGTGAAAGACCGGCCCGGCATTATCGCCAGCCTCGCTACAATTCTCTCCCAGTGCGGCATCAACATCGATTCGGTACTGCAGAAACCAGGCTGCCCGAAATCACACCTGCCTCTGCTGATTACGCTGGAGGAATGCAAGGCTTCGGTGGTGGCGAAAGCGTTAGAGCGAATCAACTCGCTCGATTTTCTGGTGCAGCCTTGTTTGCATTTGCCGATCCTGTAGGTGGGCGACGGGCAGGGACACCCGTCTCCTGAGATTTCAGTCTTGCGGTTCCGCTTCATGCAACCGCAACTACGCTTCCACCTGGAAGAACGGCGCCATGTTGCGAAATTTCTTATAACGGGTTTCGAGCAAATCGCCGGCGGGCAGCCGCTTTAACTCGGCCAGATTCCGCTGCAGCGCGGCGTCTAGCAACTCCGCGGCCTGCGCGTGGTCGGTGTGCGCGCCTCCTGCGGGTTCCGGGATGATGGCATCGACACAGCCCAGTTCGATCAAATCTTTCGCCGTGATCTTCATCGCTTCCGCCGCCAGGCCCTTCTTGCTGGCATCGCGCCACATGATCGAGGCGCAGCCCTCCGGCGAAATCACCGAGTACACCGCATTTTCCATCATCAACACGCGGTCGGCCACGGCAATCGCCAGCGCGCCGCCGCTGCCGCCCACGCCGATGATGGTGGCGATGACGGGCACTTCCAAACGCGCCATCTCCAACAGGTTGCGCGCGATGGCTTCTCCCTGTCCGCGCTCTTCGGCGTGCAGTCCGGGATAGGCGCCATCGGTATCGACGAACGTGAAAATCGGACGCTTGAATTTCTCCGCAATCCTCATCACCCGCAGCGCCTTCCGATATCCTTCCGGGTGAGGCATGCCGAAGTTACGATACACGCGCTGTTTCGCGTCGCGCGCTTTCTGCTGGCCCACAATCAGAACCTCTTCGCCGTGAAAGCGGGCCATCCCGCAAACAATCGCCGGATCGTCGCGGAAACCGCGGTCGCCGCGGATCTCGCTCCAATCCGTAAAAATGCGCTCGACATAATCCAGCGTGTAAGGACGCTGCGGATGACGCGCCAACTCCGTCCGCTCCCAGGCGTTGAGGTGCGAGGACACCTCGCGGCGAAGGCCGCTCACCCGCTCGTGCAATTGCTGGATCTGGCGGAGCGTTTCCGCGTTCTGCCCTTCCAGTGCATCGAGCCGCTTGATTTGCTCCTCGATCTTTGCCAGTTCCTGCTGTGCCTTTAATCCCGAATCCATCGTATTGACGTTTCCATTCCTTCGCGTGTGATGTGCTTCCACCATCGAGAGCATCAAGTCCGCGATGGCGATTGCCGTATTCTCCGACTCTTCTGCCCGTTTCATTTTTGTTCGATTCATCGGCCGCACCCGCTGACCTGCGCCCATCAACTGATGACGCGCACACTGCCCCGCCCGCACAGTTCTTCCACGCGCCCCAAAAAATTACGATCTGGCATCACATTATAGCCTTCGGCCTCCATCACCACCATGAAATCGCCTTCCCGCTCCACGTCGAAGAGCACCTTGGCCTCGCCCTTGCGCTCGCTGCAGAGCGCATGCAGCGCATCCACCGTGCTCCCGGTCGCGCTGGCCAGGGGAATTCGTATGCGCAGCGCCTTCGCCATGGGCACCCGCGCATCGTCGAGCGGAATAATTTCGTTGGCCGTAAGCTTCGGATTCGCGCCTTCTTCAATGCGCACGCCGCCGCGTATCAGCACTGGAACTTCAAGCTTCACCTTCTCCGCCAGCTTCTTATAGGCCTCGGGAAAAATCAGCAGCTCCACCTTGCCGAACCTATCCTCAAGCGCCGCCTGCGCCCACAGATCGCCCTTTCTTGACTTCGCCACCCGCAGCCCGGAAATCAAACCCGCAGCCGCGATGTTCTCGTCCTTGGCGGTGGATCTCTTCATGGCGGCAATATCTTCGGTTGAGAGCGCGCGCAGGTCGGCGAGCTTCTCCTTGTACTTTTCCATCGGATGCCCGGTAATAAAAAATCCGAGGATTTCCTTCTCCGCCGCGAGGCGCGTGTGTTCATCCCAGTCGGGCACGTTGGGGAGTGCGTCGCCCGCCTGCTGCGCGGTCTCATCCTCGAACACGCCGAACAGCCCGTGCTGTCCCGATTCCGCGTCGCGCTGCGACTTCTGCGCCTGCTCGATCGCCTTATCGAGCGCCTGCATGAGCTGCGCCCGGCGCCCGAAACCATCCATCGCGCCGCTCTTGATCAGCGACTCCAGCACGCGCTTGTTCAAGAGCCGCAAATCCACTTCCTCACAGAATTCGTAGAATGACCGGAAATTCCTTCCTAGTTTCTTCCGCCCCTCGACAATGGACTCGATCGCATTTCCACCGACGTTTTTCACGGCAGCCAGGCCAAACCGGATCGCCTGCCCGTGCGGCGTAAAGTTCGCATCGCTGACGTTGATGTCGGGCGGCTCGACCGCGATTCCCATCTCGCGGCATTCGTTGATGTACTTCACAACGTCATCCGTACTGCCCGTGACCGAAGTCAGCAGCGCCGCCATGAATTCGATGGGATGGTGCGTCTTCAAATATGCCGTGTGATAGGCCAGCAGCGCGTAGGCCGCAGAGTGCGACTTGTTGAAACCGTATTCGGCAAACTGCGCCATCAGAACGAAAATCTTCTCAATCTTCCTCGGCGGGAAGCCGCGCTGCGTGGCTCCCTGGACAAAGCGCTCGCGCTGCTTCGCCATCTCCTCCACGTTCTTCTTTCCCATGGCACGGCGCAACAGGTCGGCCTCTCCGAGCGAGTAGCCGGCGAGTTTGTTCGCCACCTGCATCACCTGTTCCTGATAAACGATGACGCCCAGCGTCTCCTGCAGAATTTCTTTCAGTTCGGGCAGTTCGTATTCGATTTTGCGGCGGCCGTGCTTGCGTTCGATGAAGTCGTCGATCATTCCGCCCTGGATCGGCCCGGGCCGGTAGAGCGCATTCAACGCCGTGAGATCTTCGATCGAGTTCGGCTGATATCGCCGCAAAACGTCTCTCATGCCCGACGATTCAAACTGAAACACGCCGGATGTCAATCCTTTATGGAAGACTTTTTCGTACGTCTCTGGATCCTCGAGCATGATGTCATCCAGTTTGAGGATCGTCCCCTTCTGCGCGATCAGTTTCAACGCATCGTCGAGAATGGTGAGCGTCGTCAGCCCGAGAAAATCCATCTTCAGCAGGCCAATCTTATCCAGGGCCACCATGTCGAAGGCGGTGACGATTTCGTCGTTCTTCGTCTTGTGCAGCGGCACCAGATCAATCAGCGGACGCGGTGAAATCACCACGCCGGCAGCGTGTACGCCGGAATTCCGCACCAGTCCTTCGAGCTTCCGCGCCGTGTCGAGCAACTTCTTTACTTGCTGATCTTTCCCGTAAGCTTCCTGTAGTGCCGCCGACTCCTTGAGCGCGTTGTCGAGCGTGATGTTCAGCGTGGCCGGCACCATTTTCGCGATGCGGTCCACGTCGCTGTAAGGCAT